>URRF01000014.1 GCA_900550145.1 uncultured Mollicutes bacterium
TTACTAATATTATTGCTAATATTGCTATAACTGCTAATAATTCTATCAACGTGAACCCACTTTTTTTCATATTTTATCTCCCTATATTTATACTATACGTCTATCATACATCCCCTCCCCATTATTTGTCAAGGGAACGTTTGTTTTCTATTTAAGCAAAATAAAATCCAATACAATGTAATGTATGGATTTTATATATATTCTAATTTTCTCTAATAAATGTATAACTATATGCATTATTATTATATGTTACATCTACATGTCCTTTTATTTCACTTCTATCTCTCGGATCAATTATAGGACAATCTATATACTTATTAACGCATAATGTTTCAAGTTCTATACTAAAACTACTATCCTCTAAAAGTTCTGGTTTACTTGTAACATATTCAGATGAAACCCTTGTTATTTCAGATATAGTCATTTCATATAATTTTTCTTTTTTATCTTTTAATAAATTTATTAAATTTGGTGTTATTAAAGTTACTAATACTATTAATATTGCAATAACTGCTAGTAATTCTACTAAAGTAAAACCATTTTTTTTCATATCATCACCAACTTAATTATATATAAACAAAATATTTTTATCAACTAAAATTTTATTCTATCACTAATATAAGTTACTAATTCATCTAATTTTACAGTAACTTGTTCCATAGTATCCCTATTTCTTACTGTTACTGTATTATTATTTAATGTTTCATCATCAACAGTTATCGCAAATGGAGTACCAACCGCATCACTTCTTCTATATCTCTTACCTATACTTGATGATTCATCATAAGTTACCATAAATTCTTTCGATAATTCTCTATATAACTCCATTGCTTTTTCACTATGCAATTTTTTTACAAGTGGCAATATAGATACTTTATAAGGCGCTAAATAAGGGTGTATCTTTAATACTTCTCTTTCACTACCATCTTCTAATACTTCTTTTTTATAGGAATTACATAATACTGTTAACACTAATCTTTCAACACCTAAAGATGGTTCAATAACATATGGTATATATCTTTCATTAGTATCTGGATCTAAATAAGCCATATTTTGTCCTGAATACTCTTGATGCTGTGATAAATCATAATCTGTTCTACTTGCTATACCCCATAATTCACCCCATCCAAATGGGAAATTATACTCTATATCAGTTGTTGCATTACTATAAAAACTTAACTCTTCTTTAGTATGATCTCTTAATCTTAATTTATCTTTGTCTATACCTAAATCAATTAAAAACTTTTCACAATAATTCTTATAATATTTAAACCAATCTAATTCAGTTCCTGGTTTACAAAAGAATTCTAATTCCATTTGTTCAAATTCACGAACTCTAAATATAAAATTGCCTGGAGTTATTTCATTTCTAAAACTCTTACCAACTTGACCTATACCAAATGGTATTTTCATTCTTAAACTTCTTTGTACATTTAAAAAATTAGTAAATATTCCCTGTGCAGTTTCAGGTCTTAAATATACTGTACTCTTAGAATCTTCAGTTACACCTTGAAATGTTTTAAACATTAAATTAAACTGTCTTATATCTGTATAATCACACTTTCCACATTTTGGACATGGTATTTTATTTTCCTTTATATAACTAACCAAATCATCATTAGTCATACTAGATGTATCTACACCAGTTTCTTCTATTAATTTATCTGCTCTGTGTCTTGTTTTACAACTTTTACAATCTATTAATGGATCTGAAAATGTTTTTAAATGTCCTGATGCTTCCCATGTCTTTGGATTCATTAGTATTGCACTATCTAACCCAACATTATTTTTATCCTCTTGTACAAATTTCTTAAGCCATGCCTTCTTAACATTGCTTTTCAATTCTGCACCTAAAGGTCCATAATCCCAAGTATTAGCAAGTCCTCCATATATTTCACTTCCCTGAAATATAAACCCATATTGCTTACAATAATTAACGATGTCTTCCATTTTCATAACTTTTTCCTCCTTTAAAATAAAAAATTCCTACTAAATGTAAGGACCCTTAATGGGCGGTTCCACCTTACTTATTCATAGGAATCTCTCTTATATTATTGCTAGAAGTTTCCACCTTCGTCATCGCATTTAATCAATAAATATGTTTAAAGTATATCTCAAATAAACTACATAGTCAAGTACCATTATACATACACATTTATCCTTTTTAAATCATCTATAAACTTTTTTGAATTTAAATATAACCCAGTATAAGAACTATAATATTCATTTAAAAAGTCATCTATCTCATTCTTTACTTTATTATCCATATCTATTTTACTAATTTTTGATATATCTAAATAATAATACATTCTTATAAACTTAATTGTTCTCATATCTAATATTCTTTCATTTGTTACACATTTTTTACATAAAAGACCATGTTTAAATGCAGATAAAGTAACTATATTAGTTACATTACCACATATAGAACATTTATCTAATATTGGACTTACTCCTAAATAACTAAGCAATTTTAATTCTATAATATTTGTTATAACAAGCGCATCATAATTCTCATTTATTTTTATTAAAGCATTAATAAATAAATCAAATATTTCACTATGAGCATTAGTTTGTTTTACTACCTGAAATACTAAATCAGATAAATACGTTGCATATCCAATATTTATTATACTATTTTTTATATTCATAAATGGATTTACAATATCTACACCTGTTAAAGTAGATAATTTGTTCTCTTTATAATATATGTGAAATACTCCATATGTCATCTTAGTAGATACACCACTTAATGTGCTTTTTATTTTCTTAGATCCCTTAGAAATTACACCTATTATTCCATATTCCTTAGTAAACACATCTAATATCTTACTAGATTCGCCATAGTTTCTTTCTTTTAGAATGATTCCTAAGACATCTTTCATACTACTTTCCTTCCTTTATCATTTGTTTGTATTTTAAATAATATTTTACATTTCCTGTCATCTTAAATAAATTCCAAACATCTTCTTTTGTCATAAATGTCCACCTTTCTTATACTATATGGTGGACACTTACTTCGATTTTTATTCATTATTTTTATAACCAAACTCAACTAAATACTTATCTTTATCTCTCCATTTTGGTACTGTTTTAACAAACAGATTCAAATATACCTTTCTACCAAGCAATTTTTCTATATCTTTCCTAGATTCTATACCTATTCTCTTTATCATCTCACCTTGATGCCCAACTATAATCTTCTTTATATTTTCTTTCTCAACTATTATCAAAACATCAACCTCAGTAGCATCCCTACCTACTTTTATATTCTCAGTAACACAAGTTATAGAATGAGGTACCTCATCATTAGTATATCTCAATATTTTTTCCCTTACATATTCCGATATAAAAAATTCATTTGATTTATCTGTAATATAATCATCATCGTAATACTTTATATCATCAGTAAGATACTTTTTAAGTACTTTTACAAGAATATCTACCTCTTCTTTTCTTATAACAGAAAGAGGAACTATCTCACTAAAATCATATAAATCTTTATATTGATTTATCTTCTTTAAAATTACTTCCTTATTAACCTTATCTATCTTATTTAAAACTAATATAACGGGTTTATCAATATTCTTCAACTTATCTATTACAAACTTATCCCCTGGTCCAAAACTCTCTGTAATATCAACTATAAGTACAACTATATCAACATCATTTATTGTATAATACGCCTTACTATTAAGTGCCTTACCCAAATTATTTTTCGGTTTATGTATACCAGGCGTATCCATAAATATAATTTGCGAATCATTATCATGATATATTCCCATTATATTATTCCTAGTTGTCTGTGCTTTATCAGATGTTATAGCAATCTTTCTCCCAATTAATGTATTTAATAAAGTTGATTTACCAACATTTGGTCTTCCTACAATACTTACAAAACCAGCTTTCATAATAAATCTCCTTTACCAAATGCATAAGTACATATTTCACCCACTGTTGTAGTTTTTATATTTCCATTAATATCATAAATTACTATTTTAACATCACTATTACAAAAATCTACTAATGCCTGTCTACATATAAAACATGGATAAACCCCATTATTACTCATTACATGTATCTCTTTTATATCATCCTTTAAAACACCATTAGCAAACGCATTATATAAACTATTTCTCTCAGCACATACCCCTGCACTTGGACTAGATGTTTCTACATTAACACCATAAAACATCCTACCATCATTACAAAGTACAATAGCACTTACTGGAAAATTAAAATAATCACTTTTACTATTTTTTAACAATTCTAAAAGTTTATCTCGCATAAAACACCTCTAATATAAAGTTGGAATAAATAACGCAACTATCTTTGGATAAAATATAATAATATTTAAAATAAGTGCTACTATAAATATCACAAATGTTGCTGCACTACCACAATCCTTTGCTATTTTTATTAATGGATTATATTCCTTAGTAATCGCATCACACGTTTTTTCTATCCCTGTATTTAATAATTCTACAGCAAGAATTATACCTAATATAGATATTATTAATATCCATTCAAGCCCATTCACATCAAAAACAAATCCAAGTATTATTTCCAAAATACTAGAAAAAGAATAAATAATAAAACTCTTACCATCTTCAGCATAACATTTTATACCATTTAAAGAATATCTAATTACATTCATAAGAGATTTTGCATTAAGATTTCTTCTTTCAAAATCCTCTTTAATACTTATATATTTCTTATCTTTTGATCCCATAGCCATCCAATATATCCTCCTGTAATTTAAACATTATCTTCTCATCCTCTTCATTCATATGATCATACCCCAAAAGATGCAAAAATCCATGAATAACCAAAAATGATAATTCTCTCAAATATGAATGTCCATACTCTATAGATTGACTTCTTGCTTTATCTAATGAAATATAAATATCACCTAACACCATAATTCTATCATAAATAACTTCTTCATAATCTGCTAACCTAAACGTTATTACATCAGTCTCTCTATCAATATTTCTATACTCTTTATTTATCTCTCTAATCCTTTTATTATTAACAAATATAATTCCAAATTCCACATTATCTAATTTCATATATTTTACTGCATATTTTACTAACTTCTTAATTTCACTCAACTCTATAATTTTTTCTTTTGTTTCATTCGCATATTCAACATTAATCATTACTTCACCATATTATAAAAATAAGCACTCAAATTAGTAAAATA
Source organism: uncultured Mollicutes bacterium (assembly GCA_900550145.1). GTDB lineage: Bacteria > Bacillota_I > Bacilli_A > RF39 > UBA660 > CAG-1193. The sequence goes on from URRF01000014.1 coordinate 5,207, forward strand.
AATAACAGCAAATAATAATAACAATATCATAATTAAATTCATAAACCACTCCTTATTTAAAGCATTAGGTAACTTGTCCCTCAATCTATCAAGCCATACATATATACACGCACCTAAAATTCCACCTAACAAATTTAACATTATGTCATCTATATCAAATACTCTCCCTATCAAAAGTTGAACTAATTCAATGGATAAAGATGAGATAAAAGTTAACAAAACTGTTGGAAATATTTTTCTTTCATTTATATATGCAGTTATAAAAAAACCAAAAGGCATATAAAGAAGGATATTTCCAATAATATTTTTTACAAATAATCTAGATGTTATTTTATATCTAAACATTTCTTTAAAAGGAACTAAGTTAGAAGTACCATAATTATCATCTTGAAATGTAACTATATAGAATAAACTTAACAAATATATAACAAATAGCAAATAAGAAAGTTCTTTATATAAAACAAATTTCTCTTTTTTTACTATAAGATAAGTTATTCTAGTGGATGATAATATTATAGTAAAAATAACAATCATAGGCCATGCTCCACCAAATATTTCTAGAACAATCTCCTTAATCATTATTATCACCCACTATCTCTTTTATTCCCGTTATATTAGAATATACTTTATAAAATACATCCATATATATTGTATTACTATTTACCCTATAATTCAAGACCTTATCACTAATTATATACTCATTTTCCTTAAGAGTTTCCTCTATTTTCCTCCTAGAATATTTTCTTGCATTAAGCAAAGCTTCTCCATCCGTATATATTCCACTTATAACTTTTAACTCATACATTTTATCCTTAGAAATGCTTATAGGAAGTATATTATTTTTAAATAAATAATTTTTCTTAACTATACTAGATTCATACTTCTTTCCCTCAAATAACCTTATACTTTTATTCAAAAAATTTATGGACAATACCTCTTTTTTATTACCAGTTTCCTCTTTTACAATATCTACCTTAGGATACTCAATAGATAACTTATACCACACCTCCCCATAAACAATACCATCCGCCTTAGTCAATCCCTTTAACTCACCATTAAGATAAACACTACCACTTATTATAGTATCTCCCTTACTCACATACTCATTCACTTCCCTTACAACTTCACCACTTACAGCCACTATTTTTTTAATAACTGCATCCTTAGTAGATACTATATCCTGATATTTATCATCACTTTTGATATTATTTATCTTTCTTTCCTCAACCTTTATTATATATTTAGTACCAACCCTTTCTATTTCTAACCATTCTATTTTATCTTTATTATCTTCTAATATCTTTGACTTCACTTTTTCAAGTTCATCAAAACTTTTCTTAAATTGATACTTCTTAATACCATTCTTAGAAAGCTCACTATATATTAATTCTTTTAACTTACTGCTAGTATGACTAACCTCTATATTAAAAATTATATTAGTAAGAATTATTAAAACAAAAAATCCAAATATTATAGAAATAATATAATACTTATAAAAATGGAATTTCTTTTTTACTCTCTTCAATCCCTTATAATTTAATATAGTTACTTTATTTAAAATACTTATTTTTCTTATTTTAGGTAAATCACACTCATATATCTCAACATTTACTTCTTTATAATTTATAACCTCAAGTGACAATACATCAATATTTAAACTATATATCTTATTTAACAATCTTTCTTTATTCTTACACTTAATATTAACTACAACTATGCTATTAAGTTTATCAAAAAAAACATTTTTCATATATCACCTTAAATGAACTTCATCAATAAGTCCATATATAAACAGTTCATCTTTCTCTAGTTTAGATATTATAAGATTGTTTCCTAATATAGTTACATTACCATCTTCCTTTGTAATTACAATTTTCTTATCACTAAAACTTGATATTATTGTGTAATTAACAACATATATACCATTCTTATATATATGTATTTCTAAATCAGTTGGAAGAATATATTCTCTAATTTTATTCAATAACACTTTAATATCACCTAGTAAAATATATGAAAAAATAGCTTCATATAGAATGCTATTTTAATTTATTCTTTATTATACTACTAACTAATGTCATATCAGCTCTACCCTTTAACTTAGATGACAACACTTTCATTACACTACCCATATCCTTAATAGTAGTAGCACCAACCTCATTTATTGCACTATCTACTTCATTTTCTACCTCAGATAAACTCATCATTTCAGGCATATATCTTTCTAATATCTCAATCTCACTATTGGTTTTAGAAATAAGATCATCTCTATTACCCTTTCTAAACTCTAAAATTGACTCTTTTCTTGTTTTAATTTGTTTAGAAATAATGGTTATTATATCATCATCAGAGACACAATCAAGTTTCTTATTGATTCTCTCTAAATCAATTGCACCCTTTAACATTCTCAACGTAGAAAGCGTAAGAGCATCTTTACTCTTCATTGCTGATATCATATCTTTATTTATTTGTTCAAACAAGATATCACCCCTAGTCATAATTTCTATTTTTTCTATTTTGTTTTCTACTATTTATAATAGCATTTTTCTTGGCTTCTCTTCTTAATACGCCTGGTTTACTATAATGTTCCCTTTTTTTAAATTCAGAGAGAGTACCACTTTTAGCAACTTGTTGTTTAAACCTTTTTAAAGCATTCTCAACATTACCATTTTTTACAATAGTCTTAGTCATTCTTATCCCTCCCTCCAACATAAATTCATCTGCATTATATCACTAAATTCCTTATATTTCAACATATTTTACAAAAAGTATTGAAAAAATTAAAAAAACAAGAATGGTTTTTTTAATTTAACTCAGTTATTCCTACATCAACATAAAAATCATAATTATTTTAATAATAAATATATTATATTTTACCATTTTCTAAATCTTTTCTTGCATTACCAGCAATTTTACCACCACATCTTGCAACTTCAGTGTTTTCATCATAACCCTTTGTTCTATATAAATCTATTGCTATTTGAACACTTATAGATGGATCAAATGCTTCATCTATTCTCTCACTACCTAATTTTGTTAGCCATTGTTTAATTGGCTCTGCATTTTTACTAGAAACTGATTCAATAATTCTAAACATTCCTTCAATATCAACAACACTTATATAATATTTTTCATCTTCTTCATCCCATACAGTTCTAATTGTTTCATTATTAAATATTTTATTTACTAAATGAATTCTATCTTGTCCCATAATAATAAAATATATAACTACCATTATTATTCTAGAAAAGTACTGTATTTCCCTTAAATTTATAATATATATTTCAATCTCTACCCAATATATGTAATTTTAGCATATCCATTCCCAATTTTAGCACATTTCTCTTTTGCTGTTTCACTAGTACATGTTGTAGATACTGTTTTGGTTAATAAATCAGATGAAGTAGTACAATTATAACAATACATAGTTTTTGTAATACCTTGTAATGTTAAAAGTGATGTATTCCCTATATAACCTGAACCACCACCTGCACCAGATTGATTACTAGCTCCTCCTCCATAAAAGCCAGAACCACCACCTGCAGAATAATAATTTCCATTTCCACCAAGTCCAAAAGAACCTTCTGAACCACGAACTATATTATTGATTTTAGAACTAGTAGCACTTCCTCCATCAGTTTGAGAACCACCCTTACCAAATTCATAATCACTCTGGGTTGAAGTGCCATCCATACCAACATAACCTCCACCAGAACCACCATTACCGGCATAAACTGAAGAATTAACTGTTTGATAAGAAACACCACCACCTCCGCCTCCTACAATCAAAATAGAAGATATATTATTTGATAAATTTTTTAGTAATCCAGAAGAAGTAGCAATATGTGTTGCACCACCACCTCCAGTGGAATAAACTGGATTATTGCTTCCAGCACCTCTACCTCCCCCATTAAATCCTCCTTCACAATATTGTTTATTACAAGCATCATTTCCATAACCACCAACATTAATATACAACCACGTACCAGCATTTAAATAAACAACACCAGTAGAATAACCTCCATAACCACCAACATAACTATTATAACTTCCTCCTTGTGCACCCCATACTTCTAATTTATAATATCCATCTAATTTTGATATATAAATTTGTTCATCTGATGTATAATCAAAACTTTTATCTAGTTCTAAAACCACTACTTTTCTTTTTAATATTTTTCCATTAAAATCATAATACATGTAATATGTGCCCTCTTCATTTGAATTAAAACTTGGTTCCCATGTTATAGTTGGAACTACACCGCTTTCACTTATATAACCTGGTTCTTTAAAAGTACCACCTAATTTTACATATGTAATATATTCATTTTCTGCATCTCCCACTAACCTTATATTATCATCTATTACCTTAATATTTGCATATTCACTGCCATTTACTTGCACAAGTAATATTAAGCCAGATGTTTTTATTGTATTAATATATTTTCTCAATATAACATTAAAATTAGGAAATGTCTTATCTTCAATACTCATATCTATCAAATACAATTTATCAACTGAATATTCTTTCTTTATCGCATCAAAATAATCAGTTTCATATTCCTGAATATTTGTTATATCTGCATATCCATTATTTAATGTTATCGAATCATAACTTACACCCTTATTATCAAAATATTTTTTTATATTTGAAAGTGCATTAATTGCATTTATAGTATTATATCTCTCCTCTTGTTTATAATTAGTATAAACATGTGAAAATATCTTAAATACTCCTAAAAGTACAACCGACACGACCGCTATTACAACCATTGTTTCAGATAGAAAAAAACCATTTTTATCCTCTTTTTTCACAATAATCACCTCAAAATGTTGATATTATCTTTATAATATTATATAATACTTTTGTGATAATTACAATAAAGAATAAAATGGAGGATAAAATATGATAAAAACTTTCGACTATGAGAAGTTACCAATAGTTGAAGTAGTAAATGAGATATTATATGATGCTTCCAAAAGAGGAGCTAGTGATATCCATTTTGATCCTGAAGAAGAAGAAATGGTAGTTAGAATTCGTATTGATGGACAATTAATGAATTATACAACTATACCCAATACTTTAAAAAAGAATTTAATTACCCGTATTAAAATTATATCTGGTATGAATATAACAGAAGTAAGATTACCACAAGATGGTGCTATAAAGCAAACTATAAAAGATGTTAATCTAGACCTTCGTGTATCTTCCCTACCCACTAATGAAGGTGAAAAAATTGTTATTCGTATATTAGATTATTCCATGAGTTTAAAAGGAATAGAATATTTAGGATTCAGCGAAAGAAACTTCAAAAAAATAAGTAAATTAATTAATATACCGTCAGGAATAATATTAATTACAGGTGCTACTGGTAGTGGTAAATCAACTACAGTATATTCTATTTTACAAAAACTAAATAGAACTGAAACTAATATTATTACAGTTGAAGATCCGATAGAAATGAACATAAAAGGAATAAATCAGGTACAAGTTAATAGTGAAATCGGTCTTACATTCGCTAATGTCCTTCGTTCTATATTAAGACAGGACCCAGATATTATAATGATAGGTGAAATTCGTGATAATGAAACAGCAAGAATTGCGGTTAGAGCATCTATAACAGGTCATTTAGTATTATCTACAATACATACTAATAACTCATTAAATACCATTGAACGTTTACTAGATATGGAAGTCGAAAGATATTTACTTGCTAGTGCACTTGAAGGAATTATTTCACAAAAGCTAGCAAGAAAACTATGTGATAAATGTAAAAGAAAAAGACCTACTAATGATTATGAAAAAGAAATATTTCAAAAAGTATTCGGAATGCAAGTAAATGAAATTTATACAGCAGTCGGATGCGAAGAATGTGGAAATGGATATAAAGGTCGTATTGCTATACATGAAGTACTTTTAATAACACAAGAAATAAGAGATGCAATATCTAATAACATGCCAAAAGATAAATTACGTACCTTAGTATATAATAGTGACGTTAATACATTACTTCAAGACGGACTCGAAAAAGTTATCAATGGTTATACTACTTTTGAAGAAGTTATTAAGCTAATCGAACTTGATGATGACATAGAAGATAGAAAGAATGGTACAGCTTCTTATAAATATGATTTAAATAAAGCACTTGAACAAACTAAACTTTCTAACAATACTGTAGAACATACAAATCAAGTAATACAGCAACCAGTACAACAAACACCGCAACAAGTAACAGCAAATACACAACAACAAGCACCTATTACAGATGAACAATTATTTAAAGATGATAATCCACTTGATAGTACTCAAATTTTAGACATTTAAAAAGTAAATGTAGACACACGGGCTACATTTTTTTGTGCAATAATATTTATAAGAAAAAGATATATATGAATTAATCTTGCATTCTGATTAAGAATTCCATACATCTAACGAATACAAAGACATATGTTAATCATATTGAATGACTAGAAAAGTCACTCCAATAGAGAGTTAGCATTCACTTTTAAAAGTAGAAGATTGAATATTATTTTATAACACAACTAAGCTAAAATCAAATTATCTAAAAAAGAGAAAAATAAATTTCTCTTTTAATATACATATTTTTAACTAATATCTACAGAATGGAATAAATACATAAAATTGAATCAGGGTTCATTTTTTTAACATGATTTTCCATAGATTAATGTTCTTATTGTATTACCCAAAATTTGTCCTAAACCATATAAATACTTAAATCCAGTTATAATACTAGTTAAAAGTGCACCATTCATATCTCCTGCATTTATATAATATAATTCTTCTTTTGTTAGTTCTCTCATTACCCCTCCTTAACACATTCCTTTTGATTTACAAATCCATCTATAATTCCAATTATAAATGAAATTAATCCGCCAAATAAAAATACCTTAGATCCAAACGAAATTCCACCATTTATCTCATTCATTTCTTCTTTTGTTAAACTTATCATTTTATACCTCCTTTATTTCATTTAAATTTATTACCCTATCAAACAACTTTATACACTTAGTCCTATGCGTTATATAAATTATTGTCTTATCCTTAAAATTATCCATTATATTTTTTAATATTTCTACTTCTTCAGCTTCTTCCATTCCATTTAAAGCTTCATCTAAAATCAAAATATTACTATTTCTAAGCAAAACTCTAGATATTATTAATTTCTGTTTTTCACCCTTACTCAAATTTTCACCATTTTCAAATATCATACTATCCATAGACATTTTTTTTAAACTAATAACCCTATCCATTTTTGTTATTTTTAATATTTTATCTATATCACAAACATTTTCACTACCACATACTAAATTATTATATAAGGTATCATTAAATAATAATTCTTCTTGAGATACATAAGTTATATATTTACCAATATCTATATTATTTATATCAACACAACCAACATATATAGTTCCATCTAAAGTTTCATACGTCTTATTTAAAAGTTTAAACAAAGTTGATTTACCGCATCCACTAGGACCTACTACTGCCAATTTTTCCCTATCTTTTATTTTCAAATTAATAGAGTTTAATACATTATTTAATCCATCATAAGAAAATGTTAAATTCTTAAATTCAATATCAAATTTACTTACCTCTATTTTCTCATAACAAGATTTTTTAAAACCATATATCTCAGATATTCTTTTTAATGCATTAATACCATTCTTCACAATTGGATTTAGTTCACATAAATCCTTAAGCGGTTCTATAAAATATAAAATTAGTGAATTAAATAATATCAAATCACTTATTTCCAATATTCCCTTATCAATATAAGAAGCACCAAAATATAAAATCAAATTCATACCAATAAACAGTATTAAGTTCTTAATAAATTGTTCAATCAAATACAATCTTTCATAATTATTTCTATCAAATATATATTTCATATAATTTGATTTATATTTCTCATGTTCAATAGATTCAATATTCAAATTCTTAATAGTAGCTATATTCTTTATATTACTAACTAATATCTCATTATTTAATGACTTATTATCTTGATTCAATCTTATCAACTTTCTACTTTTTTTACCAAAAAGAAGCATTACTAATACATATAAAATAACAACTATAACAAATATTAAAAATAATTTCTTATTTATATTTAATAATATCAAAGTAGATACAACTAACAAAACAGTATTAACTGGTATTAATAATAATACCTTTATAAAAAATTCTTTTACATAACTTATATCCTGAATTTTTGTTATAATATCTCCTATAGTTCTACTATTATAGTAATAGTTTGGGAGTAATAATAATTTCTTATGGCCATCTAAATTAAGAAACAAATCTATATCATTATCCATTTTTATAATTAAATTATTTCTAATAAAACCAATAATTTCTTTCATAAATAAAATAATCAAAAATGCAATAAATACTAATAATAAATTCTTACTTTCTAATAAAATCTTAAAATAAAAATTATTTACTATTGCTAATATTATAGAGATAAAACACAATATTACTATCATAAAATACAAATACTTATTTCTTGAAAATATATTTTTAAGCAAATTAGGAATTTTATTTTCTACAACATCTAATTTCCTATATGGAATAAGTTCTATTACAATTCCATTCCATATTTCCTTAAATTTATCAACCCTATACCTTTCATGTCCCTTATCCGGATCAAAGACATAAACATAATTTTTATCTATTTTCTTTATAATAATATAATGATTATATCCATTATTTAATGTAACATGACATATTAATGGAATACATAATTCTTTAATATTATCTAAATCACACTTAATACCTCTAGCAGTAAATCCCAATTTACTTGCAGCATTTACAATATTTAAAGCACTAATACCATTCGTATCACACTTAGTTAAATATCTAATATTTTCAAAATCATTTTTTCCCCCATAATATTCAACTATAGAAAGCAAACATGCAACACCACAATCTTTTGAATTATGCTGATACACTCCTTTTAATCTCATATTATCACTCCCTAATAGTAATATTAGAGATAACTTTAAAAATCCCCCTATAAAAGAAAAAAAATTTCAATTGTTGAAATTTTTATTTAAAATAACCGTTTTCTACATATTTAGTTTCATTTACTATTATAAATGCTTCCTTATCATTTTTCTTTATAAGTTCCCTTAAAGCTTTTTCCTTCTTCTTATCAACATTTATAAACAACATATGTTTATGAGCTTCCTCTTCATATCCTGTATAAACAACACTACTCACACCATAACCATGTTCTCTTAAAATCTTTTCTAAATTATTATTATTAGTAAATACTTGAACACTAACATTACCAGTTATAAGTTTATCTGAAAGTAATGCTCCAATATAATTACCTGTTGCAAACCCAAGAGAATAAGAAATCGCTATAAATATACTATTACTTTCCGTTTGGAGTGCTTCTTTTACAACCAAAAACCAAACTAAAATTTCAAAAAATCCAATCATAGATGAAATTAACTTTTTACCCCTTACAACAAACATTGTTCTTATTGTTCCTAAAGATACATCTAATATTCTAACAAAAAATATTTTAAGACATAATATAAACATAAAATCCTCCTATATAAAATAGTTTGCCAAATTATTAAAAATATATTATTATTATTATATCAGATATTTATAAAAATTTGTTATTATAAGAGAATAATAATCACACTTTTATAATATTTTATAGTAAAGGGGCTTAATATGAAAAAATATATACCAAACATTTTAACAACATATAGAATATTTGTAGCACTTTTAATACCATTTTTATTTTTTAAAGGTCAATATAATACACTATCAATATTATTTGTCATTGCACTTCTCTCTGATTTATTTGATGGTTATTTAGCCAGAAAATGGAATGTTATATCAATCTACGGAAAAATGGCAGATGCAATAGGAGATAAATTACTTGCATTAAGTGCTTCTACTACATTTATAATAGCCATTAACAAAAACTTTATAATTACTTTAATACTTGAATTTATAATAATTATAATTAATTGTACAAAATTTATTGCATCTGGAAATTTAAAAAACAGAGAATTTAATAAAAATAAAAGTTCAATATATGGAAAAATCAAAACAGTTTTCCTATTTATATCATTATTTATTGGATTTATATCATATAAATATAGCAGTTTCAGCAAATTAATACTTCCATTCATTATCATAACCGCAATATTTCAAGTAATAACAGCAATAAATTATGCCATCAGAAAAGAAGATTAAAACTTCACAATGTGAAGTTTTTATTATTCCAAAAATACACTAACAAATAATATTAAAATTCCTACTATAATACTTGTTATTATCATTTTTTTATCCTTACTTTTAATTAATTTTGGTAAAATTTCAATTATATTTATATACACTAACATTCCTACTGTTATAGATAACAATAATCCAATTATAAATTCATTTTTAAATACATTATTAAATATGCACATAATAAGTCCACCAACAAAAGTTGACGTTGATATCAGAAATATAATTACATTTGATTTTTTCTTATTCGAAAGTGATTTATAAAATGTCGAACTAAGAACCATACCAAGTGGAATATTGTGAAGACCCACACCTATACTTAACAATATTCCTAAATTAATCGATGTATTAAACGTATTATATATTGCCATACCTTCTATTATATTATGAAGTATTATAGCTATACTAGACACTATTCCAACATGTATTAAATTTGCCTCATCATCATCTTCATGATCAGGTATAAATTTATCTAATATTTTTAATATCAAAAAACCAATAATAGAAAAAAATAATATCATAGCAATTGAAATTATACTACTATATTTTTCATTAAATATTTCAAAACTCTCTGGTAACAACTCTAAAAAAATTAAAGACGCCATTACCCCAAAAGCCATACTCAAAGAAATAACTAAAAACCTTTCTTTATTCTCAAATATATGCATCAAAAATGCACCAATAATTATAAAAAATCCTAAAACTAATGTTAATACCAATCCAATAACATTCATTCATATCACCTAAAAGGTATTATACACTATATTTTCTATTTTTTACACATTCTTTATATCTTTTCTCATAAATACATAAAAAGTTATAAAAATTAAAACTACAACATAAATAACATCTATAATTATTGATACACTTAATCCATTTAAATTATTAAACATATAAATTGATAAATCCCAATGAGGTGTAACAAACAAATTAAATATTTTTATATTTTTAGAAAGTGCATTTAATATAGGAGATAAAACATATAAAAGTAATCCAATTAAAACAGATACCGCACTATTTAATGATATTGTATTTATAAATAATATTATTATACTCATTATTATAAACATAGGCATTTTATTTAATATTAAAATTAATAAATAAGAAAAAATATTATATGTTACTACACTACTAGTATGATAATTATATATTGCAACAGGTACACTTAACCCACTTATTGGAAAGAACAAAGAACCAATAAATAACTGAAGTATTACTAATATAAAAATTGTAGAAACTATCATCAAAAAACAAGTTAATAATTTTGATAACATTATCTTAAATCTAGAATTAGGAGTTATTAATAATTGTTTTATTGTGCCATTATGAAATTCTTCTGATATTATTACACCTGGTATTAAAACAGAAATAAGAATAATAAATATATCATACTCAACAAATAAATTTAATAATATTCCCCTTAAATCATTTTTTCTATTTATATTATATTTCGTATCTAACACAAATTTACTCAAGCTCTTTACCTTATCATCATTACTATTTTCATACTCATATTCTGCTATTTTTAAATAATTATACTTATTATTATTAAATTCACCCAATTCATTTATTTTATATTTATAAATAATATTTGTAGCCACTACAAAAAATATCATTATTACAAATATTACAAATATACTTTTCTTCTTAAAAATCTTAACAAACTCATTTTGTAATAATTTAAGCACTCATACTCCCTCCTATCTCAGATAAAAATATATCCTCTAACTTACTATTTTTTTCCTTAAATGATATCAATTTCCTATTCTGTTTTATTAATCCTTCAATTATTGAATAAATATCTTTCTCATTACACCACACTTCAATACAACTATTACTTATTAACTTATTTCTATAATTTAAATTTAAATTTCTAGCATTATCCAATTCTAAAACATATGATTTTTCTTTTACTTCTTCTATTTTTTTGTTTAAAACTATTTTCCCATCTTTTAACATACATATCTTATTACACATAACATCTATTTCACTTAACAAATGACTAGATATTAAAATTGCCATATTTAAATTAGATAAAGCAAGTACTATATTTCTTAAATCTATCATGCCTTCAACATCAAGACCATTTGTCGGTTCATCAAGTATCAAAATATTTGGTTTACCCAATATAGCATAAGCAATAGCCAATCTTTGCTTCATACCTAATGAATACTTAGATACACGTTCATTTATTACATCACTAAGTCCAACTAACTTTATTACATCATTTAATAAAACATCACTAACATTATATAATCTAGATTTCAATTTCAAATTTTCCATTCCAGTTAAATAATTATAAAAACAAGCATTCTCTATTGTTGCACCAACCTTTTCTATCGCATGAACAAAATCCTTGTTCATATCATATCCATTTATTATTACACTTCCACTTGATTTCTGAAGTCCCAATATTATCTTAATAAGTGTTGTTTTACCCACACCATTTTTTCCTATAAGACCAACTATATCTCCCTCACACAATTTAAATGATACATCATCAAGTATTACTTTATTCTTAAATTTCTTACAAATATTATTACATTCCAAAACTACTCTTCCCATAACTCACCTCTTCAATATTCTTATACTAGATTAATATCATTTCTTCCCCTAAAAAATAAAAAAATAATCAATTTTGAACTGATTATTTATTTTCTAATGACTTATAAAACTCATATCTTTCCTTTGCATCACTTTTTAATTTAGCAAATAATTCATTAGCATGAACTTCATTTATTATTTTTAATGCTTGAAATCTCGTTTCATTATTTATAAACTTATCTAACAACTCAAAATTTGGTTCCTTCATATCCATATGAAATTCCCCTTTATTCGAATCATATCTAAATATTGGATAATACCCTGATTGTATAGCCAATTTTTGCTCATCTATTCCACTTTCCATACCAGTTTTTATACCATGATTTATACAAGTAGAATATGCAATTATTATTGCCGGACCATCATGATTATTTGCCTCATTAAATGCTTTTATAACAGCATTCATATTAGCCATAGAAATCTGAGCTACATAAACATTTTTATAACACATTGCAATTCTTGCTAGATCCTTCTTAGCAGTTTCTTTACCACTAGACGTAAACTTAGCAATAGATCCTCTATTAGATGATTTAGAAGATTGACCACCAGTATTTGAATATACCTCAGTATCCAAAACTAAAATTCTTGCATTTGAATTAGTAGATAATATATGATCTATTCCACCAAATCCAATATCATAAGCCCAACCATCTCCTCCTACTATCCATATATCCCTAGCAATTATATATTCCTTTAAATCAACAAGTTTAGTATTAGAATAATCTATATTTTCATATACATCCTTTGTTATTTCATAATTATCACTATTATTTAACCACTTATTAAATAATTCTTTATTAGGACCATCTAATTCACTTTCCATTATATCTTTTATTTTAACCCTATTTGAATTATAAGCACACATAAGTCCATACCCAAATTCAGCATTATCTTCAAACAATGAATTAGCCCATGGTATTTTATAAGGAATAGAAGGGAAAGAGGCCCCATATATTGATGAACAACCAGTTGCATTTGCTATTGCTATTTTATTTCCAAATAATTGAGTCAATAATTTTATATAAGGAGTTTCACCACAACCAGCACAAGCACCACTAAATTCAAATAATGGTTTTTTAAATTGAGTTCCCTTTACTGTATTATTTATCTCCTCTTTTTTCTCACTAACTTTCTCTAAATAAGAAAAATTTTCATCATCACTCACATCCTCAAATGGAGTCATAGTTAAAGCATGAGATGGACATATATTAGCACACAAAGAACAACCAGTACAATCCAATTTAGATATACCAATCCCATATTGATATTTTGAACCAATTGCTTTTCTTAAATTGTTTTTTAACGACTTCGGAGCATTTTTTACCTCTTCATCTGATAATAAATATGGTCTTATAACAGCATGTGGACACACAAATGAACACTGATTACATTGAATACACTTATCTTTATTCCAAACAGGTACACATTCCGCTATACCCCTTTTTTCATACTCAGTTGTACCAGTTATAAAACTACCATCTTTATATAAGACAAAATCACTTACTTTTAACTTATTTCCATTCAAACTATTAATCATATCGCAAACTTTGTTATACTTCTTACTCTTTTCATCCAAAAATTCAATATCATTATATTTTATTTTTAACTCACAAAGATTATCCATTGCCTCATCCACTGCTTTTATATTCGCATCTATTACATCTTTACCTTTTTTCAAAAATCTTTTTTCTATACTCTCTTTTACCTTATTTATATACTTCTTATATCCAATTACATTTAATATACACACCTCTAATATAGTACTTATTTTATTCTTTAAACCATACTTGTTTGCTAACTTATACGCATCTATTATATAAAACTTAATCTTTTTATCTATAATAGTTTTCTTTATATTTCCACTAAGCATTTCCTCTACTTCTTTTTTACCTAAAGACGTTACAAAAATAAACGTACCATTTTCCCTTATATTAGAAAGCATATCATATTTACCCAAATAACTTTCCTTTGAACACACAACTAAACTTGGATTATTTATATAATATGCACTTCTTATCACCTTATCTGATATTCTTATATGACTCCTAGTAATTCCACCACTCTTCTTAGAATCATATTGAAAATATCCCTGAACATATTCCTTTGTATTATCACCAATTATTTTAATAATATCTTTAGACGCAGAAACCATTCCGTCAGAACCATATCCATAAACTAAAAATTCCTTTGAATCAAGATTAGTTACATAATCATCTACTTTTATACTAAGATTAGTAACATCATCCTCTATCCCAACTGTAAATCCATTAAATGGTTTATCATCTAAAAAATCATACACTGCTTTTATATGAGCTGGATTAGTATCTTTACTAGAAAGTCCATATCTACCACCAAATATAAGAGGACTACTATCTTTACAAGCAAACATACTTACTACATCCAAATATAATGGTTCTCCTACTGAACCTGGCTCCTTTGTTCTATCTAAAACAGCTATCTTAGTTACAGTTTTAGGTAACACATCAAAAAAATATTTCTTAGAAAAAGGTCTATAAAGATGTACTTCTATTAAACCAATATCCCCATTTAAATCATCTATTACTTCCCTAATAGTTTCACAAACCGATCCCATTGCAACTATTACCTTAGATGCCTTCTTACTTCCATAATATTCAAATGGAGCATAACTCTTACCTGTTTTCTTATTTATTTTTTTCATATAATCATTAACTATATCAGGTAACTTATCATAATCTTTATTCCTAACTTCAGACATTTGAAAATATACATCTTCCATCATAGCAGTACCTTTTACTTTATTATTTATACTTAAACCCCTATTTCTAAACTCATTTATTTTTTTATAATCAATTATATCTTCAATATCCTCTTTTTCAAGTATGTTTATCTTTGACAATTCATGACTTGTTCTAAAACCATCAAAAAAGTTAACAAATGGTAAAGATGACTTTAAAGAAGACAAATAACTTACTATTGTCAAATCAGATACACTTTGTACAGAAGATGATGCCATTATAGCAAAACCTGTTGGTCTTATAGCATAAACATCCTGATGATCACCTAATATACTTAACGCATGAGTTGCTATACTTCTAGCCGCTACATTTATAACACAAGGTAACATTTCACCTGCTATTTTATACATATTTGGAATCATTAATAAAAGTCCCTGACTAGCAGTAAAAGTTGTTGCTATACTTCCATTTGATAAAGCCCCATGAACAAAACCAGCAGCACCAGCTTCACTCTGCATCTCAACAACCTTAACTGGTTCATTAAATATATTCTTAATTTTCTTACTACTAAACTCATCCACATATTCCGCCATAGTTGATGAAGGAGTTATAGGATAAATTCCCGCTATATCAGAAAATATATAAGCACTTCTCGCACACGCTTCATTTCCATCTACTGTTTTAACTATCATAATACACTTCCTATCTTTAAAATAATTATAATACATTTATAAGTTTAAAACAACCAAATAAAAAAAAATGTAGATTTACTCTATCTACATTTAACAAAATATTAATATTTCCTATTTCATTTGTTTAGCTACTTCTTCAGCAAAATTTTCTTCTCTCTTTTGCATTCCTTCACCAACTTCATATCTAACCATTGACTTTATAGTTCCACCATTTTGTTTAACATATTCACTAACACTTAAATCATCATTCTTAACAAATGGTTGTTCAGTTAAACATACCTCTTTATAGAATTTCTTAATTCTACCCTCAACCATCTTTTCAGCTATATCCGCTGGTTTTCCCTCATTAATAGCTATTTGTTTTTGAATTTCCCTTTCATGTTCTACATCATTTGTAGGTACTGAATCAATACTTAAATACTTTGGTCTCATAGCAGCAGCATGCATTGCAACATCCTTTGCTACTTCTTCATTTGAGCCATCTAAAACAACTAACACACCAATCTTTCCATTCATATGAATATAAGATCCAAATGTTTCATTATCACTCTTTTCAACTAACTCAAATCTTCTAAAACTAAGTTTCTCTCCAATCTTAGCAATTTTATTAGTAATAGTATCTTCCAAAGTTCCATCACTAGTTTCCAACTTTTTTGCCTCATCAACAGTTTTTACTGAAGAATTAACAAGTAAATTGGCTATAGTATTTATTAAATCCTTAAATTCAGCATTCTTAGCAACAAAATCAGTTTCAGAATTTACTTCCAATATAACTGCCTTATTACCATTTATAAGTATATTAACAAGTCCCTCAGCCGCAATTCTATCAGCTTTCTTTGCTGCCTTAGAAATTCCTTTTTCCCTTAACCATTCAGATGCCTTATCAATATTTCCATTAGTTTCTTCTAAGGCCTTCTTACAATCAAGCATACCAGCACCAGTTAACTCTCTTAATTCCTTTACCATACTTGCAGTAATCATTTTATCACCTACCAATATTTTATTTTAAACTTGAAATAAGTTCTTCTTTCTTCATTTTAGAATATCCTTCAATATTCTTATCCTTAGCCATTTTCTTTAAATCAGTAACTGTTAATTTTGTTAAATCTATTTTCTCTTCTTTAACGGCTTTTTCTTTCTTAACTGGTTTTGATTCCTTAACTGGCTCTTTCTTTGTCTCATTCTTTTCTACATTTTTATCTTCTTTTCTAACTGCTTTTTTCTCTACTTCCTTATCTTCCTTTACAGAAGTTTTATCTTCCTCTGTAATAAAATCAAGAACTGGGCATCCATAAACTTCAGCAACAGCATTATTTAACACACCCATAACTACCTTTACAGCACGAATAGCATCATCATTTGCAGGTATTACATAATCAACATCATCAGGATCACAATTAGTATCTACTATACCAAATACTGGAATATGTAATCTTCTAGCTTCCCTTATAGCATTTATCTCCTTACGAGGATCAACTATAATTATTGCCTCAGGAACCTTCTTCATATTTCTTATTCCACATAAATACTTATTCAATTTCTCATATTCCTTACGTATTTTAACTACTTCTTTCTTTGGTAATTGTTCAAATACTCCATCCTTCTCCATCTTTTCTATCTCATCAAGACGATTAATTCTCTTCCTAATTGTTCTAAAGTTAGTTAAAGTTCCTCCTAACCATCTTTCATTTACATAGAACATATTAGTTCTCTCTGCTTCTTCCTTAGCAGCTTCTTGTGCTTGCTTTTTTGTTCCTACAAATAATACCTTTCCACCATTTTCAGCAATCTTCTTAAGTTCAGCATAAGCTTCCTCAATTAATTTCACAGTTTTTTGTAAGTCGATAATATAAATATCATCTCTTGCAGTAAAAATGTATTCCTTCATTTTTGGATTCCATCTCTTAGTCTGATGACCAAAGTGTACTCCAGCTTCTAATAAATAATTCATTGAAACAACTGTCATTTTCATTCCTCCTTTTGTTTTTTTCCTCTGAATACTTCCAAAAAACATCACCCATACAGGCACTAGACATTTAAATCCATATTCATGCATTTTAAAAAAGCCATGTCTATTATAACAAATTATATGTTTAAATACAAGAAAAATATTATTATCAACAATAAAATATAAGTAATTAGCAACTTTATTCAATTTATTTAATTTTAAAAAAAATTACTAATAATAAGTAATTTTTATTCAAAGAACTCATCAAAACCATTAATATTTGTCTTTGCCTTATATATATACCAAGTAGAAAATAATATACTACCTAAAAATGCAAGAATAATATCCTTCATCGTATCAGTTACACCAGTCGTTAATACATGTTGAACATCCGCATCAAATATTTTACTATTAGTAAATTCAAATATTTCCCATAAAGCAGATAATCCAAGTGTTACCATAAGTAGAAAAAAAACATTAAAGAACATACTACTTCTATCATATTTATTAAATTTCTTAAGAAGTAAAAACGATATAATAGGACATCCTACACCAAAAGAAAAGTGAGCAAGTGAATCATAATAATATATTGTTGTATATAATTTAAAAATACATCCTAATACCATAAGAAAGAATATATACAAAATATATATTAATTTTAAACGTTCATTTATCTTTATTTTTTTCTGTAATAATTTAGGCAAAAACATTAATACTGGTAAACATAAAGATATTAAAGCTCTAACTATATCACCAGAAATAAAGTATTTAACCATAAAAACAATTCCTAATATTGATAACAAAAAAACAAGTACATCATTCAATTTTTTCATTTTATCCCTCTTTATAACTATTTAACAAACTTACAAATTCATTTTTTATTTCCTCTAATCTTTTCTCAGTTGTTGCCTCAAACCTAGCAGTTACATTAGGACCAGTATTAGAACATCTTACTAATGCCCATCCATCTATAAAATTTACCTTTATACCATCTATTTCACTTATATTATATTGCTTTTCTTTTGAATATTGTCTAATATTATCAACTACATTCCTTTTTATATCATCAGAAAAAGGAAATTTTAACTCAGGTGTTTGATAATATTTATTAACTCCACTTACTAATTCAGTTACAGTTTTATTTGTTTTAGACATAATCTCAAGTAACTTTAATCCTGCATAAAGTCCACTAGTAATAGGCGGAAATTCATTATTAAAATATATATGACCAGAATACTCTATTCCAAAATCCATATTATCATCAATAACTCTTGACATCATATAAGATGCACCAGTTCTATTTTCAAATGATATTCCATTTAATTTCACTATCTCATCTTTTACTATTCTAGAACATTTTATATCATAAAGTATTCTTTTATTTGTCTCACTCTTTAACATATCTCTTACTATTACTACTGCATATTCATCCGAAGAAAATACATTTCCTAACTCATCAACAAAACCAGCCCTATCTCCATCTCCATCAAAGCCAATTCCAACATCAGCATGTACTTCCTTAACTTTTTTCTTCAAATCTAAAACATTTTCTTCCACTATTGGATCAGGATGATGATTAGGAAATCTTCCATCAGATTCATCATATAACATAACTAAATCAATTGGAAACATACTATATAATTCCCTTGCTATTATAGATGTAGTACCATTACCACAATCTACTACCGCCTTTACTCTCCTATCACCAAAGTGTAATGTTCTTTTAAACAATTCAAAATACTGATTCTTTATATCATCTTTATATAATTTTCCATTCCCATCATCAAACTCAAATTTATATAAAAAATCCCTAAATTCAAATATTTCCTCACCCTTTGCATTACAAACACTATTAAAAGATATTTTAAATCCATTATCATCCTTAGGATTATGGGATGCAGTAACCATAATACTTGCATTAGTTTTTCTTAAAATTCTAGCAAAATAAAGCATAGGAGTTGTAACCAAACCAATATCTACTACATTAATACCAGTACTTAAAATACCTTCTATCAAACTTTCATTTATAGAAAGAGAAGACAATCTATTATCATGACCAACAACACAAATAGTTTCATTAAATCTCTTTATATAAGTTCCATACGCCTTACCAATTGTATAACTAACATCTTCATTTAAATTTACATTATATGTCCCCCTTATATCATATTCCCTAAATATATTTTTATCTATATTATTTACTATTTTCATACTTATCACCTTCTTAATTGTACAGTAATAAAAGAAAAAATGCAATTACTTGCACTTTTAATGTTTATTCATTTAAAATTTTTTTAAATATTCCAGTTTTACAGATTAATAATAAATTTATTATCATAATAACTATCATAATTAGAAACATTATTAACATATTAATTTTATATAATGATTTAGTGATCAGTAAAATTAGTGCACAAATAACGATTACAGAAATATATTTTATATTTGAATTTGAATATATAAAAAGCATAAATAACACTGTCAAATTAAATACTATAACATAAAAACTTATATCTTTTAATAGTACAATAAGTATAAAAGAAACAGATAGTTTAATATTTAAAATTAGAAAAATTAAATATGCAATTACATTTATGAAAATTCTCGTAAATAAGATAAGAAACAAACAATTAACAAAATTAGTTAATATAATCTTGTTTAAATCCATTCTCAAAATTAGATTTTTTATATCATTAAACATGTCAAAGAATATACTTTTGAATGTAAAATGAATAACGACGGATATACTTATAATTTTTAAAAGTATATATATAGGATTGTTCTCATATAACGAACCTAAACCTAAAACTGAAAATATTTCTTCTTCTCTTAAATACGACAATATAGAATGATGCTGAAACAAAGAAATTAACAAAACTAAAATATTCAAATAGTAATATTTAAACAAATTTTTTTTAAACAAGTACATATTTTTAATAGCTAAATATTTCATAACTTAATTCTACTCCATTATTTCGATTTTACAATATTTATTTATAAAAGAAAATAAAAATTTTATAAACAATAATAATATTGTTATTTGCAAAAATGAAGCACATAACTCTAAACTGAAACTAGCATATTGAAAAGGATATAAGTAATATCCAAAAAATAATTTGATTTTGCTAATATTATCTATAATATCCGTACTATAAACAAATCCCAGTTTTAGTATCAAAAGAATTACCATTAAAGCTGCACTCATTATATTATTGAAACATTTGCGTATTTGTACAATTATAAGACATAAAAAATTGACTACAAGAAAATATTTAAAAACACTAAAAATATTATATATAAAATAAGGTATATGATAATAATCTAGTTGTGTAAAAGAAATACTTCTCCAATACGAACACAATAATAATATTAAATTTACCATAATAGAAAAACTAAATAATATTCCATTAATTACTGTAACATACACTAACAAACTTCTAAAATATTCCTTCTTATTTGAATATCTCAATATTATATTAAATTTTGTATCAAGTATTTTAGATGTATATATTGAAGCAATAAATAAAATCATCATCATAAAAAGAATATATAAAGGATAACTTATAAAATATAAAAAAGCATTTTCAAAAGCCAAATCTTTATTTATCATATTAAAGATTATTAATGATATTAAAAATATAAGTAAAAATATACCTTTATAAATATCAGAATTCAATAGTTCTTTTACGCTTTCCATATTAAAACTTCTTCTTTTCATTTTTGCCTTTTTAATGTCCCTTCTTTAAATAGAAAAATCTCATCTGATAATTCAACAACATCTTCTTTAATATGACTAGTTATTATAATTAACTTTCCCTTCTTTTTTTCTTCCTTTAATATCTTTTTTATTTTTCTCACAGATTCTTCTTCTATTCCATTAAATGGTTCATCCAAAATCAAAACATCGGGATTTTCCATCAATACCTGTGCTATACCTAATTTTTGTTTCATTCCTAAAGAATACTGACAATATTTTTTATCCTTTTCCTCAAATAAATTAACATCTTTTAAAGTTTTTTCTATATCAGAATCATTTATCCTATTCTGAATAGATGCAAGTAACTTAAGATTTTCAAACCCTGTTAATTCTGATATAAAATCTGGTTTTTCTATTAATGCACGAGTATTTTTCGGAAATGAATTATTTTTTATATAATCATAATTATCTTGTAATATATAACCACTAGTTGGAACATAAAAAGAACATAATATTTTTAAAAATACACTCTTCCCACTTCCGTTTTTTCCTATTATTCCATATATCTTGCCTGAATCAAATGTAACGTTTACGTTATCAATAACTATAGTATTTTTAAACTTCTTAGTTAAATTTTTTATTTCAAATTTCATTCTATCACCTACTTTTCACAATTTTGAATAAATTTTTCTTTATCCTTATAAGACATAATTGCTAGAACAAGAGTAATAATATATACACATAGATTAAACATAAAAATAATATCAATTCTTGTAATAGAGTTCCAAGTATATATATTAAGTAAACTAAAATTTAATGCATTAACATTAAACAAATTACCAAGCAAGTTACAAATAAAAAGTTCGTTAATAATCCAAATAAAATATATTAATAAAAAACTTTCTATCAACGCAATAACAAAATTTTTCTTTTTTGACAAAACAAACAAACCTATATTGGTATAAAAGCCAAAATTTAACACAATTATTATCATGTAGAATAAATAAAAAGCTGGATTCAATACCAATTCTTTTGAAATAGTAATAAAATGAAAATATATATCTGAACGTGGATCAAGATGCCCACTTAATATGTATGAAACAATAAAAATAATGGCTATAATTGAAGGTATAAGATATAGATTTGAATATGCAACGCTAAAAATCTTTTTTACATAATTCTTATACGTATTCCTCAAAATATAATTTTTTATTTGTCTATCTTTGAACTCTTTAGATAATTTATAAACAAATGGGAATAATATTATTATTGGTATAAAATAAGGAAATATTAATGTTGAAATATTGTTCCCTGTTAGAATATTACTATATATTGATATTGCACTTGGTGATGAATTATCAAAAAACACAATTTCATCGCAGTCATCAAAATTATCTTCCTCATATTTCTTCTTTATTAATATTTTTTCATCTTCATTCCCGTTTACATACTCTTTGCATATATTATATTTTTGTTTATGAATCGATATATTTCTCCCACCATTTTCAAAAAAATAATAACTGCAAAACTGTAAACAAAAAAATAATATTACAAATAAATTGAAAAATATAACAATTTTATTTTGCTTATATCTAATTTTTTTCACAATAACCTCCCAATATTCACTTATAGATCCTTCTTATGTGATTATATCATGCTTAATAAATATAGTAAATCTTTTCAGTAAAAAGCAAAATAAGAAAAAAAATGCAATTACTTGCACTTTTTTAATAGTTCCTCTAATTTATTTTTCTCTAATTCTAATTTAGTTCTTTCCTCATTAACAAGTTTCTCTGGTGCTTTATTAACATACGAAGTATTAGAAAGTAATTTATTCCTTCTTTCTATATTTGATTTTAAAAGTTCTATTTCTTTATTTATAAGTTCCATATTCTCTTCTTTTTCAAAATAAATAGTCATAGAATAATCATAAACTGATACATCATAACTAGTCATATTAAGTTTATCAGTTATAATTCTATCTTTAAGTTTTAATACTTTACATATTAAATCATAATTATTGTTATTATTTATTCTTACTTTTGCTGTTTTAGGTATTTTATTCTCACCAATTACATTTCTAAACTTACGCATAAATTCAATAATTTTTTCCATATTATTATAATCATCTTCAAAAACTAATTCTTTATCATATTTTGGATAATCACTAACCATTATAGATTCACATTCTTTAAATGGTAAGTTCTGATATATCTCTTCTGTTACAAAAGGCATAAATGGATGAAGCATCTTTAATATTCCAGTTAATACATAATACAAAGTACTTTTTGTTGATAGAGTATCACTACTAAATTTAGACATCTCAATATAATTATCACAGAAATCATCCCAAATAAATGAATATAACACACTTGATACATTATTAAACTCATACTTATCCATATACTTAATTACTTCTTTTATAGTGTTTTCATATTTTGTTAATATCCACTTATCATGTATATCTAAATCTTTTAAATTAATTTCTCTTAAATCTTCTATATTCATTAAACAAAATCTTGATGCATTCCATAATTTATTAATAAAATTCCATGTTGATTTTATTTTTTCTTCATCATATCTTAAATCCATTCCATTACTTGTAGAAGTAGACAAGAAATATCTTAAACTATCACATCCATATTCTTCTATTACATCCATAGGATCTACACCATTACCTAAACTTTTAGACATTTTTCTACCATCTTTATCACGAATAAGTCCATGTATTAAACATTCTTTAAATGGTCTTTCATTCATAAAATGTAGTCCCTGAAAAGTCATTCTATTAACCCAAAATGGAATTATATCATAGCCGGTTACCAAAACATCATTAGGATAACGTCTTTTTAACAACTCAGTTTCTTCTTTATAACCAAGTGTTGAAAATGGCCATAATGCTGATGAAAACCAAGTATCTAATACATCCGGATCTTGTACCCAACCATCTTCCTTTGGGGCTTCATATCCAACATATACCTCTTCTCCTTTATACCAAGCAGGAATCCTATGCCCCCACCATAACTGCCTTGAAATACACCAATCATAAGTTATTTCCATCCAATGATTCATTATTTTCTCAAAACGAGGAGGTACAAAATTAACCTTAGTATCCTTGTTTTTTTGATTTTCAAGTACCCTATCTGCTAAAGGCCTCATTCTAACAAACCATTGCTTTGACAAATATGGTTCAACCATTGCATCAGTTCTCTCAGAATGACCTACTGAATGAGTAATTTCCTCAACCTTAATAAGTAAATTCATTTCTTTTAATTTTTCTACAACCTTTTTTCTAGCAACAAATCTATCAAGTCCATTAAACTCTTTTGCATTCTCATTCATAGTACCATCTTCATTAATAACCTTAATTCTATCTAAATTATGTCTATTACCAACTTCAAAATCATTAGGATCATGAGCAGGTGTAATTTTAACAACACCAGTTCCAAACTCCATATCAGCATGTTTATCGCCTATTATAGGTATTAATTTATTAACAATTGGAAGAACTACATTCTTACCAATTAACTTATTATATCTCTCATCATCAGGATTAACAGCAACAGCAGTATCACCAAATAATGTTTCTGGTCTTGTAGTAGCAACTTCCAAATAATCATCAGTATTTTCTATCATATATTTTATATGATAAAAAGCACCCTTAACATCTTTATATATAACTTCCTCATTAGAAAGTGCAGTTCTAGCTTCTGGATCCCAATTTATTATTCTTTCCCCTCTATAAATTAAGTTTTCATTATAAAGAGTTACAAATACATGTTTAACTGCATCACTTAAACCATCATCAAGAGTAAATCTTTCATGAGAATAATCCAAACTAAGTCCCAATTTAGCCCACTGTTTATGTATATTTAAAGCATACTCACTTTTCCAATCCCAAGCATACTTTAACCATTCATTTCTATCCATACTTCTTGGGTTAATTCCCATTTCCTTTAATTTTTTATCAACCTTGGCTTGTGTTGCAATACCAGCATGATCCATACCAGGAAGCCACAAAGCATCATAACCACACATTCTCTTATAACGAATTATAATATCTTGAATAGTAGTATCCCAAGCATGTCCTAAATGTAACTTACCAGTTACATTTGGAGGAGGTATAACTATAGTAAATGGTTCCTTTGTTAAATCTCCACTTTTAAAATAATCATGACTAAGCCAAAAATCATATTTTGAAGTTTCTACATCCTTATGAATATATTTTGGTTCTAACATTATTACACTTCCCTTCTATATAGCCATTGGCTATCTCAATGTATTCACTAAATATATCTTTATTCTTTAATTTCGAATAAAATAAATCTATATAATTATTATCTTTATAATATCTATAAGAATAATCAAAATTAAGATCAAATACAAACGCAAGCATCATAATTATACTATCATTCCTAGCAAGCTTATCCTTATGAGATATAGAAAGATGATTTCTAAAACTTTCATCCACCTTCTTAGAAACACCTAAATTATCATCAGATAACTTAATTTCCCCTAAATTAACTACTAAATTCATAATATCTATTTTATCAGCATCTCTTATTATTTTAGAATGAAGCATTTCCATATCATTACAAACACCAATTTCATATTTATTATGATTATATATTGCTTTCCTTATTATTTCATCATAACTATCATCATCTACAAACTTTCTTATTAAACCATCTTCAAATAATAACTTACATCCCAAAAAAGCATGATCAACACTTTTAGAATCATTAAATGTATTATATAACCTAGCTTGCTCAAACCTACCTATATCATGTAAAAGTGCAATAAGAAATGAAAGATTAGTATTCTCATCATCTAAACCAATACTCTCTGATATCTTTAAACTTTGCTCACAAACTCTATAAGTATGATCATACTTTAATTTTATCCTCTCATCACTAATATCATATTTACTAACAAAATCATCAAAAGCAACCTTCGCACTCTCTATATTAATCATAAATCCTCCTAAAATAAAAAATCTACAAACCTAAGGGTTCAAAAGAACGGTACCACCTTAGTTCATAGATTCTATGCACTCTTATCTTTAACGCAGAATACGTTACTACCTACTAAATTCAATAGTAAAACTCACAAGCTACATTTTATTTTTAGTTTATTAGTTCACACCTACCACTAACTCTCTTTAAAACATACAATAAAACCTCTTGATCAAAGTAGATAATAGTATTATATCACATTTATTCTAATATGAAAATAACTTATTTCCCATATTCTTTAATATTAAATTATTCTATATTAAAAGCACTAGTAACCTATACTAGCGCTTATCAATTTACAAAATATATTTTTTTCCAAAATTTGGCGCCCGATGGGTCCCTACCCACCTGGGGCGCATTTTTCGCATTCCTTTTATTTATGATCACGTATTTAATATGTATGGATCAGTTTTTGTACCATTCCCACTTTTTATCAAGATATCAGTCTTAAGATATATGGCGGGAAAAACCACATCGCCGTACGCAGCACTGGTGTAGCTGACACGGCCACCACTGCCCACAAGCCACACATCGTGCGAATAGCCGGAACGAGCATGAGGCGATAATGTCCAATACCATGTGTTTGGTTTAAACATCCAATTATCATTCTTACATATATATACATCACTACTATCTTGTTTTACCATATTTGTTTCACATATACTTTCACCACTTGCATATGCATAATCTGTTGCATAAGGTAAAGCAACGTATCCTGGCCATTCTGTTGTTCTTTCTACTGTATCATTACAAGCACTTCCACCATTACATATCTTTCCAGTTACATTTCCTCTTTCTTCTTTGTAAAATTCAACTGTATCTAAAGTTTTTATTGTACTATCATATAAAGTATCATAATTTGGTGCACCTGTGTTCCATGTGTGATTATCTATTAATGATTTTGATAATTCATCTAATGTATTTGTTGGGCATGTTGTTGTTTGCTTATTTTTTGCATTATAACATGTTACGGTTGTTCCTCCATAATACATTGTATTTAAATAATTCTTTAATGCAGAAGTACTCCATTCATTTACTCCCCAACCACCATTTACACTCGATTCACTACTATCCCATGATAAATCTCCTAGTTTTTCACTTCTTATTAGTTTTACATTATTTCCAAACACTCCTATTATTCTCCATAATTCATTATTAAATCTTACATAGTTATTTGGATTACTTCCATAATATCTTATATTTTGATCACTTGTATTATCTATCTTTAGTCCTTCTCCATCATACTCTAGTAAATTTGTTATATATTCTGTTGCTTTCATTCCA
>URRF01000015.1 GCA_900550145.1 uncultured Mollicutes bacterium
TACGTTACAGTTGATTCATTCAAACTGGCTAACAAATCTTGATTTTGATTTTTAATCTCTTTCATTATATTTTCAACACTTATCATAAATGATCTTTTTAAAGAATCATCTCTCACATTAGATATTTTAGGTACTGCAATTGCAAGTATCACACCTAACACTAAAAATACTGCCAAAAGTTCTATTAAAGTAAAACCATTCTTCTTCATACTATCACCCTCTTTATTTTAACACACAAATTACATTTTTTATAATTTTTATTAAAAGAAAAAAACACCAAAATACGATGTTTACTTCTTCTTATTCTTATTTTCTTTATTTATATTTACTTTATTTGCTTTTATTGCCTCAACTATTTTATTAGTATCAATAGTTGACTTAATTATTATTGTTGCTATTATTGCCATACCAATTAAAACATTAACCCATGTATCACTAGATGCTGTATTTGAATTTGTCTTATTATCATATTTATTATCTGTATCACTTGGTGTTATATGACTCAAACAATCATCTTTACCATCTGCATAACAACCTACAATATCTTTATCTCCCTTTTCATATGCTTCATTAATAACGCTTTCAAGTGATTCACTATAAGCAGAAGCTGCATATAAATCACTTATTACTACAAAAGGAGTTCCTTGATAACTTGCATCAGTAAAACCTGCTTTTAAAAACCCTTCTGCAACCTTTTTACCAAGTGCATAATCCTTACCTTCTACCCAATCAATATGATCTACATATAATTCCTTAATTTCAATAGTAAATTTTTCATTATAAGAATCAAGACCTTTTAAATACTCAACCTCGGCTTCGCAATAAGGACATCCACCAGCTTCAAAAATATAAACTTTAACTTTCTCATCAGCTTTTACAAAGAAAGGTACAAACAATAACATTGCAAATAAAATACTAAATAACTTCTTCTTCATAAACTCCTCCATACTCTTTTATAACATAGCTGCTATAGTTACTGCTAAAAGACATGCAACTAAAACTGCCAATAATAATTTCCAAATATATTTTACCCATTTTGTATATTTTTCTTCTGTATAACATAATCCAATCATTAATAATATACTTGAAGGTGCAATTAACATTGTAAATCCATATGTAAATTGTACAACTAAACCATACAAACTCAATAATGCATCATTACTAGTTAATTTATATATCATTTGTAAAATATATTGTGATGCATATGCACTTTCTACCATAAATGGTGAAGTTAATAAACTTGACAACGTAATAAGTGCAATATTACCACTTTTTGCAATAACATTTATAATTGTTGCTACAAAACCAGAATTAAGTGTAAATATAACTACTACATTCATAACTGCAGTCAATAATGATATTCCAAATATCTTCTTTAAACCAGTTAGAGCACCATCAGATGCTTCTTCTAATGATAAACTATTAACAAGTGCCATCACTATTATAGCAATACCAATTGTTGGATACAATGAAGTATAAGTCCATTCGCCAAATGTTTCAAATGTTCCTAATATCGCATCAAATACTTGAAATTCACCAATTTTAACATTTTTAATTGCAGTATAACAATCACTAAATATCTTATTACTACTCCATGGAGTTAGTCCTAAAACAAACACTACAAATAGCAAAACTAATACTACAAATAATGCAATTCCCTTAGGGTTCTTTTCCTTCTTAGCAACCCTTTTTTCAGGAATAAACATAATTTCCTCTTTACCACTATCATCATCCTTTTTATTCTTCTTGCTAGTTTTAACTATATATAATATTTCTAATACTACAAGCACTACAAGTAAACCTAATTTAACATAAAAGAACTTATTACCATCCTCATTAGTCATACTCTTAATTACATAATTAGATATTTCACCAGTTAAACCAATTATTGTTGATCCAACAGTGGCTAACAATGCTTGTACCTTGTTATATTTTAATCCTAACAATACTGCAATTGATAAAGGAATAAACATAAACATAGGAAAATAAATACCTGTAAATGCAGTAGTTACTGCATAAAATAATATAGTTATTCCTAAAAATATAGTACTGTGTTTCTTAAATATTGAAACAATTTCGTCAACTAATGCCTTTAATGCACCACTCTTGTTAACTACTCCATAAAACATTCCAATAAATAACATTAATATTGCTGGTTTAGCAAAATACACTAATATTACATCAATTGACGTAAATATATCAGCTATTCCAGTTGGTTCAGTTACACCAGTAACTAGTCCAGATGATTGAATTGTAGTTGCTGGTATTACCCAAGTAAGTACAAATGTTAACAAAAACATAATACCAAATACTTTTAATACATTCTTATTTCTCATAAAGTCCTCCTTCTACTTGTTTTTCATGTGAGGAAATAAAATTACCTCTCTTATACTTTCAGAACCCGTTACTAGCATAACAAGTCTGTCAATACCAATTCCCATTCCACCAGCAGGTGGCATACCATATTCTAAAGCTTCAACATAATCTTCATCCATTTCATTAGCTTCATCATTTCCTAAATCTCTTTCCTTTAATTGATTCAAGAATCTCTCTTTTTGATCTATTGGATCATTTAATTCAGTAAATGCATTACCATATTCACTACCACAAATAAATACCTCAAATCTTTCAGTAAATCTTTCATCCTTACACTTCTTAGCAAGCGGACTTACCTCAATAGGATACTCACACACAAACGTTGGTTCAATTAAAGTATCTTCTACAAATTCTTCAAAGAAAGCATTTATTATATGTCCTACCTCATAATGATCCTCAACAGTTACATTATGTTCTCTTGCTATTTCTTTCGCTTCTTCCAAAGTCATATGCTTATAAAAATCTACACCGGTCTTTTCTTTAATAAGTTCAACCATCTTAGCACTCTTAAATGGTTTACTAAAATCAAGTTCATGACCTTTCCAATTAAGTACATACGTACCATTTACAGCATATACTACCCTTTTAAATAATTCTTCACAAACTTCTTTCATTCCATTCAAATCACTATATGCCTTATATAATTCAATAGTAGTAAATTCAGGATTATGATTCCTATCCATTCCCTCATTCCTAAACAATCTACCAATTTCATATACAGCATCCATGCCACCAACTAATAACCTCTTAAGTGGTAATTCTGTTGCAATACGTAAATACATATCAATATCTAAAGTATTATGATGCGTAACAAATGGTCTTGCTGCAGCACCCCCTAATATTGTTCCTAAAACAGGGGTTTCTACCTCAACATAACCAATACTATCCAAATAATTTTGAATAGTTCTTATTATTTTAGGTCTCATAAACGCAATTCTTCTCGCATCCTCATTTACTATCAAATCTACATATCTTCTTCTAAATCTCTCTTCAATATCAACAAGTCCATGAAACTTATCAGGAAGAGGTCTTAATGCCTTAACTAAATGAATATACTCCATTGCCTTAACACTAAGTTCACCCATATGAGTCCTAAATACCTTACCACGAATACCAACTATATCTCCCAAATCAGCATTATCAAATAACTCATATTCTTCTAACCCAACATTATCCAACTTTACATATATTTGAATTTGACCATACTTATCCTGTATATGCATAAATCCAGCTTTACCTTTACCCCTTTTAGTCATTATTCTTCCAGCTACTACTACTTCAATATCTTTTTCCTCTAATTCCTCATTTGTAAAGTCACCATATAATTCCTTTATTTCCTTTGAATTTGAAGTAACATCAAATCTCGAACCAAAAGGATCAATATTCTTTTCACGTAACTTCTCCGCTTTTTCTCTTCTTACAATTTCTTGTTCTGTGTATTCACTCATAAAAACACTCCTCACATATCATTTTATAACAATTTACATTTATTGTAAACAAATTGAATTATTTATTCTTAAATTTTGTTAATATTTCCAATACATCTTTTTCAGTTGTTGCCTTAAATATTTCTCTTTTTACCTCATTTACTCCATCTAATCCCTTTAAATACCACGCTATATGACTCCTCATCTCAAGTACAGCTGTCTTTTCATCTTTAAAACTTAATAAATAGTTCATGTGTTTAATACACATATCTATCTTCTCATCTTTGCTAATAACTTTAGGTACAGCTCCATCTTCTAAATAATTAACAATATCTCTAATAAGCCACGGATTTCCAAGTACCCCTCTTCCTATCATTACAGCATCACAATTGGTTAATTCAATCATTCTTTTCGCATCATCAACGCTTCTTATATCTCCATTTCCTATTACAGGAATACTGATACTTTCTTTTACTTCTTTAATAATATTCCAATCAGATAATCCCTCATACCTCTGACTCCTTGTTCTAGGATGAACACATATTGCACTAGCACCAGCTCTCTCACACACTTTTGCTATTTCTATAGCATTTATACTATTTTTATCCCATCCACTTCTTATTTTAACTGTAACTGGAATAGAAACTGCATCAACTACAGATTTAACTATTTCATAAACTTTATCTGGATTTTTTAATAATGCAGCACCCGCCTGTTGGGACACAGCAACCTTAGGAACAGGACATCCCATATTTATATCAATTATATCCGGATGCATTTTCTCACACACTATCTTAGCAGCTTCCACAAATGACTCCTTGTCACTTCCAAATATTTGCTGAGAAATAGGTCTTTCCTCATCCTTCATATAAAGCATATCCTCTGTTTTCTTACTTTTATATAATAACGCCTTATCACTAACCATTTCCGCATATATTAAACCAGCACCCATTTCCTTTGCAATTCTCCTAAATGCACTATTACAAATTCCTGCCATAGGCGCAAGTACAACCTGATTTTTAATCTCTACATTTCCTATATTCCACTTCATAAAAACTAAATCATTTCCTTAACCCTTAAAACAAGTTCATCTATATCATTTCCTATTACAGGTATACCATTAACTATTACAAAAGGATTATTTTTTCCAACAGCACACATACTAACACAACCAACCATTATTTTTGCATTACTATCAAGTTCCTTCAATTTAGATGACAATAAATCACTATCACATCTACACTTATTACAAATCTTAAATTCATTCATATATAACCTCGCCAATATTATTATCTTTATTTATCAAATGAGCATTTCCATCATCAGTATCTAAATGTGCCTCAAGTGAATAATTATCTTTTGCTTTTATAACTACATTATCTAATACTCCACCCTTAACCCCATCTATTTTTAATTTTACAACCTGACCATTTTTTAAATTATACTTACCAAGTTCATTTGTATTCATATGAATATGCCTATTTGCAATAATACAACAATTATTTTTATTTAACATTTTTCCATCATGTTCAATTATTACAGAAGAAGAACCAAGTAAATCTCCAGATTTCCTTACTGGTGGGTTTATCCTCAATTTAAAAGCATCTGTTGCACTTATTTCTACTTGCGTATAACTTCTTAAAGGTCCAACTACTCTAACGCCATCTATCCTACCACCTTCAGTAATTATATTAACCTTCTCACAAGACGCAAACTCACCCTTTTGACTTAAATCATTTAATTTAGTAAGTTCTGAACCACTACCAAATAAAAATTCAAAATCCTCTTTATTTAAATGCACATGTCTTGCTGATATCGCTATCTTAACTTTCATAAAATCACTCTCGCTTTCTTACATCATACCACAAAATAAAGCAAATTTAACTAAATAATATTACATTTTGAAGTATTTCAATATAACATAATCATAATTACCTATAACTCACCATATAATTAGGTGTGAAAGGAATGTGATTTATGAATAATAATAGTTACTATAATCCAGTATATCCAATGAGTTCATTACCAAGTGGAACTCCAAACCAACAAGTAGCTCAAACAATAACCAGTAATCTAGACGAAGAACAATCGTATATTGAAAATATATTAAGATTAAACAAAGGGAAAATAGGAAGATTTTATATGTCATTCCCAGATTCAGTTGAATGGAGAGACAAAGTATTTACAGGAGTAATAGAACAATCAGGAAGAGATCACATAATTATTAGTGACCCTGCTACTGGCAAATGGTATTTATTACTTAGTATATATCTTGATTATGTAGAATTCGATGAAAAAATAAATTTTATCAAAAACTTTTAATATTGTATATATAACTTAATTTTGCTATAATTAAATAGGTGATAATATGGATACTTTTAGAATAATAATGTATATAATCATTACAATTGTTATTGTATTACTTGTTTATACAAAAATGCATAATGATATAAAAACACAAATAATTAAAATTAATTCAGCAGAAAGCAAAATTGATGAATCATTAAGACAAAAATATGATTTATTAGTAAAAGCAATTGCTGAAATACTTCAGACAGATAAAGACAACAAAGATTTTAAAAACATTGATACTATTAAAAACGAAGAACTATCATCTTTTGAATTTGAAAGAAAATTAGCAGATATAGAATCCAAAATATATACATTCAAAAGTGAAAACACAAAAATAAATAAAAATATTTCTTTTAATGATATTTGGTATCAAATAGTAAATTTAAATTCAAGAATCCTAGGAGAAGAAAAATACTACAATGAAAGTACAACTATCTATAATAACTTAGTTTCAAAATTTCCAACTAAAATAGTGGCCTGCTTACTAAGATTAAAAGAAAAAATGTATTTTGATGGCAAAGATATGTATGATCAAAATATAAAAGATTTTAAAATAAAATAAAGTTAAACCAAACGTTTAACTTTTTCTTTTACACCATATCTTTCCTTTAACATATTTACCATTTTAATATATGTTTCCTTAGCACCCTCATATTCCTCATTAAATATCTCATCAATCGCAGCATTTATATACTCACTCATACTATTAACAACAGTATCTCTATTACTATCAATTCTTATATTTTCAGACAATACAGGGCCTACTTCATCATACTCTCTAAGTAAAGGTATACACTTAGGATCCCCTTTCATATACCAATCTCTATAACCCCTTAAAGTTTCAAGTTCAAAACAATTATCTGGCTTTCCTAAAATATCACAATACATTGTTGTTAAATAGCAAGTACTATACGAATACCTTCTATCAAAATATCTACAACTACCAGTCAAACTAGTATACTTTTTTAATTCACTACAATATGCTTCACCATACTTATTCATATCTTCTAAATTCATAAATTTACAATCTTTGCAATCTGCCACTTTAATCACCTCTTGATATATAATAACACAAAATTAAAAGAAGTAAACTACTTCTTTAATATACCTGCACAAACAAGTGCAAGTTCTCTTTCAAATATTTCCTTATTTTTTTCCTTACTTAAATTTCTTTTATAACTCTGAATAATATTAGTCATCATTATAGATTCAATAATATCAAGTATATACCCAAGACCAAACTTAGATGAAATATTTAATTTTGATATATCAACATGATTTAATATTAAATTCAAACCATCATTAAAATTAGGAGTAAACATCTTTTCTATTTCATAATTCATATTCAAAAAAATATTTTCAAAATATTCTTTGTCATCAGGGTTATCTATTACATTTAGAATATACAAATATAACTCTCTATAAGATAATATTATATCCCCTTTATTTTTTTCTAAATACTCAAGTAACTTTCGCTTAATATCCTTTGAATACTCACCAATAATATAATAAAATGCATCCTCAATATCATTAAAATACTGATAAAAACTACCCCTTGGTATCTTCGCATCAATAATGATATTAGACACCAATGCATCCTTTAAAGGTACTCTACTAAACTCTTTTTTTAATGCATTAACAACCATATTTCTTTTATCTTCCGATAAATTTAAAAAAGTTTGTTTTGCCATATTGAACACCTCACATTAATACATCAACCCTACGAATTCATTATAACTAACTATTAACAAGTTGTCAAATTATGGTAAAGTATTTAATTTAATAAATAAGATTCAACAACTATTCTTTTATTATTTTCACCAATTTTACAAGTCAATAAAGTTAATTTCGTAAATTCATCACTATCAAGTACATATAAATCCGTATCAAAAACTTCATAAACTCTCTTTACTTCATATTTATACTCATATCCATCATACTTCAAATATATCATATCCCCCAAATTTAAATGACTTAGATAATTAAAATAAGCATTAGAACCATACCCAGAATGAGCACCAATAATCGTATTACTTCCTATTATATCTGGTCTTCCATATTCACTAAATAAAACAATTCCATTTACATATTCATCTATACTATTAATACTCACCTCTTCACTTAAGTTAATGCTATCAATATTTAGTATTAATTTATCATCAAACTCTTCATTTACATAATACTTACTACATCCAGTCAAAACAAATAATATGCATATACTAACAATTATTTTTCTTAACACGCTTATATCCTAACAGAAAAAATATTAAATAATTTACATGATTTATTATTCCCAAATCTGGCAATTTCTCTATTTTATTTGGTTTATCAATTAATTCCTCACCATTTTTATTTTCTATTTTATCATTTATTTCTTCTTTATCATTATTATCATCAATTATATCTTTCTCTTCATTCTCAATTTCCTTTTTTATCTTTTCATTATAAACTATCACATCTATAAATATCTCATCATTCTCTATATAATAACTACTATTATCATTTATTTCAACAATAATATCATCTATAGCATAATATCCATCTATTTGAGTTTCACATAACGTATACACACCTTCTTTATAATTATCAGTAATAAAAATACCATCACTATCAGTAAAATATGTTTTACCATCAATTTCAAACTCAATATTTTCCATTGGCAATTTAGTACTCAAATCATATACCTTTACTTTCAATTTTGCCTCATAAATTGGAGTGAAAATATTATAAACATGATTCCTATTAAACATACTTTTATTTAAACGAAACTCACGCATATACTCATTACCAATACCATTATTAGTTATCTGCATTATTCTATAATTATCATAATCTAACGTTATATTTGCTTTACCCATTTCATCAGTTACTATTGTAGCAACATCATCACCCTTCGAATTTCTAATAAGAAAAGATACATTCTTGTCATAAAAACTTGTTCCAACAATAGGATTACCATATGTTTTGTTTATAGTTATATTACTTTTTAGTGGTTCTAAATATATTGATTCTTTTATATTTATATTACCATTTACTATTTCAAAATTATAAACCTCCTTATTTTTTATATACCCCTCACTAACAATTACATGTTTTAATTTATAAGATCCCAAATCTAAATCATCAATATAAATTCTACCAGTTTCATCAGTTTCAACTTCTTTAACAAACTCATCATCCTTATAAAGTTCAAAAACATTTCCTTTAAAACTAGTTAAACCAGTATTTTCTTTTGATCTTGTTTTAGAATCAAATAAATCTATACTTATGCTCCCAGGTATAACTTCATAACTATATGTTCTAGATATATCAGGAATACTACCTGCTACTAGCAAATCTTGAGAACCAGGTGCACTTAAAAATAAATTTGATCGAATCATTTTATACTGTGTTCTTAACTCAAATTCGCCCTTTCCCTTCTTAATCGCTTTTATAATTACCTTATTATTATTAATACTTATATCATTTTCACTATTATTTATAACATTAAAATTATTTAAAACTTCATTTAAATCATCCAATTTTAAAGTAGAACCTATCTCTACTTTAAAATTATTTCCTATCTCAGGTACTCTTTTATACTCATTAATACGTTCCTCTATTATAGAAATAATATCACTCAAATCAATTATATTACCCTTACCCATACTTTGATCAGTAAAATATACATCAATTCCCATTTGTTTCCATATCATTTGCTGTGCAGCAGCATAATATGCAAATCCGCCTATTTTTCCATATTCAAAACCAAAATAACTTGTTAATATCATATCATCCTTAATCTCATTACTAATTTCACCTTTAAAATATGTATCAGTGGTTATATTAGTTAATATATCAAGACAATAAGCAAGTTGTTTATCAGCCCTTATATAACCTAATTGACCCCAATAAATCACACCATCTTTTTTATAATTATAGTAAACATCAGGCACATAATATACACTAACTCTAACACTACTTGAATCCGCCTTAACATTCACACTGATACTCAAAAAAAGTATTGACATAAAAATTAAAATCTTCTTCATCTCTTCCTCCTTGATGCAACTATAAAACTTTTAAACTTATTTTTCAAAGAGTCATATTTTAATTTTTGATAATACTTTATTACTATTTTTTATTTTAATACTTAATATTTAACATTTTTATTAAATATATATAAACAAATTATAAATTTTTGTTAATTATTCACACTATGAACAATCATTGGAGTATTATACGTTATTTTATCAAATACATATCCATTATTCCTAGCAGTTCTAATTATATCATCAAGTGCATTTAATGTTTTATAATTACCTGAAAAATCATGCATAAGAACCACATTAGATCTATTCATACTTAAATTATAAATCACATTATTATAAACCTCATAACTATTTCTTGCATTCCATGCATCACCACTATCAACATTCCAATCAAAATAATGATAACCATTACTAACAACATCACGAGTCAAATAACTCATAATACCCTTATTAAACTTACTAACAGTGTTTGAACTTCCACCAGGAAATCTTATTATTTTCACATCCAAGTTTGTTGTTTTTTTTACTTTATTTTTAATCTTATTCAAATCATCATAAAAACTATAAACAGAAGAATAAATGTTATCATACTGGTGAGAATAACTATGCAAACCAATCGAATGTCCTTCTTCTACTATTTTTTTAATTACATTATTATATTGATAAGTATAATTAAGAACAAAAAATGTTGCCTTCACATTTTCTTTTTTCAAAACTTTTAAAATCTCCTCAGTTATCTCACTTGGTCCATCATCAAAAGTAAGATAAACAACACCATTATTATTACGAATAACATTTACTATTCTTGTTATAGAACTAACATTGCCACTACTATCACTAACAGAATAAACTATCTTATATTTACCCACTTCATTCTTCAAATTACTAGACGTTTTTACCAAATAAGTTATATCACCATCATAATTATCTGTCGCAGTATAACCAAGCTCATCATACTTATAACCTTCTTTTATAAATACCTCATCATCACCTTTTAATTCAATAACTGGTTTTACCCTATCAACTACAATTACCTTTCTAGTTTTAATTATCTTTTTCCTACCATAGTTTAATATATAATCCACATTATAAACTCCAATTCTAGACGTATCAACTCTATTATTTATAAATACATTATATTTATCAAAACCATAAACAACATAACCATGCTCCTTATACTCTTCATTTAAATTAATACTAATAACTTCATCACCCTTTAATTCAAACCTTAACAAAGGAAAAACACTGTCTAAATAAACAATAAATAATAACATTGATAATAAAAAAGACAAACTAACAATATTTAACTTCTTTAAACTTAATACAATAAACACCAAAATTAATAATAATATAAATGCTATTTTCATACACATACACCATTTATTAGTATA
The DNA here is from genome assembly GCA_900550145.1 of uncultured Mollicutes bacterium. GTDB lineage: Bacteria > Bacillota_I > Bacilli_A > RF39 > UBA660 > CAG-1193. The sequence continues at coordinate 11,578 of URRF01000015.1, forward strand.
ACTAAAAAAATTATTTTTATTAATTTTGATATAACAAAAAGCACATAAGTGCTTTCTTGGAAAATTATCAATTTAAATTGTAATAATACATACCCCATTTTATTATATGTATAAACAAAATATTTACTATCATCTATTTAATATATAAATTGCTATAGTCAAATACGTTGCAAAACAAGTCCATATTAAATATGGTATTTGCAATAAACCAGCTTTATTAGAGATTCTATAAAACTTAACAATCATTATAATTATAAGTACTAATAAAAGAATAATCCAAATAAAGGCAAACAAACGAAGCTTTAATGAAAAGAAAATAATAGACCAAAAGAAATTAATAATTAATTGAATAACATAAACCGTAAGAGCAGAATCTTTATCTCTATCCTTAGAAACATATACCATATATGCACTAATTCCCATCAATATAAACAAAATTGTCCACACAATAGGAAATAATACACTAGGAGGAGATAAAGGTGGCTTACTCAAATACTTATAAGTATCCATATCACCACCAGTAATTAAAGCAGATAATCCGCCCACACCCAAACTAATTAAAATACTAATAATTAAATATTTATACTTTTTCATCATATCACCACTAAATTCTATTCAAGCACATCCAAACTTACCACACCTTTATTCCTCTCATAAAAAACTACCTTATCATTTATATCAACAGTAGCAAGAATAATATCACTAATATCCTTACCCTTTAACTTTAACTCCTTATTTAACCACTTCTCATCCTTATTTATTTTTTTCAAATTATTATACATAACTTTTCCATCTATAATCACATTAGCACACAAACCATTCTTACTAACTTTCAATTTCATATCAGTCCTATTTACAGGCAAATACTCACTCTTAGCAAGTATACTAAGTTCACCATTCGCCTCAACTATAGCATAATCTATCTCAGAAATATCAAAATAACCATTAACCCTACACTGTTCCAACATATCATTTATATCATACTTAACCTTATAAAAATTATTCTGTAATATTTTTCCATGCTCAATAAGAATAGTCGGACTCCCCATAAAAAACCTTCTTAACTTAATACTCTTCATCGTACCAACAGATACCAAATAAGCAATACCACCAAATAACAAAACAGCAATAATTCCATACAATTCCTCAGATTCCAAATTAATAGTCATCTCAGCAGCAAAATTACCAATAGATATACCAATAACATAATCAAACAAACTAAGTTGAGAAACCTGTTTCTTACCAATTAACTTAGTTACTAAAAACAAAGTAATTAACGACAATAATCCACGTATTACAACATTAAACAACTCATTATAATTTATATTCACACAATCACCCTATATTTAGTATGCACATTTTTTCTATATGTATAATAAATATATATTTATATTATTCCATCTATTATTAATATATAATACAAACATAGTGCATTTTAGGAATAAAAAAAGCTAGTGCATTTTAGCACCAGCTTTATCAAATTTCTTTTTCATAGTCACCTCAATTTAGACTATCTGTTCTATTATTATTTTTGGTTGTTTTTTTTGTTGTTTTTTTGGTTGATTTAGTTGTTTTATTCGGATTAATTGTCTGTTTTTCACATCCACCGCTTGTGCTTTCATAACCAAACTCACATAAAATACAGTAACACTCATCATCTAGACTATACTGTGCGCAACCGCTTATATTACATGTTTTTTTTGTTGTTGTAGTTGTTTTAGATGGTTTTGTATTATTTCCACCAGAACCGCCGCCACTTGGTTTATTTCCACTAGAACCATTTCCATCATTCTCACAAACCCAATCATGTTTGTTATAATCACACCAACACCAACCTTTTCCTACTGGTGTTGATTTTCCATAACATCCACCGCCACCTGGACTAGGAGTATATCCTGGTTCAACCTGCGTTGTTGATGATATAGTACATGTTGTACTTGCATTACCTATTTTTGCAGTTATCGTAGCATTACCCGAACTCTTTATTGTTACTTTTCCATCTGCATCTACTGTTGCAACACTTCCATTACTTGATGACCATATTACATCTTTTTCATCAGCATCTGCTGGTTTTGGTTTTGCTACTAATGTAAAGCTATCTCCAACATATATATTACCAGCTTTACATGCTCCACCATCAGTTACTTTATCACCATTATTAGTTATGTCTACACCAGTTGCTGGTTTTTTCATTGGTGCTACTGTGACAGTTTCTTCTGCAAACCCATCACTCTTATTTCCTGCTTTATCTACTGCCCATACTTTTACATTGCTTGTTACATTTGCCTGTGTTGTATTTGATGGCATTGTTATCAATTGAGTTAATTCCTCTAACTCTGTTCCACCATTAATAGTATATATTAACTTACCAAATCCACTTGGTCTTACTGACTCTCCATCTTTAAATGTTGCATTTAATTTTACTATTTTAGTATTATTACCTTCAACAGTTAACGTAGGTGCATTTGGTTTTACTGTATCTATATTTGCATACGCAGGATTAATTGTCCATTCTCCTCTATTTCCTGCTTTATCTACTGCTCTTACATAAACAAATAGTTTTGGTCTACTTGGCTCTGTATTCTCTTGAACAGTTAATTTTCCTGTTGCCTCATTATGAGTAGTTATTTCTTCTGCTTTCTTTGCCTTTACATCATCATATGTATACTCAAAATGATCTAAATCAGAACCAGAATCAGTTGCTTTATAAGTTAATGTTAAAGCTTTATTATGCCAATCATTTTCCTTATCAGCCCATGTATGAGTAAATACTACAACTGGACCAGTTCTATCTATATAAACTTTTACTGGATTAGACCAAGGTCCCTTTACACCAGCTGTTGTCACAGCTCTTATACATATGCTATTCTTACCTTCTTCTGTAAATGTCTTCATACCATCTGTTGCTGACATTCTAGATATTTCTCCATTAGAATCACTGCAATTAGTTGACCATTCAAAATGTGCTATCTCAGTATTCTTAGCCGGAGTCGCTCTAAATGATATAGTTACACCAGTTTTATCTCCACCAGCCCATAACTCATTTGTATTATAAACATTTGATGGATTCAAACTATTACCAATTATTGTTACTTTACTTGGTGCAGTAACATCTATTACTGGACCTGTATTACCTTCAATTACATTAACTTTAATTTTCTTTGTAACTGGATCTCCTTCAGTAGTTGAAGCACTTACTACAATTTCATAAGAACCAACTTTACAAGCAATTCCACTACCATTACTTATTTTTACTATTGGAGTATTGTTTCCACTGGCTGTAAATGTTACACCTGCTTTTACTAAATCTGCTTCAGATAAATCACAACCAGAATCTCTTTTTGTAATTGTTATTGTATCAGGACCACCTATAACTACATTTGTCTCATATATAGTTACTATTATTGATTTTTCTTGAGTTATAACTCCATTACCATGTGTTGCTGTATATATAACTCTGTATTTACCTACTCTATTCCAATCAATTGCAGATACTCCTGCTTTCGTCACATAATCTTCAATTCGCCTTGTTACAGCTACTGCAACACCATTTTCATTAACAGCTGCTGGTGCACTTAATAACGAATCATTACCTTTTCCAACTTCTATTTTTATATTTTCTTTCTTTCCAGTAAATCTTACACTTGGATTACCAGACACTGCTTCTTTTACAGTTACAGTTCTTACAGCAGTTGCAAGTTCACCTTGACTATCAGTTACTCTATAATGAACTTTATATACACCTGCTTTACTAGTATTAACTGCACTCGTATCAGTAACAATCTTACTTGTTATATCTCCATCTTCTTTATCATAAGCAGTAGCACCTAAATCTATATACTCTGTTCCCTTAGCAACTGTTACTGCACTCTTACCAATTAATGTTATAACTGGAGCATTATTTGCTACTAATTCAGGTTGTTTTTCCTCTGGACACTCTGTAGTTACTATTACTGCCCTATATGCAATTGCTTCATTTCCTGATGAATCAGAAACTTTATAAACTACTCTAAATGCCCCCATTAAATTACCTGTTACTTTATTAGTTACAGCTATTCTATCAGTTATATTACCATCAACATTATCAGTTGCTGTTGCACCTGGTTCTACATACTGATTACCTTTAACTAAACAATATGGATTTGCACCCTTTAAAGATATCATTGGTGTTACACCATCTAATATACTACCCAAAGTAATATCTATATTAGCAAACTCCTCATATATAACTTTTCTTGTTTTAGATGTTGTATTTCCAGCACTATCACTTACTGTATATGTTAATGTATATTCTCCTGCTTTAGAATAATCTACATTTCCACTTCTTACAACCTTATCAGTTATATCACCATCATAATCATCTGTTGCAGTATAACCAGGATCAGAAAATTCAGTACCAACTGCCAAACTAATAACAGCATCTCCATTTAATCTTAACTCTGGTGCTGTTGTATCATTAGCATTATCAACCAATTCACAATTCAAAGAACCATCGTTATTAACTTGTAATCTTACACTACTATTCATAGGATAATACTTCTCTTCTGTACCCTTCTTAAATAGTCCTCCATTATAATATGGATTTTCTATTTTTGCACTTATTAGATTTGCATCAGCTAGTTTACTAAATCTAATTATCACTGATGTACCTGGTGTTGTTCTATCTAATAAGTTAGGATTATTATTCAAATATTCCTCTGCCGCATTACATATTTCGTTTTTCAACTTCACGTACTTCTCATCATTACTAACTCCACCTGTACAGAATTTTAGTAACAAGATAATTATTATCAACAATACAAGTACTACTAATAATATCTTCCACCATATGCCATTTTTCTTTTCTTTTTCCTCATATGTTGTATCACTATAATTATTATAATTATCGTAATTAGAATTATTATAATACGCATCATTGTTATAATAATCATTCTGTGCTGCATTCTGTATCTCGTTTGGATTATTCATGTTGTTCATATTATTCATGTTGTTCATACCATTTTGATTATCATTCATATGACCACTCCTCCACTATTTTACATATTACAATAGTAACACTATTTTTTTATTTTTTCAACTACTTATTTATATTTTATATTTTTTTCTGATATGTTACAATTTAAATGGTGATTTTATGAAAAAAATAAAAAATAATATATTCGTTTTATATACTTTATTATTATCAATACTAATAATCCTAGTATTCTTTTATATTAATAATATTACCCCATTTGGTTCAAAAGATTTCACAGTTATAGATTTTTATCATCAATATTTTCCTATGACTAGCGAACTAATAAACAGAATTTTAAACTCCAAAACATTATTGTTTTCATTTAACGGTTCACTTCCATTTATAAGAAACCTTTATAATTATCTATCAAGCCCATTTAACATACTACTATTACCCTTTAAAGATAATTTATCAACTGGTTTTTCCTTACTAATTGCCATAAAAGCAGTACTAGCAAGCACAACCATTTGTTATTATTTAACAAAAAACATAAAAAATTCAATATTATCAATACCTATTTCCATTTCCTACGGATTTTCCTCATATTATATTGCATATCACTGGAACATTATGTGGTTAGACGGAATGATATTTTTACCACTAATTATTTTAGGACTAGAAAAAATAATAAAAGAAAACAAAAGCTTACTATACATAATCACTTTATCAATATCAATATTTTCTAATTATTATATTGGATACATGATATGTATATTCACCTTCATATACTTCCAATTTTATTATTTACTAAATTATAAATTTAATATAAAAGATTTTCTCACAAAGTTCAAAAATTATATTTTATATTCAATAATATCTATAGGAATTATTTCTATAGTAGTTATTCCAATATATTTTTCATTATCTAGTATATCTGCAACAAAAGATACATTTCCAAGTATATTTGAAACAGAATTTAATATCATAAATTTTATTTTAAATAATTTTTCATTATCAAAACCAACTGCATTAATAAGCGAAAATATTCCCCTACCAAACACATCTTCTTCACTACTAATATTTATATTAATACCATTATTCTTCACAAATAAAAATATTAATAAAAAAGAAAAAATATTGTATGCATTATTACTACTTACACTATTCTTATGTATGCATAATACATTCATCAATTTTATATGGCATGGTTTTCATTTTCCAAATGATTTACCATATAGACAATCATTTATATATATTTTTATTACCATTATTATTGCATACAAATCACTAATTAATATTAAATACATAAACACAAAAAAATTATTAATAACACTAACTGTATTTATACTTCTAATAATATTATCAAAAATAATAAAATTTGATAATTTACAAAATAAAGTTCTAATAATTAATACAATATTGCTAATAATATATTTTACAATTTTAATAATTAACATTAAAAATAAAAAATATACACAATTCGCATTAATAACTATTGTAGCAATAGAAACATGTATATCATGCGTTTATAATATAAAACCAGATCATAATGGTAAAGATTTAGATAATTCAATTAAAAATTATCAATATATTAAAAATATACTACCTCAAGAGAACGAATTCTACAGAATAGAAAAAATAAAGCATGATACATATAATGATCCTGCTTTAAACAATTATTATGGTATATCAGTATTCTCATCTATGACATATGAAGACATTTCTAAAATACAAAGAAAATTAGGAAATGGTAGCAATAACATTAACAGTTACTACTACAATTTACAAACTCCAATATATAATTCTATGTTTAATATTAAATACCTAGTTGGTAAATTTAATTATAACAAAAACTTCTACAAAGAAAACAAAAATGAAGGTATAAAAGAATATAAATATCCATTATCAATTGCATACAAAGTAAATAACAACATTAAAAATTGGGATACATCTTCAAATAATCCATTTACTGTACAAGAAAATTTTATCAAAGAATCAACTGGTTTTGATAACATGTTCAATAAATTAAATATAAATTTTAAAGATATAGTTCCAGAAATCACAAATAATGGATATTTCATAAATTCAAGAATATGTTCAATTAATCTGGAAAATGATAGAAATGGAGATGTATATTTATACATTGATAGCAATAACCTATCCAGTATACTAGTAAATGGAGAGTCATATTTTATTGCTACAAATGAACCATATATTATTAACTTAGGATACTTTAGCAAATATGATGATATAAATGTAACAATGTACTTTAGCTACGGAGATACATCATATAACGAATTTAATATATATGCATATAGTTTTAACGAAAATAACTTTAAAAAAGCATATAATTCATTAAATGACGAGATTCTAAACATTTCTTCATTCAAAGAAAATCATATTAAAGGATATATAAACTTAAAAGAAAGTGGTGTAATATTTACAAGTATTCCATATGACAATAGTTGGAAAATAAAAGTAGACAATAAATACATAGATTTTTATAAAATAGGAGAATCTTACATCGGTTTTAATTTAAATGAAGGATATCATAATATAGAATTTATATATAAAACAAAAGGTCTAAAAACAGGTGCCATTATTAGTACAATTTCCTTAATCTCAACTATATATTTATATATTAAAAAGAAATTAAGATAACTTAAGAATTACTTCAACAATTATAATAAATATCATTCCTATAAAAGAGTACAGAAATGTATTCTTTTTATTATCATAATACCTAGACGTTTTTAAAAGTTCAAAATAACCAATATAAATCATTAAACCAGCTATAAAAGAAAATAAAAAACCAATTATAGAATTATTAATATATTTATAAAGAAACAAAAGTGCAAACAAACCACCCAATGGTTCACTTATACCAGATATAAAAGTATACAAAAATGCATTCTTTTTACTATTAGTAGAATAAAATATTGGTATTGCTATACCTATACCCTCTGGTACATTATGAAGTATTATTGCAATTGCCAAAAACAGACCCAATTTCAAATCTATAGCACTAAGTACAAAAGTAGCTATACCCTCTGGTATATTATGTAAAACTATTCCAAGCATCGATATTATTCCTGTTTTATATAACTTACTAGATTCATTATGCATCAATTTACTAATAAAATGACACCCAAAAAAACCAATCCAAAAACACAAAAAACTAAAAATAATAGTTTTAAAATAAGAATTCTCTTTACATAAATTCTCAATACTACTAGGCAATAAATCTATAACAGAAAGCATTATCATAACACCACCTGCAAATGATAAACACCTAGAGATTATCTTATTTTTATCTCCTTTTATATATATAAACAAATATCCAATCAAAGTAGATAAACCAGCTATTAAACTAATTATTATTCCATATATTTTATTCATACTAAATATTATGTAAATCAGATTTATAATATGAAACATTTTAAATTATAATTAAAATCTATATAATCAAAAAAATTATGATAAAATTATATCAAGAAAGGAAAAACTTATGAAAACATATAACATGAAACTATTACCACAATACTTTAATTATATTAAAAATGGTACAAAAAGATTAGAACTACGATTAAATGATGAAAAAAGAAAACAATTAAAAGTAAACGATATTATTACATTTGAAGAATTAAGTGAAACAAAAGAATATTTAAATACAAAAATTACAAACATATATAAATACAATAACTTTAAAGATTTAATAAATGATTTTAGTATAGAACTAATGGCTGATAAAACCCTAACAAAAGATGAACTATTACATACATTAAATGAAATATACACAATAGAACAACAAGATAAACATGGTGTATTAGCAATAGAAATAAAAATAATTTAAAATAAAAAAAAGGAGAAAACTATTCTCCAATTTCTATATGTCTTTTTGTTTCTTTAGTTTCTACTTTTGGTACAATTATTTTCAACATTCCATGTTTAAACTTTGCTCTAATTTCGTTACTATCCATATCACCTATATAAAATGATCTCTGGTATTTACCATAACTTCTTTCTCTACGAATATAGTTCTTCGATTTATCTTCTACTTCCTCATCTTTCTTAGCAGTTACAGTCAAATATCCATTATCGCATTCTACTTTAATATCCTTCTTATCAAATCCAGGAATATCTATCTCAATATGATAATCACCATCTTTTTCGTAAATATCACACTTCATATTGTTATTACGTGTCGAATCAAAATTATCAAAAATATCATCTAAATAAAAACTTTTTGGAATTATGTTCATATAATCCACTTCCTTTCACAATTATAATTATACTCATTTTCTAGCACTTGTCAATAGTGAGTGCTAAAAAAATTATTCTTTTCATTTTTTAGTATACTATATATTAAACATAATATACATTTATTGTAAAACATTATTAGTTTTGATATTATAAGGAGGGTGATTCTTAATGAAAAAATATAATTTACTTATTTTTAATATAATAACAATATTATTTTTTGATTTTATTTTCAAAATATTTATATTTAATAACTTATTTAGCTTATCAACAATCATACTTATACTATTTGATATAAACCTTGGATTATTTATTACACTTCTAGAAAGTATAATAAATAATAAAGTTATTTGTAAAATTATAATTACAATAACAACTCTATTCATATGGTTATTATTCACATCACAATTTGTATATTATCAATATTATGAAACTGTATTTTCAATTTATTCCATGTTTAATGGTGCACAAGTTTTTGGATTTCTAAATTCCATAATAAGAGTAATAACAGAAAATATTATACCAATATTAATTTTACTAATACCAATTATAAGTTTGTTTTTTGGCATTAATAAATTTACTCTGGAAAGAAAAAACAAAAAATACTACATAATAACATTTACTGGCTTATTATTTTCATACATTCTACCAATATTACTAATTAATCTAAGTAAAGATACTAAAACATACTCAACATACAATTTATACTATAATACGTATGTTCCTAAACTAATAACAAAGGATTTAGGTGTATTAAATGAAATGAGAATAGATTTAAAAAGAATGATTTTTAAAACTGATGAAAATATAGAATTTAATAATAATAATAATAATAATAATATATATTATAGTAGTGAAGAATATAATGTTTTAGATATTGATTTTGATGAATTAATTGAGAATGAAAAAGATGAAACTTTAATTAAAATGCACGAATATTTTAAGAATGAAAAACCAACAATGAAGAATAAATATACTGGTATATTTAAAGATAAAAATTTAATTGTAATTATTGCAGAATCCGCATCACCATTATCAATAGACAAAGATCTAACACCAACACTATATAAACTATATAATAATGGATTTAAATTTAATAATTTTTATACACCACTTTATTCAATAAGTACATCAGATGGAGAATACATTTCACTTACATCACTACTCCCAAAAGAAGGAACATGGAGTATGCCTGATTCAAGTAACAATTATTTACCATTTGTATATGGCAATATATTTAAAAGAAATGGTTATGTTGCTAATGCATATCATGACGGAGATTATAATTATTACAACAGAAATAAATCACATCCAAATATGGGATATAATTACAAAGGGTGCAATGGGGGCTTAAAAATAAACTGCGATTACTTCCCAGAAAGCGATATTGAAATGATTGAACAATCTATAAAAGATTACATAAATGAATCCCTTTTCATAACTTATTACATGACAGTAAGCGGTCACTTAGAATACAATTATAAAGATAATATAATTGCCAGAAAAAATAAAAAGTATGTCGAGGATTTAAATTATGATGAATCAATCAAAGCATATCTAGCAACTCAAATAGAACTTGATAAAGCAGTAGAACTTTTAATTAAAGAACTAGAAAAAGCAAACAAACTTGATGATACAGTAATAGTCATTAGTGCCGATCATTATCCATATGGATTATCAAAAAAAGCAATTAAACAAAATACAAATTATATAAAAGATGAAAAATTTGATATTCACAAAAACAACTTTATTATTTGGAACAACAAATTAAATGAAAGTATTGAAATTAATAAATTTGGAAGTAGTTTAGATATATTACCAACTATATTAAATTTATTTGGTATAAACTATGATTCAAGAATTCTAATGGGAAAAGATTTACTATCAAATGAAGATGGTTTAGTAATATATAATGATAGAAGTTTTATAACTGATAAAGGTAAATACAATTCTGTTACTAATACATTTATTCCATTTGTTAATAATGTAGACAATAATTATGTAGAAAAAACAAATGAAATCGTAAACAATAAATTTATAATATCTAAATTAATACTTGAAAGAGATTATTATAGAAAAATATATAAAATAAAAGCCACTTCAAAGTGACTTTTTAATAATTTTCTTCTTTTATTTCAAAAAACGCTTTTGGATGAGAACATACTGGACATACCTCAGGTGCATTTTTTCCAATTACTATATGGCCACAATTTCTACATATCCAAATTTTATCTTCCTCTTTACTAAATACTAATCCATTTTCTACATTTTCTAGTAATTTCTTATATCTTGCCTCGTGCTCTTTTTCTATTTTACCAACACTTTCAAACAAGAATGCAATACGATCAAATCCCTCTTCTCTTGCTTCTTTAGCCATTCTATCATACATATCAGTCCATTCAAAGTTTTCTCCTTCTGCTGCACTCTTCAAATTTTCTACAGTTGATGGAATAGAATTATTATTTAATAATTTAAACCATAACTTTGCATGTTCCTTCTCATTATTTGCAGTTTCTTCAAATATTTCTGCTATTTGCTCATAACCATCTTTTCTCGCTTTACTAGCAAAATATGTATACTTATTTCTTGCTTGTGATTCTCCCGCAAACGCATCCATTAAATTCTTTTCTGTCTTACTTCCTTTTAATTCCATAAAAATCCTCCTACTTAATCTTTCTACTTTCTAAATAATATCTCTTATCATAACTATGACCCATTGAGAATGTCTTTCTTGGTAAAGCACCATCCAATATAACCGTTCTAAAAAGTTCATTCTTACTCATTGCATCAACTACAAATCCAATATTTCCATCTTTTTTACCTAAATTTTTAGTAACCTCATCACCATGAATATAATCTATTTTTCCATCATTTTTCTTCAAATAATCATCTAAAAACAATTGCAAAGACCCAATAGCTATATTTGTCTTAGGATTTTTAATCCACAAATATCCTTCCTTCTCTTTATACACATAATATAACTTCTGTCCATCACACTCAGTATAAGATACATCATAATACTTTGATAATTCCTCTAATAAATGCTCTGGATTAACATTAAATACAACTCTATTTATTGGTTCAAACAAAAGTGCCTCACTGTGCAAATTAACAAGTTCTACAAGTGCATACCTAGATGGATGATTTAAATATTCTTCTTCACTCATTGTTCCCTTTAAATTTTCATAACATGCCTTTGCAGTTGCAAGCGAATGATTTCCATCACCCATAGCAAACAATAATACTTCTTTATTATCCACATTATATTTTTTATTAAAATAATCTTTATCACATAAACTCTCTAATTTACTTATAACTTCATCTGACACACTGTCATCTAGTACATATCCAGTTACATGTCCACCATTTTTCATAAGATCAAAATCATAAACCTTATCTTCTTCATTTACCTTATTTTTCAAAGATTCAATAATATCTTTCTTCTCATCATCTATCAAAATCATTATATGTGGAAGTTCTAATGACGCATTTTCCCTAACCTTCACTCTCGGTGGTATTCTTTCAATCACAGTCTTCTCAGTTGCTCTTATCATGCTTGTACTACCCACTTCATAAGAATAGTCAAGAAGATCTACCATACCAATTAAGCCCTCTCTAACCTTTCCATCTGCTTGTCTTCTTTCAAGATATATCATTGAATTTGGATATTCCCTAAAAAAATCTTCCTTCAATAAATTATCCATATTCTTATTTATATTTTTAATTCTAGTTTCAATATCACTTTCCTCTAAATATATCTCGGGAAGAATCAAATTAAGAGTAGAAGGATTATTTCCTACTATTTTCTTAACATCATCCCAATATTCCTTTTCAGATGTATACTGATCACATGCTACTACACTCCATTTTTCCATATCACAATTTTTAGGTAGTAAAATATTTGCCTTTTTAAAAGGTATTTTCATAAAATCATCTCCAATTTAATTATACACATTTTACACATTTATATCAATTAAATATTTGATTATAATAATTAACAATGATATATTTATATTAGAAGGAGGAGTTATGAAAAAGAATTTAATATTTTGTATATCTTTATTTTTATTTGTTTTTCTATTATCAGGATGTGAAAATGAAGTCAAAACAATGACTTGCACTAAAACCACAGACCAAAACAATACAAAAATGTCTTTAAATTATAAAGTAGATTATAAAGGAAACTATGTTACAAAAGTTAAAAGTGTTGAAATAGTAAAATCTGATGATTCAGAATATCTTAATACCTTAAAAGAACAAACTGAAAATATATATAGTGCTTATAATAATATCGAAAATTATAATTATAAAACAGAAATAAATGGAAATACATTCACTTCAACAGTAGACATTGATTATGAAAAAATTGATACAGAAAAATTGATAAGTATTGATTCTTCAAATAGTCAACTAATTAAAAATGGAAAAATAGACATAAATGATATAAAAAATATATATGAATCTATTGGTGCTACATGTAAATAACAAAAACTCGTAAAAACGAGTTTTTTTAATAAAAATCCCTAATACTCTTTGCATCACTAATCCAATCTTCTATATGCTCAAATATACAATTATAGGCATCCTTAGGATCTGGATCATAACACTTAATAACACTTCTTAATGTCTTACCATCTCTATTCATTTTAAAATGTTCAAAAGGATTTTCTCCCTTATTCGTTTTACCATAATTAGAGCCATCCATATTATGAATATATATACCAAGTAATCCCTTACCTTCATTCCAAGCTTTCTCTATCTCATATATTATCCATTTTCTTTTTATAGTATCTTCCCCAATAAATACAACTACAGTTTCAGCATCTTTCATATTAGTATCTATCCAATTTTTAACTGCTTCATCACCTTTACTACATATATTATCCCACTCTTTTTTAGATGCAGGTTTAATATCCCTCACAAGTCCCATACCTCTTATATCATCTACTTTATTACCATCTTTTTCATAATAATAACTAAAAAATACCTTCTTTTTAGCCATAAACTCACCACCTATAAAAACTTTTTCAATTTTTCAATTTCTCCTTCTTGATATTTTAAATATCTTTTAGAAAAATCCAATATCTTATTATCAACACTATCACTATAATTTTTAATTTTAGTAGAAATATCAACTATACCCATAGTAACACCCTCTACTAACATCCTTGCTATAGCGGCATCACTATTATCACACTTTACCTCTTTCCTAACTCCCATACTTGCCATAACTTTCTTCATTAGATTATTATGTTGTGCAGGAACCTTAGTTTTATTTATAAGCTTCCTCGCCTCATTATAAAACTTTTCATATTCCTTTACTTCTTCTTCCACTAATTTTTTTATTTTATTACCCTTATCTTTTAATTCCTTCAATAATTCATTTAAAGTAGTAACACCCATTTCAGCATTTTGATACACATATTCTATTAATTCTAAATCGTCAGTCATACTTTTCTCCTTTCGATATTAGTATTAACTTTCAATAATCAATTATTCATACAAAGGATGCTCACTAGTTAATTTTAAAACTCTACATCTTAACTTACTTAATACCTCTTCATTATCTTTATTTTTAAGTGCTTCACTTATTATTAATCCAACCTCATGAAAATCTTCCTTAGTAAATCCCCTTGTAGTCATTGCTGGAGTACCTAATCTTATACCACTTGTTACTCTAGGAGATTCAGTTTCATTTGGTATTGTATTTTTATTACATGTTATATTTATTTTTTCCAATACTTCTTCTGCTTCCTTACCAGTTATACCAATGCTTTTAACATCAACTAACATTAAATGATTAGATGTTCCTCCACTTATTATCTTAAAGCCATTTTCCTTTAAAGTATTAGATAATTCACACGCATTATCTATAACATTTTTAATATACTCCTTAAAAGATGGTTGTAGTGCTTCATAAAAACATTCCGCCTTTGCAGCAATAACATGCATTAATGGTCCACCTTGAATTCCTGGAAATACTACTTTATTTATTTTATTTATTATTTCCTTATTATTAGTAAGGATTATGCCTCCTCTTGGACCCCTTAATGTTTTATGAGTAGTTGATGTCACAACATCAGCATAACTAACAGGTGAAGGATGAAAACCAGTAGCAACTAAACCAGCTATATGAGCCATATCAACCATCAAATAAGCACCACATTTATCTGCTATTTCTCTAAATCTTTTAAAATCTATAATTCTAGAATATGCACTAGCACCCGCTATAATCATTTTTGGTTTTTCTTTTATTGCTATCTTTTCTATCTCATCATAATCTAGCATTTCAGTTTCTAAATCAACATTATAAGACACAATGTCATAATCCATACCACTAAAGTTAATAGGATGCCCATGTGTTAAATGTCCACCATGACTTAAATTCATACCCATTACCTTATCACCAATATTTAACAATGCCTTATATACAGCCATATTTGCAGAACTTCCACTATGTGGTTGTACATTAGCATATTCACATTTAAACAATTCACATACATACTTTATTGCTAACGATTCAATTTCATCAACAAATTCACATCCACCATAATACCTCTTACCAGGATAGCCCTCAGCATATTTATTAGTAAGTACACTTCCCTGAAGTTCTAATATATCTTTTGAAACAAAATTCTCTGATGCGATTAATTCTATATTATTCTGTTCTCTCTTAAGTTCATTCAAAACAGCACACTTTATTAATTTATCCATTTAATCCTCCAATCTCGATATTGCATTACATATACCAATTTTACCATACTGATAAGTTAAACCACCCTGTTGATATAGTATATAAGGACTTCTTAAAGGTGCATCACAAGAAAGTTCAATAGATGAACCCTGTGTAAACGATCCAGAAGCCATTATAACCATATCATTATAACCAGGCATAGGCGAAGGGATAGGAAGTACATTAGAATCTATTGGTGAAGCACCCTGTAAACCCTCACAATACTTTATTAATTTTTCCTTATCATTAAATATTATATTTTGGACAATATCAACTCTCTTATCATTCCATTTTGGTTCAACATCATAACCAAGTTTTTCTAAAACCATACTAGTAAGAACTGCTATTTTTACTGCTTCAGTAACAACTTTAGGTGAAAAAAACAAACCCATTAACAAACTTTTATTCATACCCATCGTAGGACCGACTTCCTTACCTTCACCAGGAACATTTAATCTTTCTGCACATAATTCAATTAAATTACGCTTTCCAACAATATATCCACCATTACTTGCAATTCCACCACCCAAGTTTTTTATCAAAGAACCAACAGCAACATCAGCACCAACCTCTATCGGTTCAATTTTATCCACAAACTCACAATAACAATTATCAATCATAACTATTGTATTAGGAGATACACTTTTAATTAGCTTAATAACTTTCTCAAGCTTTTCTATACCAATACTTTTTCTTGTAGAATATCCCTTACTCCTTTGAATCTCAATAACTTTTACAAAACTTTCTCTTAATCTCTTTTCAATCATTTCATAATCAAAATTGTTATCTATTAAATCAATCTGTTCATACCTAATACCATAACTCTTAAGAGAACTATCATTATCAGTTATTCCAATTACCTCATCCAAAGTATCATATGGTTTACCAGATATACTAAGAAGTACATCATCCGGTCTTAAAAGCGCAAATAAAGTTACAGTTAATGCATGAGTACCAGATATTATTTGTGTTCTCACCAATGCATCCTCGCTTTTAAATATATCACTATATACCCTTTCTATAACATCTCTCCCGATATCATTATAACCATAACCAGTAGTTGATATAAAATGTGATTCAGATACATTATTTCTATTAAAAGCACTTAATACTTTCATACTGTTATATTCACAAACAACATCAATACCCCTAAAAACACCCTCTAATTCCTTTTCGGATTCACTAACTAATTTACTAACTTTCTCATTTATTTTTATCATACTTCACCTTCATCTATTCTTATTATATCACCATTTTTAATAAATTTATCAACTACCACTTCATAAGTTTTCCTAGCAACATACTCCTTATCTATTAATTTCTTCTGTCCTATCCTTTTCATTTCCTCTTCTAAATAATCAGAATTCATACTAAGTACTGTTTCACTATTAACCCAATTAGGCATAATTGTACATATTTTTATATCCGGATAACAAAGAGAAAATGTTTTTGAAAGAATATTAACTCCTGCTTTTGAACAAGAATAATCTATATTTAACTTAGAATAAGTCGAAGTGGAATCAGTTGACGAAATATTTACAATAGTATTCACATTACATTTTTTTATTACCTCACGAGTAACCAAAAAAGTTCCAACCAAATTCACCTCCACAACCCTTAAAAACTCATCTTTACTCTTAGACATTATATCATTATCCATAGAAACACTTGCATTATTAATAAGAACATCAATATTACCAAATTCTTTTAAAGATAAATCCACCATATGTGATACTTCAATTTCACTACTAATATCACACTTAACCATCAAACACTTTACTTTATAATTTTTCTCAATATACTCCTTTACTTTTTCACCTTCACATTTACTACTATTATAACTTATTACTACATTATAATTATTTTTAGCAAATTCTAGTGCAATAGATTCCCCTATACCACGAGAAGCACCAGTTATTAATACAGTTTTCATACACATCACCAACTAAATTATAACATGTATACTATAAAGTAAGAAAAAAATATTATACATTATGCATACAATATGTGATATAATGCTGTTGGAGGGATTTTATGAAAGTTATAAAAAAAGAATTACCAGAGGGTGTAAGAAAAAAATTTGTTACTAAAATTGGTAAAAAAGTTAAAATAGTTAATAGTCGTTATTCTAAAAAAAATAAAACTGCTAAATAATATAAAAGACCCGTTTCATTATACGAAACGGGTTTTATATTTTTTTCTTATCTTTAAATTTCTTAACAACACTATAATCATTTTTTAACACTCTCAAAATATGTGGTTGTAAAAAATAATAATTCTTCTTATCTATCCTATTTACACCTATAAATTTTGCTTCCTTTAAAATCATCAACTGATGAACAACAATTGCCCTAGTAACATCAAGATAATCAGCAATTTCATTAGAATCCTTTTCACCATCTAACAAAAACAAAAGAAGCTTTAATCTATTATAATCACTTAGATTTTTATATAAATCACTCAGTTTATATATATTTACATCAACGTTCACTATATCACCTATTATATACTATATAATTATAATTAAAAAAAATCAATATAATATTAAGTGCATTCTCTTTCTCAGTACATAAAAAAACTTATGGAAGATTAAAACCACAAGTTACTTTCAAATGGGGCGCCATATCGGAATCGAACCGATGCATACCAGAGCCACAATCTGGCGTGTTAACCACTTCACCAATGACGCCATAAAAAATTAACGATGTTATTATACCATTGTTAATTTATCTTTTCAACCCTATTTTTCTTTTTTAGTAAACATTGCATTCTTTTTATTAATTCTGCATTCTTTACATCTTACTGGTTCATTTTCAAAACCCTTTTCTGCATAGAATTGTTGCTCACCAACAGTAAAAACAAATTCTTTACCACAATCTTTACATACAATTGTCTTATCTTGCATAATTACCTCCTTAATAAATATTGAATTTTAACATACATTTCTTCCAAATCTATAAGGGAGATAACTTATTTAAAATCTAATACTAATATAACATATTCCTTATTTTTGTCAATTGTTACCATTTTATTTCTTTTTTATTTACACTTTTTAAAAGAGCATTTGTCTTAGAAAATGGCCTACTCCCTTCAAATCCCTTATAATAAGAAAGTGGTGATGGGTGGGCTGATTCAACTATCATATGAATTTTATTAGTTAAAAGAATTTTTTTACTTCTTGCAGCACTACCCCATAAAATAAATACAATTGGATCTTGCTTTTCATTTAACTTTTTTATTATTACATCTGTAAATATTTCCCAACCCTTATCTCTATGAGAAAAGGGTTTATCTTTTTCTACTGTTAAAACCGTATTTAAAAGAAGAATACCTTGCCTAGCCCAATCACTTAAATCAGTATCAGTTCTTGTAATACCCAAATCACTTTTCAATTCCTTAAATATATTTTGAAGCGAAGGTGGAGTTTTCACCCCATGATTAACAGAAAAACACAATCCATTCGCCTCATTCTCACCATGATATGGATCCTGACCCAATATCACTACATTTACATCCTTATAATCAGTTAACTTAAGTGCCCTAAACAAATTAACACTTTTTGGATATATTTCTTTACACTTGCTTTTCTCATTCAAGAATTTTACTAACTTTTTAAAATAATCCTTATGAATCTCCTCTTTTAATACATCATCCCAACTATTTCCTATCATAATACCACATCCATACTTAAATTTTATCATATTTCTTTACTATATTAAATATTTCTTTCCTCATCATTACCAAACTAATAGTATTTATTATAGCAAGTATAACTATAGATTTATCTATTAAATTCCATATTATAGTTGGAGATATTACAGTAGATATAAGCAAAAGCACAAGTACAATTATTTTAAATAACTTAGTATTTAAATCTTTAATTAAAAACTTAAGTGCAATTTCTCCATAATAATATCCACCTATAATCGTTGAAAACGCAAACAAAATAATTGATATAGTAAGAATTAAACCACCAAATGTTCCTAAATGATAATTAAATGCATATTTAGTTATTTCTATACCATTTATATTACTTAAATTTAATATATTGTATGGAGATAGCAATATTACAAATATAGTTAATGTACTAACTACAAACGTATCAAAATGTATACCAAACACCTGTATAAGTCCTTGTTCAACTTCATTAGTAGATGATGAAGCACTAGACGCAATTGCACCCGTGCCAAGTCCTGCTTCCGTTGAAAATATTGATTTTGTTGTTCCAACAATAAAACCAGTTAAAAAACTCCTTGGATTAAAAGCACTACTTATTATTAACTTAATAATATTTCCTAACCTACTAATATTTCCAAATATAATAAATAAACAAGTACAAATATATAAAATTGCCATAAATGGAACTAATTTAGATACCACACTAGCAATTTCCTTTACACCCTTAAATATTATAAGAGATGTCATCACTACAACAACCATACCAATTACAAATCCATTAACAGGAACTATTTCAGTAACTATTTTACTTATAGTGTTTGATTGTATTGTAAGAAATCCAAATATATAAGCAAAAACAAATATTAAAGCATAAACAATTGCCAAATATTTCTTTTTAAGTCCCATACTTATATAATAAAACGGACCACCCTCATACATATTATTACCCAATTTCTTTCTATATTTTATAGACAAAATAGATTCAGATAACGTATTTGACGCACAAATAAGTGTAGATACCCATATCCAAAAAATACTCCCAAGTCCACCTATATAAATCGCAAATGCCATTCCAGATAAAGATCCAACACCTATCCTAGATGCTAAAGATATACATAATGTTTGAAATGGAGATATACCCTCATCAGTTTCCTTCTTAACCAAACTCCTAAATATCAATTTAGGATTAAAATGAATAAATTTAAGTTTAAAAGTAAAATATATACCCGATATAAACAAAACTAATATACCTAACATCTCCATCATATCACCTAATAAATAATATGAATATATTATAATTAAATTAAAAAAACTGATAAATAATCAGTTATTTTATTAAGAATTAAGTTTTAACATGTATGGATTACTTTCACTTCCATTGCCACTTTCTATTATAACATTACTTTTTAGATAAATTGCGGGAAAGACTATTTGAACGTAATTTGCAAAACGACCTGTAACATTTGCATAGCTAAACAATCCCCAAACGATATTAGAATCTTTATTATTTAATCCAGGTGATATAGTCCAAAACCAGTCAACCTTTCGCATCCAATTATTTCTATTACAAATATATTCCCTGTTGTCTTCTTTAATCATATTAACTTCACATATACTTTCACCACTTGCATATGCCCAGTCTGTTACGTATGGTAAACCAATATATCCAGTCCATTCTGTTGTTCTTATTATGTTATCATTGCAATTATCGTTGCTTGTACAATTTTTACCTGTTTTCGTTTCTCTTTCATCCTGATAAAATGCAAGTGTGTCTGTTCTCGTTTTATATTCTATTGCACCTGTATTCCATGTATAATAATCTATCAGTTCCTTTGATGTTTCATTTATTATTAGGAAATTACCCTTACTATCTTTTGGACATACTTTTGTTGCATTGTTAGGTCCACCATAACATATTACTGTTGTATCTCCTCCATAATACATCTTATTTAAGTATTGCATTAAATCAGATCCCTCGTATGTTGTTCCATCTTCATATGTACTCTCTCCCCATTGGTTTATTCCATATCCATTATTAATTGCTGAATCAGATGAGTCCCATGATAGCCACCCTAAGTTGTCTTTTCTTACTAATTTAACATTATTTCCAAATACTCCTATTATTCTCCATAATTCATTATTAAAACTTACATAATTATTTGGAT
>URRF01000016.1 GCA_900550145.1 uncultured Mollicutes bacterium
GTGGCACGGATCGTCTCCAGCACATCTTCTGTTACTTCTACAAAGTGATCATTTTTGTAAACATCGGGATATAAGTCCCTAAGATTGACTTTTTTCATTATATACCTCCATTTCGATTCACGGGCGATTGTCGAGTGAATCGAAAGGAGGCGGGGATCGGCAGCGACATACTTCGGACGCCTTCCCGAAAAATCGAAAGCAAAAAACGCCAACTCCCCGTAATGGGAAATTGGCGCGACAAAAATACCTACTATTCTGCTGATTTAGATGGAACGATAATACTGATAGATAGTCATACTCCCCCGGAGGAGGGGCAAGACTTTTTTTAGCTGGTGTAACTCATGGCTATTGTGAATGACGAAAATTGACATGGCGGCATCCTCCTATGTGCCGCCGTACCAGATTGCAGGGTGTAGGGTCGTCGTTCATTTTAGATAGACGAAAGGAAACGGCGGCTCTGATTTTTTCAAAGCCACCGTTGCAAAGTGCATAACAATATAGTCGCTGTACGATGGCTTTTTTTCTTTTGCCATCGTGCGGCAACTTTTTCACTTTTCTTTTATTTTAACAGGCAATCCTCACAGAAATGTCACTGACACACGCTGTTTCGACAGAATAATGGGCTGAAATCTCACGAACCTGTGAGATTTGAAAAACCGGGAGAATAATCTCCCGGTTTTCATCGCAAATATTTAATTCTGCCGCAGTCTCTCTACAACGCTTTGCTTAACATTTTGCATGAAAGTTATGACGGGGGTTGCCAAGCAGACCAGCAAAACAATAGCTGCGACAACCAACAGAGAAATTACAGGATAGTGAAAAGCTGCATAAGGAACCATTCTTCTAAAGGCTGAGTATATTGGAATATATATCGCTGTTCCCAGTGTGGCAAGCAGTAGGAAAGAAATACTCCAATAATACCCGCCTTCCCAAAGCAATACATTTCTAATTTGCTTTTTCGTCATTCCTATACTTTCAAGTGTTGCAAATTCATGTTTCCGAGTATTTACACTAACAACCATTGTGTTAATGAAATTCATAATTCCTATCAGCAAAAATACAGCGGACAACCCTGCGGCTATAATCCTTGAGGTCAGCAAATATCCGGCCATTTCTTGCTGCTTTTCATATCGTGACAGAATCGTAATGCCCGGTGACGAAGCAGTAATGGATTGAAGCTGCTCCATAATCCCTTTGTCATAACTGCTATCAATCGTATCAAAAGCAATCCGAAAGATTTTGGTTTCTCCAGACAACTTCTCTATTGCCTGCTCACTGATATACAAATCAGGGGCAGTACCTCTCTCATTTCCTCGACCACTCTGAAAATCAGCGTCCAGAAAGCCAGTTGCCACTGTAAAGACCTGTTCCCCGGACTCACCGACAACGGTGATTGCTTGCCCTGGCTGAATCAATAGGTTTCCCTCATCATCCGTCATAGCGGACAAAACCACCAACTCTCCCTTTTCAAAGGCGGTTAAGTCAATAGGCTTATCAAGCGTTTTATTAAGTTCTTCGATGTATCTGGAATCTATTCCGTAAACGCCGCTCCAAAAATTATCTGTATAGTTTTTTCGTGTTTCCGCATTTGAAAAATCAAGACCTGATACGCCATCCAAGGAATCAATATATTTCCCGAATACATTTTCGTCGTAAATGACATCCATAGTGGGCCACGGTGAAGCAGAATAAGTGACGCGCAGATTTTCAATTCCCTGCATTGTTTCAATTTGCTGCAACATTTCATCAGAGAGCAGGTTTCCTTCTTCGGAAATGCTGTAAGTCAATGCGAAATCACTTTCTCCCCATTGATTTACTCCCCAACCGCGATTTATATTTTCTTCGCTACTATCCCATGATAAATTTCCTAAACTATCTTTTCTTACTAGTTTTACATTATCATTAAATACTCCTATTATCCTCCATAATTCATTATTAAATCTTACATAGTTATTTGGATCACTTCCATAATATCTTACATTTTGATCTTTTGTATTATCTATTTTTAAATTATATGAATCTCCATAATATTCATATAATCCATTTATATATTCTACTGCTGTTATTCCATATTTTGGTGCTTCTAATTTTATTACTTCTGCATTTGTTTTAGTCGCTTCTATTACTTTTAATCCCTTAAATTTACCTTTTCCTAATATGCTTACTTTTGCTATTCCATTCTCATCAAAAATAATTGTACATTTGTTATAATCTTCTTTATTTAACTTTGATACACTATCACATGTTATTTCTTCTTCTTCAAGAAATGCTTCATTCTCTGTATATTTCTTTTCTGCACTATCTGCTATTAACTTTACTGTATTTTTTAATGTATTTATTTTTGATGTTTCTATTACATCTAATATCTTTGGTATTGATATTACTAATATTATTGCTAATATTGCTATAACTGCTAATAATTCTATCAACGTGAATCCACTTTTTCTCATATTTCTCGCTCCCTATATTTATACTATACGTCTATTATGACACACCTATTGTTTGTCAAGAGAAACCTTTGTTTGCTATTTGTGTAATTTAAAAATAGAAGATATGCTCTTCTATTTTATAGTTCCATATATAAGTGGTTCTTTATCTTCCTTTATTAAACTTATTTTAAATGCACTTGCTATTTCATTGAAATCTATTGTTTTATCTCCAACATAAGCTCTAGCCAAAGTATCACCTACATTTATATATTCTCCAATATTTTTAATTATTTCTATTCCTACACTATGATCTATTAATTCATCTTTATAAGTTCTACCTGCACCTAACTTTAATGCACATTTTGCTATTTCTAAGGCATCTACATCATTTAAATAACCTTCTTTAGTAGATTTTACTTCAACTACATTATTAGATATCTTAACATATCTCAAATCTCCACCTTGATATGTAATAAATTCTAAAAACTTTCTATATGCTTTACCAGTTCTTATTGCTTCAAGCACTTCTCCTTGTGCACTTATAAAATCTATATTTTTTGACATACTTATCATATAAGAAGATAATACTACACATAAATCCCTTAAATCCTTATTTCCTCTTCCATTTAATATTTGTATAACTTCTTTAAGTTCAAGTGAATTACCTATCATACTGCCTAATGGATAATTCATATTTGTTACTAATGCTTTAGTTTCTTTTCCATGTTTATTACCTATATAAACCATCAATCTAGCCAGTTCAACCGCTTCTTCTTTAGTATTTACTAATGCACCTTTCCCATATTTTACATCAAGTAATATTTTATCTGCTCCAGTTGCTAACTTTTTACTCATTATACTTGCTGCAATAAGTGATTTTGAAGATACAGTTCCAGTCACATCTCTTAATGCATATATTTTTTTATCAGCAGGCGCTAGATTTTCTGTAGTAGTACTTATACAAACTTTTATTTCACTTACTTGTTTTATAAAATCATCAATTGGAATATTTACCTTATATCCTGGTATAGATTCAAGTTTATCAATAGTTCCACCAGTATACCCTAAACTTCTACCACTCATTTTCGCAACAGGAACATCACATGATGCGACAATAGGTGCAACTATAAGGGTTGTTTTATCTCCAACCCCACCAGTTGAATGTTTATCAACCTTTACACCTGGAATACTACTCAAATCTATAGTTTTACCACTATTTAACATTGCTTCAGTTAAAAGGCACGTTTCTTCACTATTTAAACCATTAATACATATGGCCATAAGTAAAGATGACATTTGATAATCCTTTATATTGTCATTTGTATATTCATTTATAATATAATCTATTTCTTCTTTAGTAAATACTAAATTATTTCTCTTCTTATTTATTAAATCAACTATATACATATAAACACCCACTTTTTTCTTATACTCATTATATCATACAAATAAGAAAAATTTGTTAAAAAAATAGATATTTCAAATACCTATTTTAATTTCTTTTCAATAAGTTCCATCATTCTTTTTGGTTCACCCATAATAAGAGAATACAATTTATTTTTTTTCCTTAACAGTTTTATAAATTCTAATTCACTATTAGATATAAAATATGTATATTCATTGGTGTCTTCTCCTACAACTGCTACATCTTTACCTAAAAAATAATCAGATCTTACTCCAAATATATTAGATAAATCATCTAATGTTTCTAAACTAGGAATACGTGTTCCTTTTTCATAGCAACATACTGAAACTTTTGTAACATTTAACAAATCACCCAACTCAGATTGCGTTAAATTTCTCTCTTTTCTTAATTTTTTCAATCTGCTTCCAATAAACATATATATACCACCTTCAAGCGAATTATATCTGATTAGAAAAACACAAAGTGTCGAATTAACTAAAAAGTAATTTTACACATTATCTCTATGAGGTGGTGATAAAAATGTTACTTTTTCTGCTACTACTTCTGTAACATATTTCTTTTTATCATCAATTTCATAAGCCCTAGTTTGAACTCTTCCCTTTAATCCTAATATATCTCCTTTCTTACAATATTCAGAAGTATTCTCTGCTATACCAGTCCATAATACACAGTCAATATAATCAGTTTCATATTCACCATTTATATTCTTATAACTTCTTGGCACAGCAAGAGTAATATTAGTTACTTTTTTTCCTCCTTCTGTTTCTCTTAATTCAGGATTTCTTACTAATCTCCCAACTATAACTATTTGATTTAACATATTTCTCTCCTTTCAAAGCAATAATACATTTTATTTATTTAATACTCAAATAATAAAAAAATGAATTCATATATTAAAATAAATTCATTTTACATTTTTATTTATACAACTATTTAATTTTTGAAACCATATTTATACTAAAATTTATTTTTTAATAATTTATTTAGTTCAACTGCATATTCCATAGGAAGTTCTTCTTTAAACTCATCAATAAATCCCATTATTATCATTTCTCTTGCTTTATCTTCATCTATTCCTTTTGATTTCAAATAAAACAACTTCTCATCACTTACCTTTGAAACAGTTGCCTCATGCTCAATTGATGATGTATCATTCATAACTATATTTTTAGGAATAGTATCACTCCTAGCAGTTTCATCTAAAAGAATAGTATCACATTTAACATTGGCTATACAATTATTTGCATTCTCTTTTATCCTTACTGTACCTCTATATGTTGCATTACCCCTATTCCTAGCAATACTCTTTGCAATTATATTACTCTTCGTATATGGTGCATTATGAATCATCCTAGCACCAGTATCTTGTATTTGATTATCATCTGCTACTGCTATACTTATACAAGTACCACGTGCATATTTACCATTTAATATACATGCTGGATATTTCATATTAATCTTAGAACCAATATTCCCATCTATCCATTCCATAAGTCCATTTTCATCTACTATTGCTCTTTTAGTTACCACATTATATATATTAGATGCCCAATTTTGTATAGTAGTATATCTACATTTAGCATTTTTACCAACAAATATTTCTACTACTGCTGCATGAAGACTATCCGTAGTATAAGTAGGTGCAGTACAACCTTCAATATAATGAAGTTCTGAATTATCATCTACTATTATTAAAGTTCTCTCAAATTGTCCCATATCTTTAGTATTTATCCTAAAATAGCTTTGCAAAGGTCTATCTAATTTTGTATTAGGAGGAATATATATAAAACTACCCCCACTCCATACCGCTCCATTAAGAGCAGTAAACTTATTTTCTCTATAATTTACAAGTTTATTAAAATATTTCTTAAATATATCAGGATATTCTCTCAAAGCTGTATCTGTATCCGTAAATATTATTCCCTTTTCCTTAACCTCATCAAGCATGTTATGGTATATTACTTCACTTTCATATTGTGCAGCCGCACCACCCAAATACTTCTTCTCAGCATCTATTAATCCGATATTATCAAAAGTATTTTTAACATCACATCTAACACTTTCCCAATTATTAAATGATTTATTACTTATTCTCTTATAATATGTAATGTTATTAAAATCTATATTAAGTTCAGGTCCAAAACTAGGCATCATACATTTTTCAAAGAATTTATAAGATTCCATTCTAAATTCCTTCATCCAATTCGGCTCACCCTTTATTTCAGATATATTCTTAACTACATCTAAACTAATACCTTTTTCTAACTCAATCTCTTCATTTAACATGTAATCTACCTCTTTTATAACAAGTATAACACAAAGCTTTATATTTATCATTAGAACCAAGTTCTACTTGATTACCATCATAAACTATTCCAGAATCATCATATCTAGCATTAACTATCGCCTCATTACCACATTCACACTTCTTAGGTAGAATTTCGATTTTAGTAGATAACTCAAATAACCTTTTTGAACCCTCAAACATATTAGTTTGAAAATCTGTTCTAAGACCAAAACAATATACAGTTTTATCCATATCTTCAGATATTGCCTTTAATTCATCAATTTGACTTTTAGTTGCAAATTGTGCCTCATCAACAATTATTACATCACAAACAAGTAAATCATCTATAAATTTTGTAATAATTCTTTCATCCTTAGAAAAAGTTTTACAACGTGCCTCTATACCAACCCTCGATTTAATAATATCACATCCATCACGTGTATCTATACTTGGCTTTAACAAAAGAACATTTTTACCACTTTCCATATAAGATACCCTTAACATAAGTGCAAAAGCACTCTTACTACTTCCCATTGAACCATATTTAAATACTAAATCCGCCATTATTACACTTCCTTTAAAATATCATTTACTACAAAACTAGCACACATTATACCAGCTGCATTAGGTACCAAAGAACAAGATCCAGGAGTTCTATCTTTAATAGAAACACCTTTTTCCTTTGAACAGACTACCATAATCTTTCTTTTTTCATCTTTAAACTTATTTCTAATAACCTTAGCAAGCGGATCATAACTAGTTTTCTTAAGCTCAACTATCTCAAGCATCTCTGGATGAAACTTATTACCAGTTCCCATAGAACTAATAATTTTAATATTCCTATCTAAACACTCTTTAATAAGCAACATCTTCGTACTTACTGTATCACAACAATCTATTACATAATCTATATTATAATCAAATAATTCCAAATAATTAGATGCATCAATAAACTTCTTAACAGTTACCAAATTACAAATAGGATTTATATCCAATACCCTTTTTCTAGCAACATCTACCTTATATTCTCCAACATTAGAATTTAAACTTATTATTTGCCTATTTAAATTAGTAATATCTACCTTATCATTATCTACAATAATTACATTATTTATACCCATTCTTACTATACTTTCAAGTGCACTACCACCTACACCACCAATACCAATAATAAGAACAGTTTTATTTTTTAACAATTGAATACAATCACTATTAAGTATTTTTTCTAACCTATCAAGCCACATAAAACCACCAATAAAATTATACATTAAATCAAACCCTTTTTAAATAAAAATTGTAATAATCTTTTAAGATTTATTACAATTCTTTAATTCATAATCTTTATATGTTTCAATAACCTCTTTTAATCTCGGTTTATCATTATTTAATATTTCATCATACGTTATCTCATATTTTGCTGTTAATGGATCAGTAATTTTTAGAATTCCCTTATCTATTAAATCAGATAACCTCAAATCTCCATAATCATTACTATTTTCTTTTGATACATTACTACACAATCCAATATAACTTCCATCATATACGCTCGTATCACCATGATATCTCCTAGTACCTGTTAAAATTAATTTATCCTCTTCAATTTTAACATAATCAGCATCCATACCAGAAAAATCATTACTAACTTCCATACCACTCACATCTTCAAGTTCAGATATTTTTCTTAATACATCACCAGAAAGGTTATAAATTTCCACACTATGATTTCTTATATCTGTTCCAAAATGAGTTTCAAATATCAATAAATCTTTAAATAACTTTATACTAGAAACATCTCCAAATGAATTCTTAACCTTTCTAATCTCTTTATCATTCAAATAAATAATCTCACAATCATTATTTTCACAAGAATCACTATCTTTTCTCTCATAAACAATATTATAATCCTCATCATCCACTTTAAAAGTGCATGGATTATCTTTTGTACATTTAGTATAGTTATCAACACTTAATATTTTAACGTCATCATCTTGATTTTTTGATACAAAATAAGCTACACCAATCGCTATTAGTACAATTACTATTAAAATTATTAATAATAATACATTTATTTTTTTCTTATTCTCCATACTAGTCACCTCTTACAATCTAATTGTAACAAATAATTTATTATTTATCAACAAATTTATAAAATAAAAAAAATCCTATAAACGTGTTACAGCGATAAACCCCGACTTTCATCAAGGTGGGTATCCCCATATAGTTTTTAGGATCCTTATATAAATACAAGTATTCAACACCAACTATACTTTAGATTCCCTATAATTCGCTTAGTTCGGATTTATGATAACACATATATAGGATGTTTTAATTATATCAGGTTACTTATTTTTATACAAGTCATTAAAGTTAAATTTTAAATCATTTTTAATATATCCATTTAAAGTATCCAAATTTACATTTTCTAAACTTCTAAATATATTTATATCAGCATTTTTATTATCTTTTACCAATTCTTTAATAAGTTCTTTTATATATTTCCGTTTAGAATCATTTTTCTTCTTTGATATCAAACATGCACAATCAATAAATTCTAAATTATTATAATTAGCAAAACTAATAATATCATCTTCTTTAACTAAATAAAGAGGTCTTATAAGTTCCATACCAGAAAAATTATCACTTCTTATCTTTGGTGGCATACCACCATACCTACCAGCATAAATAATATTTAATAAAGATGTTTCAATAACATCATTAAAATGATGCCCTAACGCAATTTTATTACATCCAAGTTCTTTTGCTTTACTATATAAAAATCCCCTTCTCATTCTAGCACATAAATAGCATGGAGAATCCAATGCATTATTCTTCACAACATCAAATATATTACTATTAAATACCTTTAAATCAATATTCATTATTTTTGCATTTTCTAATATTTTATTCATAACTTCATCTTTATAACCAGGATTCATACATATAAACTCTAAATCAAACTTAAATTGTCCATGTTGTTTTAATTCCTCCAAACATTTTGCAAGTAAAAATGAATCCTTTCCACCACTTATACATACTGCTATTTTATCCCCTTCTTTAATAAGTTCATATTCCTTTATTACTTTTACAAACTTACTCCAAATCTTTCTCCTAAACTTTTTTATTATACTTTTTTGTATATCCATAATATCACCAAAACTATACTATCACAAAATGTAATGAAGAAAAAGCACATATTCGTGCTTTAATCTTCTCTCTTAGTATTTTCTAATATTTTCTCTATTTTCATTCCATACTCTATTGATTCATCATATACAAATTCCAATTCAGGTATTACCCTTAAAGGCAACTTTCTCTTACATAAAATACTTTTTATGTAACCCTCTGCATTATTTAAATCATGTAACGCCTTATCTTTTTTTGATAAATCAAATACTGAACAATATATTTTTGCATAACTCAAATCATCAGCAAGCTTTATATAAGTAGCAGTTACACCCATTATATCTTCATCTCTTATCTCATTATATAATATATCATTTACTTCTTTAAGTAATAAACTAGCTAATCTCTCTGTTTTTACCTTCATCTTTTTACCTCTACCATCTCATATGCTTCAATCACATCTTTTTCCTTTATATCATTAAAATTCTCTAACGTAATTCCACATTCAAAGCCCTGTTTTACTTCTTTAACTGAATCTTTTTCCCTTTGAATAGATGCGATAACACCATCATACAACACTACTCCATCTCTTATTAATCTTGCTTTACTATTTTGCTTAATAATACCATTCGTTATATAGCTTCCTGCAATAGTACCAACCTTAGAAAATCTAAATAATTGTCTTACCTCTGCTTCACCTAATATTTTCTCTTCATATTCTGGATCAAGCATACCCTTCATAGCCGCTTCTAACTCCTCTATAACCTTATATATAATATTATATAATCTTATATCAACATTATATTCCTTCGCCAACTCTTTTGTTTTTGAAGATGGACGCACATTAAATCCAATAATAATTGCAGAAGACGCATTGGCAAGAACAACATCACTCTCAGTTATTGTACCAGTACCACTTCTTATAACAGTTGTTTTAACTCCCTTAACATCAATTTTCTCAAGAGCATTTTTAACTGCTTCCTCACTACCTTTTACATCTGCTTTAAGTATTATATTTATCTCTTTTACTCCACTCTCTATCTTAGAAAACAAATCATCTAATGAAAGAGAATTAGTATTCTTATTTTGCATTTGCTTTGCTTTTTCACTTCTTGCATCAGCAATAGATTTTGCTTGTTTCTCCGTTTCAAAAGCCATAAATTTATCACCCGCAGATGGAACACTATTTACACCAGTTATTTCAACAGGAGTACTAGGTAATGCTTCTACTATTTCAACACCTAAATCATTTTTTAGAGTTCTAACTTTACCAAAAGACGTTCCTACAACTATTGGATCCCCTATTCTTAAAGTACCATTTTGAATAAGTAAAGTTACAATAGAACCAACATTCTTATCCAACTTTGCTTCTATTACTGTACCTAATGCATATCTATTAGGATTTGCTTTTAACTCTCTCAACTCGGCTATCAACAATATTGTTTCTAACAACTCATCTATTCCTTCACCAGTTAACGCAGATATATTTACAAACGTTGTATCTCCACCCCATTTATCAGGAGTAAGACCAGCTTCCGTCATTTCTGTCATAACTTTTTCTATATTTGCATTTGGTTTATCTATTTTATTTATAGCGACAATTATTGGTACTTTTGCTGCTTTTGCATGATCAATTGCTTCCTTAGTTTGAGGCATAACACCATCATCAGCTGCAACTATAACAATTACTATATCAGTAATAGCAGCACCTCTTGCCCTCATTTCAGTAAATGCAGCATGTCCAGGTGTATCAATAAATGTTATCTTCTTACCATTTTTTTCTACTTGATAAGCACCAATATGCTGAGTTATCCCACCTGCTTCACCACTTGTAATACTAGACTTTCTAATTGCATCAAGCAAACTAGTTTTACCATGATCAACATGTCCCATAATTGTAACAACAGGAGGTCTTTCTTTTAAATTTTCTTCATCATCTGTTATTTCTAACTTTTCAAAATTAGTAGCATCCATTGTTTCTGCTTTCTTTAATTCTTTATTATAATCAATTGCTACTAATTCAGCATCAGAAAATGAAATAGGACTATTTAAATTTACCATTACACCCAAAGACATAAATTTCTTTATTAAATCAATAGGATTTGCATTAAGTTCATTTGCAAACATAGAAAGAGTCATGTTTTCCTTATAAACTATTTTATTATCTTCTTTATTTGGTGCATTTGACATAAGCTTTTCCTTATGTTTATACATCTCTTTTTTCTTATTTTTAAAATCAGAAAGTTCTTTTATTTCACTTTTCTTTTTTAATTTCTGAACCTTAACTGTATCATCTACCTTCATATTAGACACAATCTCTTCTACTTTATCAATAAGTTTTTCTTCCTCATCATCTTCACTATAAACAGCATTATCTAAATCAATTACCTCTTCTTCTGTTAACAAATCATCTTCTTTATACTTATCAAACCCCAAAGAAGCACATTTCTCTAAAATTACTTTTACATCCTTATTTACATCAAGTGCATACTCTTTAACTGTCATCATATCTTTCACCTCTTTCTCATCATTTATTTTACATAATTTTCTAACTCCTCATAAACACTATCAGGAACACTTACTTCCAAATGTCTTTCCAAAATCTTAGTTTTTTTCGCTTTTTCTATTACATTTATATCCTTTTTAATATATGCTCCTCTACCATTCATCTTTCCTGTTAAATCTATTTCAACTTCACCAACAGGAGTTCTTACTACTCTTATTAAATCTCTTTTTTCTAATTTCTCCTTTGTAACAACACAAGTTCTCATAGGTATCTTTTTCATACTTCACCTACTCAAAAGAAATATTTATGCCAGATTCTTTTAATTCTTCATTTGTCTTTACATCTATTCTATACTTTGTTAATCTAGCAGCCAATCTTACATTTTGACCCTTTTTACCAATAGCAAGAGATAATTGATCACCTTCTGCTACAGCAAGAGCAACATTATTTTTAGGATCCATTATAATTACATTAACCTCTTTTGCTGGACTTAACGCATTTTTAATAAACTTAACTGGGTCTTTATCATATAAAACTATATCAAGTTTTTCACCATTAAGTTCCTTCATCATTCTAAGTATTCTAGAACTCTTTTCACCAATACATGCACCAATAGCATCCACTCTTGGATTATCAGAATATACAGCAACCTTACTTCTAGAACCAGCATCCCTTGCAACACTATAAAGCTTAACTATGCCTTCTTGTAATTCAGGTACCTCAAGTTCCAATAATCTTTTAATAAAACCATAATGACTTCTTGATAATAGTATTAAAGGTGCCTTACCAGTATCATCTATTTTTGTAACATATACTTTCACACTAGAACCCATTTCTATTTTCTCACCAGGAATCAACTCTTTCTTAGGCAAAATTCCATGTGCTCTACCTAAATCTATATAATAATTAACAGCATCTTCTCTACTAACTATACCAACAAGTAATTCATCTTGCTTTCCTTCAAACTCATTCATTATACTATTTCTTTCTGCTTCTCTTATTTTTTGAGTTATTACTTGTTTTGCAGTTGCAGTTGCTACTCTACCAAAATCCTTTGGAGTAACTTCTGTTTCAATAGTTTCACCAGCTTTAATCCCTTTAACTATTTTTTCTGCATCATCCACTAATATTTTAGAATATGCCTCCTCATCTTCATCACTAATCTCATCAACTACATTTAATACTGAATAAACCTTTATATCTCCAGTATCTCTATTAATACTTACCCTTACATTAGTTTTAGAATCAAAATTTTTCTTATAAGCACTCTGAAGTGCTAATTCCATCGCCTCAAATATTACATCTCTTGAAATACATTTTTCCTTTGACACAATATCTACTGCTTTAATAAACTCTTCCTTATTCATAATTACCTCCTTTACTAACAGATGATATGTCAAGCATATATGGTTCATCTATAAAATCATACTTATCCAATATAGGATTTATTAAATTAGTAACATTAACACAATCATCTATATTTATAAATGGTTCTTTATCTATAAATATTCTTAAATAATTTACTCCATTTTCCTTAAGATACTTTACCTCTTTAATTTCTATTCCAATATTATTTACATCTTTCTTAATCACATTCAAGATTTTATCTTCTAAACTCATATATCCTCCAATCAAATTCAAAGAGTGGGTATTGCCCACTCTTCGTTGTCAAATGTATTATATCATATATTATTTAAAAAACAATCTTTTTTGTGTTATAATTATTATAATTGGAGGATTTATGAAAGACAAAATTAAAAAAATAATTAAAAGTATTATAATTTTCACACTATATTTTTCTTTTTCCTATATAGTCACATTTATTCTAACTATAACAGGTATTGATATATCAAAATTAAACATAATATATAGAATTGGTTTTATATATATTATAGAACTAATACCACTTATCGGATTAATATTGATATACAAAAAAGATTTAAAAAAGGATTTAAATGATTTTAAACCAAATATTGAAAAATATGCAGACAAATATATCAAATATTGGTTACTTGGAATATTTCTAATGGGTATAGCAAATATTATAATTTCTACCATAACAAAAACAGATAATTCAAGTAATGAAACTGCTATAAGAGAAATTACTAAGATATTACCTATCTATAGTATAATGTCCACTTGTATCGTCGCACCAATTGCAGAAGAACTTGCATTTAGAAAAACAGTTAATAATATATTCATAAATAAAAAATTAAGTATTTTTATGGGATTTCTATTATTTGGACTCGCACATGTTGTAGGAACATATTCTGGTTTACTTGATTTATTATATATAATTCCATACGGAATACTTGGTGGAATATTTATGTACATATATACAGATAGTGAAAATATATTTACTACAATAACATTACATTTTATACATAATACTATACTTATGATTTTATATTTTATAAGTGGCGCTGTATAGGAGGATTTTATGATTAAGAAAAAACTCAAATTAAAATGGAAAATAATTTTGACAGTAATTCTTATTATAACATTCCTTTTTCTTACAATGAGATTTATTGGTACTAAAGGAATAATTATAAGAGAATACAAAGTTACAAGTAAAATTCCAAAATCTCTATACGGAATAAAAATAGTACATTTCACAGATTTACATTATGGAATGGGAGTTGATGATAACAAACTAAAAAAACTTGTCAACTTAATAAATGAAACCAAACCAGATATAGTATTCTTTACAGGAGATTTATTAGATAACAAAACAAAATTAACAGAAGACATTGAAAAAATCTTAGTTAACAATCTATCTAAAATAAAAAGTACATACGGAAATTATTATGTAAATGGAGATGAAGATAAAAACAACATATCATATGAAGCACTTATGGACAAATCACATTTCAAATCTTTAAACAACAATTATGAAGTAATATATAGTAAGGATCTATCTAGTATATTTATTACTGGTACAGATATACAATCTGGGATAAACAATGATGTCAAAGAAAAGTTAAATACACAAAATTATAACTATAAAATATTTATAACACATTACCCTGATAATATTGATAAAATTTTAAAATATGATTTTAATCTAGTTCTTGCAGGTCACTCACATAATGGTCAAGTAAGAATCCCAAAAATTGGAGCCATATATAAACCAAACAATGCAAAAAATTATTATGACCCATATTACAAAATTGGTAATACTGATTTTTATATATCTGGAGGAATTGGAAATAGTAAAGTAAATCTAAGATTATTTAATCAACCATCATTTAATTTATATAGATTAGTTGACAAATAATCATATTGAAAGTTATAATCTAACTGAGGTGAAAGAATGGAAAATTTAAAAAAACTATTTGAAAATAAACTACTTAGGACACTATTAATAGCAATAGTTATAATAATATTAATTATCATTATCGCAGTTATAATAGTAGGAAATAAAAATAAAGGAATAAATAATAATTTATTGAAAAATGCTGCAATAAAATATTATAACGAACATACCGGATTATTACCAAAAGAAAATTATGATTCAAGTAAAGTTAATTTATCTACTTTGATATCAACTGGATACATAAGCGAAAATAAAGAAGGTGCTAATTGCTCTTCGTATGTAGTAGTAACTAAAATTAACGGTGAATACATATATACACCATTTATAAATTGTGATAGAGATTCTAAAACATTAGTAAGCAAATTAATGCAAAATATAGAAACGACAAATGACGGGTTATATAATTACAATGGTTCTTATATATTTAGAGGTGAAAATCCAAACAACTATGTAATGTTTGCAGGTGTTAAATGGAGAATAATAGGTATTGACTCTTCTAATAATATAAAAATGGTATATAGTGATAAACCATTTGAATATATATCTTGGGACGATAGATATAACAATAACAAAGACAATCAAGTTGGTATTAATGATTATGAAATAAGTAGATTAAAAGAATATTTAGACAATTTATATAGTAAGGATATAGCAGAATTTAATGCTGAAAGATTATCTAGATTAACAAAATTCAGTGTTTGTATTGGTAAAGTAGATATGTCGCAAACAAATGTAGATACTTGTACTAAAATCTTAGATAACCAAAATGCATCAATTATAACAGTAAACGATTATATGAACGCAAGTTTAGATCCACTTTGCAGTACAACAAATACTAAAAACTGTCAAAACTATAACTTCTTGAATCAAAACAATTGGACTATTACTGCAGATGTTAATGATACATCAAAGGTATATTATATTGATACTTATGAAGGAGTTAAGAAAACTGATGCATACATGAGAAAATCAATAAAACCAATAATAGCACTTAGAAATGATGTACTATATCACTCAGGCAATGGCTCTTTATCAGATCCATACAATATTAAATAAAAACAAAACCTAATTCAATAATAGAATTGGGTTTTATTTTTTCTTATTTCTAAATTCACTAATATACTTATTAGCAGTATTTATTTTCACATTTTTAATACAAATATTAGTAATATAACTAGATTTATCTATAACGCTATCTAAATATTTGCTTTTAAAATTAGATATTATATAATCCATATTATCACTATAATACAAATACTTAATATTATCATTTTTATATGGAACAATTTCCAATATCTTAAATTCTAAATCATTAAAATAACTAAATACATCCTTAAAATTAGATAAATTTAATTCACAATCATCAAAAGTTAATATATAATTATCAAACTTATAATCATCTATATATTCGTATTCATTAAAAACAGTAATAGTTTTTTCACCCTTGAATGAAAAAACCAAAAATAAAACAAATGAAGAAAAAAGAATATAAATGTATTTTTTTGTCATAAAACCACCATTTATATTCTTAACTATTTTTAACAATTAATTCTGAAATTGCGAATTATATAATTCTGTATAAAAACCATTCTTCTCCATTAACTCATTATGACTACCTTGCTCAATAATGTTACCATCCTTCATTACCAATATTAAATCAGCATTTTTTATAGTAGACAATCTATGTGCAATAATAAACGAGGTTCTTCCTTTTGTAAGAGCATCCATTGCCTTTTGCACAAGTTCCTCCGTTCTTGTATCAACACTACTAGTCGCCTCATCCAAAATAAGAAATGGTGCATCACTTAACATTCCCCTCGCAATAGTCAAAAGTTGCTTCTGACCAGCAGATAAACTTTCAATATCATCCAATACCGTATCATAACCAAGAGGTAATGCTTTTATAAAATGATCAAGTCCAACCACCCTACAAGCATCCTCTACTTCATTATCAGTTATATTCTTTCTATTATATATAATATTTTCCTTAATAGTTCCTTCAAATACCCAGGTATCTTGCAATACCATACAAAACAAATCATGAACATTTTCCCTTGTTATATCTCTAGTATTAACTCCATCTATTGTAATACTTCCATTCTTGATTTCATAAAATCTCATTAACAAATTAACCATTGTAGTTTTACCTGCACCAGTAGGTCCAACTATAGCTACTTTTTCACCCTTCTCAACACTTACATTAAAATCTTTAATAATATTTTTATCATCATCATAGCCAAACACAACATGATTAAATTCTATATTACCTTCCACTTTATTTCTATCAAGTACTAAAGTTTTACTACTCTCATCTTCTAATTCACTTTCACTTAAAAACTCACTTACTCTCTCACTTGCAGCAGCAGCACTTTGAAGCTCTATAAAGCCTTGTGCAATAGTTGAAAGCGGACTCGTAAACAATCTTGTATACATCATAAACGAAACAATAGTAGCAACATTAATTTTTCCATTTATTACTAGTATAGATCCAACTATACATATAGCAACATATCCAAAGTTTCCAATAAACCCCATAATTGGAGGCATAAGTCCTGATAAAAAATGACTCTTTATAGAAGAATTAAACATCTTCTCATTAATTTTTTCAAACTCATCCTTTGAATTTTCAACATTATTATATACCTTAACTACATTATGCCCAGAATATGCCTCTTCTATGTGTCCATTCAAATTACCTAACTCTTTTTGTTGAATCTCATAATACTTCTGAGATTTAGCCAATATAAATGCAAGTAAAGAAAATCCAATTAAAGACGCTAATATACCTGTAATTGCCATTACTGGATTAGTTATAAACATAACCAACACAACACCTATAAAAAGAACTATTGAAGAAACCAAATCACTTACACTTTCACTCAAAGTACGACTAATTGTATCAACATCATTAGTTACCCTAGACAAAATATCACCATAACTAGTAGAATCAAAATATTTAAGTGGTATTTTATTTATTTTAACTGATATTTTATTCCTTAAATTTTTAGAAAGCTTATTAGTCATTATTGCCATCAAATATGCTTCTACATAATGAAATATCGCACCTAAAACATACATTACAGCAAGAAACAACGTAATATCTTTAATAACTTCCATATTTATTGTACTAGTAAGTCCAATAGTTATTTCATTTATTATATCACGAACCTTACCTGGCCCAATTATAGAAAATATAGAACTAATAATAGATAAAACAATTGCAAATATTATTAATCTATAATAATCCTTACAATAACCAAACAAATTAATAATTGCCTTTTTAAAATCCTTTGGCTTACTAGCAGGAGATCTTCTATTATTCATTTTCTAACTCCTCCTTTGATAATTGCGATAAAGCAATTTCTTTATACACCTTACAATTTTTCAATAATTCCTGATGTTTCCCCATACCAACACATACACCATCATCCAATACTATTATTTTATCTGCATTTTTAATAGTTCCTATTCTTTGAGCAACTATAAATAAAGTTGCATTCTTTGTATACTCTTTTAACTTTTTTCTAAGCAAATAATCTGTCTTATAATCAAGTGCACTAAATGAATCATCAAATATATATATTTCCGGATCTCTAGCAATAGCCCTTGCAATCGCTAATCTTTGCTTTTGACCACCAGATATATTAGTACCCCCTTGTGCAATATGTGCATCATACCCATTTTCCATTTTATTTATAAAATCAGATGCCTGTGCAACTTCAGCAGATTTCCTCATTTCATCATCAGTTATTTCACCTTTTGTATTATTACCATAACAAATATTATCTCTAACAGTTCCACTAAATATTACTGTTTTTTGTGGAACATAGCTTATTTTATTATACAAGCTTTCTAAATTATAATCTTTAACATTAACACCATCCACTAAAACCTCACCACTAGAAGCATCATAAAACCTCGGTATTAAATTTATCAAAGTACTTTTACCACAACCAGTACTACCAATAATTGCAATCTCATCACCTTTATTGGCTTTAAAACTTATATTTCTAAGCATATACTCCTCTGCATCTGGATATTTAAATGAAACATTCTTAAATTCAACTGTTCCCCTATTTTTAGTACTTAATACACTTCCATCATGAATTTTAGAACTTGTATTAAGAACTTCTAGTATTCTTTTTGCAGACACACTTGCCCTAGGATACATTATAAACACAATAGAAAGCATCATAAATGACATAACAACCTGCATTGCATAACTTGAGAAAACTATCATATCGCTAAATATACCTATTCTATCCATCATAGAAGCACTATTTAACAATATTGCTCCTATAAAATATATAGAAAGAGTTAATCCATTCATTATCAAATACATACCAGGTGACATTATAGACATTATCTTTTGAGTAAACAAATGAGTACTAGCAAGTTCATCATTTGCCTTCTCAAACTTACTTTCTTGATATTCCTCTGCATTATATGCCTTAACTACTCTAATACCCTTTAAGCCCTCTAAAGTAATTCTATTTAAATTATCAGTCAACTTTTGAATAATTTTAAACTTAGGTATAGCAAATATAACTATAACACTTATAATCAATAAAAGAATACATACAGCAACTGCAGTAACAATGCTCCACTCAAAACTCTTACCTAATATTTTAAGTATTGCCCAAACAGCAGTAATGGGTGCCTTTATAAGCATTTGTAATCCCATAGAAAGTAACATTCTAACCTGCGTCACATCATTTGTAGTACGAGTTATTAAACTGCTAGTAGAGAATTTCTTTATTTCCTCCATACCAAAATCCATAACTTTACTAAATATATCTTTTCTTAAATTTCTAGAAAAAGATGCCGCAATAAAAGATATAACATACCCAACAATAACTGCAGATACAAGAGAACCAAAAGCACAAAGCAACATTTTTCCACCAGGAATATACAAATCACTTACCTTAGTTCCCTCTGTTTGAAGCAAAGATGTTATATTCGACATATAATCAGGTATCTTAAGATCTAAAAATACCTGCAAAGCAATAAATATTACACTTATAATCATAAGTAACCATTGCTTTTTATCTAATCTTTTTATTAAACTTAACACTAAATCAACTCCATACTTTCATAATATTTTTTATTCAATTATATTATTCTATATTTATCATAATAAATCCCCCATAATATAACAAAAAACTGGGGGTTTTAGAGAAATTAAAATTTAATCAATACTCTTATTTAGTTCAATTCCTCCTAAATTTGCACTTTTAAAATACGTTTATCATGGCAAATTAAATATATTATCACACCTTCACAGTTAATTGTATCATAAATAATTAAATTTCACATATTTATATTGTGCTCACAATTAAAAAAGGCGGAGTCTTCTGGGGGGAAGACTCCTTTCAGGGGGTTTTGGTTGAATTCACTCTCACACAAAACAGTAAGAGTGTGCACAAATTTATCATTTGTACACTCTAATAATAATATAATCTAAAATTTTTGTCAATAATTTTGCTTAACATATCTATATGATTTTTTAGTACCACGGAACTTAAACACTTTTAAAACTCCAAAACTTTGCAAGCTATTATAAAATGGCTATTTTTTTGTCAAATTTTTAACTTTAGCACTGCATACGTTGTCATACTTTTGATATAATTATAATGTAAGGTTGTGTATATTATGAATATTAAAATAACTAAATCCAAAAATTCTGAACATTATTCTATCATTTATAACACTAAAATAAATGGTAAAAGAACTTCAAAAATTTATGAAAATATTGGTAATTTTGAAAAATTAAAATTACGTGCTGAAGAGCAAGAACCAATTGAATGGTTAAAAAACTATGTTTCCGAATTAAATAAAAAGCAAAAAGAAGATACTTGATTATAATACCTCCAAAGTCCTTCCTAAATAAATTTTACCATATTTTGGTTCTTTTTATTTAGTGTGAACTTTAAAGGTATTATAATCAATAACTCTCCTTTATGCAGAATAAATTTCATATATTTTATTATTAACAATATCTATTATAAAAAGTTCAAAATCAGATAAACGACATTTTGTAACTTTCTCATTTTCTTTACAATAAATATCCTCTATAAATATATAATACATTTCTTCACTTGTTAGCTTATCTCTATCTATATACTCACAAATATTAATATCATTAAAAAAACCATATTGTCCTTCAATCACTTCATTAAATATTTTGTCTAATTGTTTATTATCATTTTTTTTAGTTCTTCTATTTTTAATTATTTTATTTATTCTTCTATAATCTAAATTATATACAAATATACCCCTATGATCTATACCAAGCGATTGATACAAAATATGATTTTTATTTCCTATTGGCAACAAGACCTTATGATTAAACCAAAGTTTTATATTATACCTATAATAAAACAATACTGAACATATAATTATAATTAAAACTACTATAAAAATATATATTTTTTTGTGAGAAAATAAATAATTACTTTTCAAATAAAATCACTCCCTATAAATAAATTGATATTCTATTTCCCATTCATATGTCGTTAATAAACCAATACTTTGATATAAAATGGTAACCATTCAAAATCGTATTTATCATCTAAATGAACATCTATAAGCCATTCATTATCTTTAATTTTTGTGCCACTTATTACATAATCTGCTTTATTTATAGATAAGTGTAAATCTTTCGTAGAATTAAAAATATCACTTCCTGAAGTATTAAAAGAAGTTCCATTACTGTTTTTTATTCCATTTGAAACAATATCATTTATTTCTTTAGAGTTTTGAGTAACTTTCACACCTATATTATTTACATCATCATAAAAGATAGAATTTTTTAATGTTTTTTTGTTATCAATTAATGATTTATCAAGCATTTTAGAAGCAAGCGGCAAACTCTTTGAACATATTTTAGAAGCCGTTAATGCAACAACTTTAGCAACAACAACCGCAATTGCGACCTTTAAAAATAATGAAAAAAGTGCTCTACCAGAAGAATCAAACTTATTTACAAAATTATTTGAAACATATGCATATAAATTGCAACTTACAATATCCCTATTTGCATTTATAATTCCATCTGCATTTATAAATCTTCCCCACTCGGGATTATAATAACGGTTGTTCAAATAATATAATTTGATTTCTTTATCATAATAATAACCACGATACCTATATGGATTTATATGCGCAACATGCCCATTATCTGTAATAATGTTGTCATTACCATCTGTTATCAAAATCACTTTTCCAAAACTATCATATTGATATTTTGCAACTATATTATAATTACAATCTAATATACCAATAATATCATTTTGATTATTTTTTTGATAATAATAAACTTCATTATTATACTTAAATCCAATTAAATCATCTACACCATTACGAATATAGTATATCACATTATTATTTGTTTTTTCAAATATAATATTTTTCCCTTCTAATTTATATATTGTTTCAACATTATTTATTATTTTTCTATTTCTTATACCATCAATATTATATTTATATGTAATTTGATTTATTCCATCATCATAACTTGCTAATTGCCTTCCATTTATCCATGTTAATACAGTATTCCCAATATTAAGTGGATTTCCAATTGCATCATATATTATTATATCATCGTTAAATTTAGTTAATTGATCTTTCAATCTAACATTTTTATACTCATAAATATTTTGACTCAATTGATTATATGTATTTAATTTATATGTCTTTTTGAATAAGATATTTCCATAATTATCATATTTATATCTTATTGTATTATTTAATATATAATTATGTTCTTTTATAAGTTGATTATATTCATCATAAAAATACTCATTTTCTAATGTACCATTATGATATATATGAGTTATGTTACCTAAAACATCATAATTATATTTATATTTATCACCATTGTTATCTATACTTTTTACTACCAATGATGTTCTACAACCATTTGTTACATAACTATAATTTGTATTAAGACAGTTATTTATATTCCTATTAGTAAT
This sequence comes from uncultured Mollicutes bacterium, assembly GCA_900550145.1. GTDB lineage: Bacteria > Bacillota_I > Bacilli_A > RF39 > UBA660 > CAG-1193. Next base: position 23,064 of record URRF01000016.1, read on the forward strand.
TCTCCCTAACTCATCATAATTATAATTTATTTTATTTTCATCAAATTTTGTTTGAATAATAGAGTCTTCATCATTATATATATTTTCTATAACATTTTTTATAACTCCAAATTTATAATCTTTTCTTACTATATTATTATTTATATCATAATTAATCTTTATATTAAATTCATTATTTGAATATTCACATTCTTTTTATGTATCTACTTTTACTTTATCACTTCAAATTTTCTTTAAATTAACTCTTTTTTATGTTTTTCTTTTACAAAATTAATACCAAACGATTTTAATTTTTCATATTCTTCTTCAGTTCTACAATTTATAAAACATAATTTATCATCTGCAACAGACTCAAGCCAAATATCATCATTTATATATATACATAAATTTTCTAAATTATATGGAAATGTAAAATCATATATATTATCTGTTTCATTCATAAAGAAATCAATAAAGTGTTTATCCATTTTAAAATAATAATATTCCTCATACTCTGTACTAATTTTATCAATAATATTGTTCTCATACTTTTCTAAAAACTTAATACACCTCTCATTATATAAAAACAACTCAATTATTGAATTAATATAACTTTTTTTATATTTAGTTAGTACATTTTGATATTCTACATCATTTTTATAATGAAGTTTTTTTCTTATTTCATTATCACAAAAAAACCTATTATCATCTTTATATTCAAAATATATATCATCTAAAGTTTTTTCTGAATAATTTTTAATTAAATTCTCTTTTGTAAATTTTGGATTTGAAATTATAATTTTTAAAATTTCTTGTTTTTTTTCTTTATTAACCACAAAATGTTTAATTTTTTTCAATTCAACCTTATCGCATATTTCATAAGCATACATAATTAATTTTTTATATGCATTATTATTAATTTTTTTTACTTGCATAAAATGCCTCCTAACTAAATACTTCTATGGTATTGAAATATACCATATATGTGGATGATTTCCAGGTTCTACAACTCCATAAACATGGAAGTGTGGATAATATCCCCTTTTATTAAAATGAACATCATCATGATAATAATGTGAATTTTGTTTTTCTGCGGCTAAAATTGCTACTTTCTCTGCATCAGCTTTAGTATCACACATAACACTCTTATAATTTTCTTGTACAGCAATAGCCGATTCCTCTATAGTTAATCTATATGATCTATATACATCTCCTGCATATACCCAAGCCCTTGTACATGGCTTAGACTGCTTATTACTTTCATTTGATTTTTTCACGCTATCTTTTGGCAATACAGTAGATTTTACTTGTTCTTTTACTTGTTCTTCAACTTTTACTTTTTTTCTTTCAACTGCTGAAATAACATCACTAGCAACAGATTTTAATGCTAGTGTTGCAACCTTAGTAAGACAAATAGCAACTGCACACCCAACAACATATTTAAAGACAGTGAGTGCAGCAGGAAGTGCAATAGCAAAATTTCCATTAAGATCAATAAATGAAACTGGATTATTATTAGAATATACAAACAAATTATAAGTCATAATTTCGTAGTCTCTACCAAATTCAGTATCAGCATTTATAAATCTACCAAATGTTGGACTATAATATCTACTATTTAAATAATATAAATTTGTTTCTTTATCATAATAATAACTTCTATATCTAAATGGATTTATATTAGCAATATGGTCAATATTATTAACATCATTTCCATTACCATCAGTATATTTTAAATATGAAATTTCTTCAATTATTTCTGTCTTAAAGGTTTAGGAAGATTTTACTTTCTAAAAAATGTTTAAGTTGAGAATATAATCTAAAATTTTTGTCAATAATTTTGCTTAACATATCTATATGATTTTTTAGTATCACATTTTTTATTAGTAACGTTTATTATATTTATCGGAATTGGATATATAATATTAGCCCATCTTATTAAAGGCGTAACTGTAACATGAAACTTTATCATACCAGCAGATATCGATAAAATATTATTATCAATTATAATACCCCTTGCCATCTTAGGAAACAATTTCTTACCAGGAGATATTATACCTATATCATTATCAAATATCTCATCTATTATAGGCGGAACTACACCATTATGCATATGACCTGTTAATATCAAATCATAACAATTAAATTTTTCCTTTACTGATTTTTCACTTAATCTAAGTGGCGAATGCATCATACATATCTTAAGCTTATTTTCATTTATTTCGTTTACCCTATTTTTATTTATTTCATCTAATAATAATTTAACACTTTCTTTTTTATATTTATAATAATACTCATAAGATAAAGTAAAGCCATAAACATATATATTTTTATCAGAATAAGCTTCATTATCAAGTACATATACATTATTTATACTTCTTATCCTATTCCAAAAATCTTTATTATAATATTTAACTAATTTATGCTTATTTCTTAAAAATATATCATGATTACCAAGTGATATAAGTATTACAGATAACTTACTTAATTTTTTTATCCATTCAATTAAATATTTAGAATTAATATCACTTTCTACTACATTATTCGAATCAATTAAATCACCTGTTATACATATATAATTAGTTTTATAATTTTTTATAATATTATATAATTTCTCTAATCTACTACTATCTTTTAACCCAGAATAATGTATATCACTAATATGCATTATTTTTATATCTTCTGCTACATTCTTATTATAGAAACTAATATTTACTTCCTTATATTTCTTAATACTATATCCCTCCTTTAAATCTCTTTATATAACCACATCTTTTACATAATTCACTTACTAATATATTATTATTAAATCCATTTACTATTTTTCTATAATTATTACTTTTTAATACACTTTCCAAATCACTTTCAAATATATTTCCCAACTTATTATATCCATCATTATCAAGACAACAAGGTACTAAAGTACCATCAACTAATATAGCAAGTTGATTCTTTCCACCCTTACATGTTCCATATTTACTTATTTCATCAATATTTATATCTGGCCAAGAAAATAATACATCCCTATCTAAAAATACATTATCCCCAAGCGTAAACCTTTTATCATTTGTAATATTTTTATTATAATGTCTTTCTAATAATTTCAATATATCACTATTATCTTTATTATTCCACAATCTTAAAGATATATATGAATCACTTATCTTATCTATTACATATAATATTTCTTCTATCTCATCTAACGAATCAAAACTATGTAAACTTATGTTTAATTGCCTAATTTTATTATTAACAATTATATCTAATTTATCTTTTAATATTCTTGCATTAGTAGTTATATTTACATTTAAATTATAACTATTTGCTATTTTTAATATCTTATCAAGTTCAGGATGAATTAAAGGTTCACCCTTTACATGCAAATATATATAGCTTGTATATCCCTTTATTTTTTCCATAATTAAAGTAAATTCATCTACACTCATAAACTTCTTTTTTCTATTGGTATGAGGACAAAAATCACAATTCAAATTACAAACATTTGTGATTTCTATATATATTCTATTAAACATCAACTAAATTTAAACTCCTATACATCTCTTTTTTTATATCTTCATAATTGTCCAAATTACCACTTCCTAAAAATTCTTGACTATCTTTTTTTGCTTGCAATAATATCTTAAAATCTTTCCTCAAATCAGCTATTTTAAAATTCAAATCACCACTTTGTTTCACACCAAATAAATCCCCAGAACCCCTTAATTTAAAGTCCTCCTCACTAATAGTAAATCCATCACTAACTCTTTGCATTATTTTATTCCTTTCATTATTCTTATTTCCAATTAAAATACAATAAGAATCAAAATCATTTCTTCCAACCCTACCTCTTAACTGATGAAGAGTAGAAAGCCCAAACAATTCTGAATTGTGAATAACAATCATAGTAGCATTCTTAACATCCACACCCACTTCTATTACAGTTGTACTTATAAGTATATCTATCTGCTTATCTATAAATTTTTTCATTACATCATCTTTATCCTTTGGTTTTAATTTACCATGAAGCATACCTATATTGTAATTTTTAAACGCAAGAGAATATTGTCTCACAAGTGTAGTAACACTATCATTATTTTCACCATCTATTAAAGGCGCTACTACATAAATTTGATGTTTTTTATCAAGTTCTTTCTTTATCATATAAAGAACATCCTTTATCTCACTTTCATCCTTTAATATAGTTAAAACCTTTTTCCTACCAACAGGCATTGTCTTAATTATGCTTATATCCATATCACCATATATTGTAAGTGCATAAGTTCTCGGAATAGGAGTTGCACTTAAATAAAGTATATCTGGCATAATTCCTTTGTTTTTTAAATTATTCCTTTGATTTACACCAAATCTATGTTGTTCATCAGTAACAACAAGTCCTAAATTACTAAAATTTACATCATCTTGGATTATCGCATGCGTCCCTATTATAAAATCTATCTCATTATTTTCTAACCTTTTATTAATTTCCTCCTTCTTCTTCTTTGAAATACTACCAGTTAATAACTCAACATTAACATCACCAAACATTTTCTTAAAATTTACATAATGTTGCATTGCAAGTATCTCAGTAGGTGCCATAAGTGCACACTGATAATTCGACTTAATCATCCCATATATTGCAATAAATGCAACTATAGTTTTACCACTACCTACATCTCCCTCTAATAACCTACTCATCTTTTTATCACTATTTAAATCATTTATTATTTCATACAACGATGTATTTTGATCAGGTGTAAGATTATAAGGAAGATTCTTTACCACATTATCTATCAAAGATACATCAACATTTTTATTATAACTTTTAGATATTTCTGAATTATAACTTTTAAGCATATTTATCTTAAGCATAAACATAAATAACTCTTCATACTTAAGACGAATCATAGCTTTTTTTAAAATAGAAATATCCTTTGGATTATGTATATTAATAAGTGAATCATACTTATTCAAAAAAGAATACATATTTTTAATATAATCTGGAATATAATCTATTACTAATGGATGAGTTGATAACGCATTATTTATAATAGTATGAAAATTTTTTTTATTAAGTCCATCACACGTACTATAAAAAGGAATTATTTTAGGTGTTGTTAAATCAATATTAAATAATATATCAGATACAGTTAATGTATTACTCTTATCATTATATTTTCCAATTAAAACTATTTTTTTACCAATAGTAAGATTATTTTTCATAAACCCTCTATTAAATATCACTACCTTAATTATTTTATTTAAAGCATTCACATTAAACTGCATTTTATTCATATTAGATTTAATTCTATAAACACTTGGTATTGTCTCAACAATCCCTTCAATTATAACCTTTTCACTATTAAGATTTGTTCTTTTTAACAAATCATATCTATAAGGATAATATGTAATTAAATCATTAATCGTATAAATATTTAATTTATTTAAAAGTAACAAAGTTTTATCTCCTACTCCCTTTAATTGTAATAAATCATCCACAGAATCACCACCCAAAACAATTATATCAAAATATTTAAAATATTTGTAAAAAATTGTTGACAACTGACCACTTTATAAGTATTATAACAAATACCAATCCAAATTATTGGATTGGCTGCTAGTATCACACTAGCCAACCCCTTTTTATTCTTTTTGAGGTCGCTTCTCAGGGGGTCGGCCTCTAGTGAAATTATTAAAAGCACATTTAACTAATGTGCTTTTTTATTTTTATCTAACATCTTTTTATATACATTTATTGCAATATTAGCTACATTTTCTCTTGAATACTTTAAAGAAACACTTCTTAAATAATTCACATCATATTTATCCAACTTTTTACTAACACGCTCTATTGCATCACACATACCCTCTATATCATGAGCATCAAAAAATTCACCACATTTACTATCAATATATTCTAAAGGCCCTTTACACCTAGAACTTACCAACACCAAACCAGACGCAAGTGCTTCAACTCCTGGTATACAAAATGTTTCAGTATCACTTGCAATCAAATATATATCATTATTTGCTAATATAGAAGATACCTCTTCCTTACTCTTTCTTCCAGTAAAAGTAACATAATCATTAAGTTTTAAATTACCTACCATCTCTTTTAAATATTCCATTAAATATCCATCACCAACCATATCAAGATGAACATTCATATTTCTCTTATGCACCAATACATCCACACATTTTATTATATCATCTAAATTCTTACCATTCCTAAATCCAGCCACAACCACTAAACGTAAAGTAGCTCCCCTTTTATACCTTTTTTTATTAAATACACCCACATCTACTATATTAGGAATTATCTCACAACAAGAAAGAGACAACTCATCTTTCATATATCTACTAACTGTACTAAATAAAGTATTTGATAAAACATAATCACCAAACTCTTTATTATCTCCTTTAAAATATTGATAATAATTAGAAGAATGTTCAGTAACTAATACTGGTATATTATACTTTTTACCCAATTTTGCACATGCATAGCCAGCTGGCAAAGTAACCTCAGCATGTATAACATCTGGAAACTTATTATCTTTCAAATACTTCTTAAAACTCTTCTCTAGTTTTCTTGCATATAATCTCATTTGTAATTTAGGAAATATTTTACCAATATCAAGCATCTTAAATTTATATACTTTATATGTTCCTAAATCATCTATTTCTAATTTTTTCATAAACGGATATTTAAACACATAACTAAGACCAATTCTATAAATATATAACATATTAGTATTAACATAATCAGATATCGCACTCGCAAATTCCTTATGATAAATTCCTAATAATTCATCATTCCCCTCAGGATACCAAGAAGGCACAATCAAAACATTCATACATTTTCCTTACCTTTCTTAATAAATTTATTTTTTAACTTAGAAAAATAATTATCACCTAATATTTGATTTAATAGCTTGAACTTACTTGATACATAAAAATATGTAAATCCACCAACCACTGTATATATAACAATAGTTATAATTGCAGATAATACAGTCACATTATCAAAATAAATTAATTTTAATAAACTAAGTACCACAAGCATTGCACTTAAAGATACCATCACTTTTAAAGTATAAGGAAATAATTCCATATAACTAAAATTATATTTTTTACTTAAAACTCCTAATACACCAATTAACACAATTAATATAGATAAAACATCAGTTATAATTGGACCATAATATGCAGGAGCCCCAACATAACTTAATAAATACATCATTGGAACATTTAAAACAAGCTTAATAACAAAACTTATTATTAAAGATCCAATAGTTATTTTCGATTGATTCATAGATTGAGTAATCGTAGTCAAAGTTGTAAATAAACCATATAAAATAACTTGTAATATATAATATTTAAATATACTAGTACTTAACTCATCTACTCCATAAAAAACGTGCCAAATAGGTAAAGATAAAAAGCTCATACCAATCGCCATAGGAACAGTTAAATATATAAGCATTTTAAATGTTAAATTTATTTTATCATTAATGTCCTTAAAATCACCTTTAGTATAACTTCCTACTACATTAGGAATCAAACTAGACGTAATACCTATTGAAATAGATACAACTATCATATTAAGTTTAGAACCCCAAGTACTTATTACACCTATTGTTGTTTCTGCAACTTCTGCACTAAAACCAATACTAGTAAGTGTCTTTACTACTGTAAAAGTATCAACAACATTATAAGCAGACTGAAGCATCGAAATAATTACAAATGGAATTGCATATACAACAATCTTTTTTATAAGCATTTTATTAGTAACTTTTGCCTCTTCATCTGTAATTTCTGCCTCTTCATTATTTTTTAATATTGGCAAAGATTTCTTCTTCAAATATACATAAGACACAAAAGCACCAACAGAAGCTCCTAAAACTGCAACATAAACAGCATTCTCAACATCTAAATTAAATACCTTAACCGTTATATAACTACCACATATAATAACCAATACCCTAACAAATTGTTCAATAATACCAGATATACTTCCTTCTCTTAAATATCTATTCCCTATAAAATAGCCCTTTAAAATACTCAATCTAGGAACTACTAAAAGAGCAAGTGAAACAACCTTTATAGCAATAGATACACTCTCTACCGTATTCCCTCCAGTTACCCCACCAATTATACCTTTTGCAATAAGATCAGAAAATAAAAACATTATACAAAAACTAATTATTCCTATAAACGATAACATCTTTTTTGCAATATTATAAGATTTGTCTTTTAAATATTTAAAAGACAAAGTATCATACTCACTAATAATCTTTGCTATAGCAGAAGGAATACCTACTGTTGATAAATTAAGGAACACAGCATATATTGAATAAGCATAACTATAAAGTGCTCCTCCCTTTGAACCAATAATTTTATAAAATGGAATTACATAAACTAATCCCAATATCTTACATACAATTAAACATAAGGTGGATATGATTGCACCATCAATAAAATTTTTCTTTTTCATAAATAATATCTCCTATGATAATCTATTAATATTCTTAATTATAACATATAAAACAAAATAAAACAGCATATTTTATGCTGTAACAAACACTTGGTAGCCAGTATGGGACTTGAACCCATGTATGTCACCTTGAGAGGGTGATGTGTTAACCGCTTCACCAACTGGCCAAATAACAAAATAATTTTAACAAAAATATAACAATAATGCAATACCTAATAAATAAAAATTCACATCTAAAAACGTGATTTTACCATAAATATGTAAGCCCATTGACAGCCCTTTAATATGTCAACCATCTTTATAACTATTACTTACCCGTAGATGGAGCTTCATATTCTTTTGCACTTCTCTTGTATCACATCAGCTAACGACTTGATTATACAAGAAAGGAAATGGCTGAAACTACTGATAAATACTTTTAAAAATTGTTTCGGAGTATAAAATAAAACAAACCTTTAAAATAAAGATCTGTCATACACTAATATGGTGACCAGTACGAGATTCGAACTCGTGAATGCCGCCGTGAAAGGGCGGTGTGTTAAGCCACTTCACCAACTGGCCAAAAAAATGGCGCCCCAACTAGGACTTGAACCTAGGACCCCTTGATTAACAGTCAAGTGCTCTAACCAACTGAGCTATTGAGGCGTATAAATGGTGGGCCTGAATGGACTTGAACCATCGACCTCACGCTTATCAGGCGTGCG
>URRF01000017.1 GCA_900550145.1 uncultured Mollicutes bacterium
TGACCTTTCTTTGCCATATTTTTACCTCCTATTTCTATTTTAACAAAAGAAAAAGTAAACACGTTCTTTTTGTGTCTACTTTTATCTTACAACTTCACGATTGCTATTTCTTTTTTCTAAAGAATGTACATACTACGTAATATAAGAAAATTACATATATTCCTACATATAACCATACTAATATTGTGTTTATTATACCAGATGAATGGGAATTTATTACTGCTAATAACGAATCTGGTAAGTATCTATTCACTAAGTTAGAAATTTCTTTAATGCCAAGTAATACTTCTATTTTTGATATGATTCTTAAAAACATATCTATTATACATATAATATATACTACATTGCTAAACCTTCTAAAAAATATTATTGTAAGAATTATAAGTACCAATATTATTATTAAATCCATAAAAATCACTCCAAGTGTAATTATAACATACTTTATATTTTTTAATTTATATAAAATAATTACTTTATATTTTTTTACAAAAAAATAAACTCTCATTATGAGAGTTATATTCTTATGGCGTCCCCGGAGCGATTCGAACGCCCGACCGATCCCTTAGAAGGGGATTGCTCTATCCAGCTGAGCTACGAGGACATCTCAAGTGAACAATAAGATTATACAATAAAAGCTCTTATTATTCAAGAGCTTTTATTACACTTTTTGTTATTTCTTCATCATTTAACATAAATATTACTTCATCTACGTTATAATTTTCTCCAATTGATAAACTAATTGAATATATAACTTCTTCCATAACTTTCTTTTCATCAATGTTATCTAGTATATAATCATTAAAAACTAAATACATGCTTTTATCCTTGATTTCATAATTCATGAGTTTTGTATTAAGATTCATAAAACTCATTAAATTTCCTTGATAAGATGGTCCACTTGATAATTCATCTATTATTATTTTTATTTTATCTTTTTTGCTATTATCAATTTTAGTTACTGGTATATAGTAATAATTATCATTATTTTCTCCTATATAATATATAGTTGTTTTGCTAATATCTTTTGTATTGGTTATATCATATATTTTGTTTATACCTATATCTCTTGTTAAAACCGTTGGCAAATTAGTTTTATTTTTTGGTAAAACTGTTAGTAAATTTCCTTCTACATATATCATTATTCCATTTACTTCTTTTATTGAAGTTAAACTATATACTATTGCCTCTAACATTTTCTCTTCTAGTTCTTTATTTATTTCAAGTATTTCTTTTGAAAAATCTATTTTTAATAAACCATCTTTTAAATCCACACTTAATATTTCAGTTCCACTAGGTATTGGTGCTCTAAAACCATTTGGTATATTACTTTCTTTCTTACCATCAATTATTAGATATTCAATTAATGTTCTTATTTTTTTCTCAACTTCATCTTCATTTAATAATACTTTTGTCCTTGATACATAATTGTCTTTGTTTACTAAATATATTTCATGTGTTTCATCATTATTTACATACTCTATACTCGTTTTTCCATTCAAATCTAGTTTATATTCATTTTCCCTTGGAAATAGTACAAATAAAGCACATATTAAAAGTAATATAGTGGCAAGTGAAACTTTTTTAATAGTCATATTCTTTAGCATATAAACACCTCTAATTAATAATATGATTATTAAATAAAATAAGAACTTAAATAGAAAAAGTCACTTTTGTGACTTTATAATGATAATTCTCCTAGTTTTATAAGTTCTATTACGGCTTGTGTTCTTCCTTTAACACCTAGCTTTTGCATTACATTTGAAATATGATTTCTAATTGTTTTTTCACTTATATTAAGTTCTTTTGCAATATCTTTTGTTGATTTATTCAAAATCAATAGTTCAAACACTTCTTTTTCTCTTTTTGTTAATACTTTTGCCATACACCCTCGCTTTCTATAGAAGAGGTATTTATTATTATTCATAATATTGTATGTTAAAACATAAAATAGGTTCTACTCAATATACTCAAATTCATAGTCCAATATTCTAACTGTATCTCCACTTTTTGCACCCAATCTTTTAAGCTCATCGTCTATACCCATATTTTTAAGTTTTTTTGCAAATCTTAATGTCCCATCTTGGGAATTGAATTTTGTCATTTTAAATAATTTTTCTACTGTATCTCCCCTTACTATCCAAGCATCTGACTCTTTTGTAATAGTAAATGGTTTTTCTCTTTTAAACTTATATAATACATGACTTTCTATTTCAGTATCTTTATATAAAGGTGTTTCCTCTATCTCATCAAGAGTTTTAGCAATATATTCAATTAACTTATCAAGTCCTGTATTATTTATTGCACTTACTTCAAATACTTCTATATCAAATTTTTTCTTAAATTCTTCTAAATTTTCTTTTGAACCCTCAATATCCATTTTATTTGCTATTACTATTTGTTTTTTATTTATAAGTTTATCTGAAAATTGCTCTAGTTCTTTATTTATAAGGATATAATCATCTATTGGATTTCTTCCTTCGCTACCACTCATATCTATTACATGACATATTATTCTAGTTCTTTCTATATGTCTTAAAAATTTATCTCCAAGTCCTTCTCCTTTTGATGCACCTTCTATAAGACCTGGTAAATCAGCCATAACAAATACTTTATTATCTTTCGTTTTTACAACACCTAAATTAGGTGATAATGTGGTAAAGTGATAAGCTGCTATTTTAGGATTTGCTCTACTTACTTGAGATAATATTGTACTTTTGCCAACACTTGGAAGACCAACTAATCCAACATCTGCAAGCATTTTAAGTTCAACTTTAACTATTCTTTCTTCTCCTGGTTCACCATGTTCTGATATATCAGGTGCTGGGTTTGAAGGAGTAGCAAATGCTTTATTTCCTCTTCCTCCTCTACCTCCATATGCTATAACTGCTTCATCATCACCTTTTATTAAATCAGCTATAACCATACCTGTATTAAGATCTGTTACTGTTGTTCCTTCTGGAACCTTTATTATTACATCCTCTGCATTTTTTCCAAATCTGTTTTTACCAGAGCCATGTTCTCCTCTTTTTCCTTTAATCTCTTTTTGGTATTTTAAATCTAATAGCGTTCTTAAACCTTTATCTACTTTAAAAATAATATTACTACCACGTCCTCCATTTCCACCATCAGGTCCACCATTAGGTACAAATTTCTCACGTCTAAATGCAGTACATCCATCTCCACCATTTCCTGCTATAATTTTTATTTTTACTTCATCAACAAACATAACATCACCTTCTTAATTATACTATATTTTAAAGAAAAAAACTAGGCAACCCTAGCTTCATATACACTTACTTGTTTTTTGTCTCTTCCTTTGTGTTCAAATTTCACATATCCATCCATTTTAGCATATAGTGTATGATCAACTCCCATACCTACATTATTACCTGGATAAATTTTAGTTCCTCTTTGACGATATATAATTGAACCACCAGTAACAAATTCACCATCAGCTGCTTTTGCACCTAATCTTTTAGATTCTGAATCTCTACCATTAGTTGTAGAACCTTGTCCTTTTTTATGAGCGAATAACTGAATGTTAAATCTCATTACACTCACCTCCTAATATCTATATTATCTTTATATTCTTCTTGTAATTCTGTTAATAGATTAATCATATTTTTTATTAATTTATCAACAACTTCACTATGCTTAAGTATTTTAATTGTAAGTGGATTATTATCATTTACTTCAATTGAATTTTTATCAATACTTAATATAGCATTTATTGTAGTTATAACCGTACTACTTACTGCTGAACATACAATATCTTTTCCATATTCATCATAATTAGCATGCCCAGATATAGTTATAACATCATTTTTTACTACTATTTTTATCATATTATCTTTCTTCTATACTAGTTATTTTAACTTTAGTATATGGTTGTCTGTGTCCTTGTTTTTTGTGGTAGTTATTTTTTTGTTTATATTTAAATACTACTACTTTCTTTTGTCTTCCATGTTTAACAACTTCACCTTTAACAACTACATTTGTTAAATATGGTTTTCCAGCAACACCATTAACCATTAAAACTTTATCGAAAACAACCTCTTTACCAGCTTCATTATCTAGTTTTTCAACATAAATTTCTTGACCTAGTTCAACATAATATTGTTTTCCTCCAGTTTCTATTACTGCTTTCATACTTTCCCTCCTTTTAACTTAGACTCACCTTTAAGGTACTTTTCGTTTTTAACCTTTTCAGAGTGGTTGAAGACCGAGGTCTTACAAGTAAGAATGATATCATAAATTTAATAAATAGTCAAATTTTATCTTCTCGGAAAATTTTTTTCTGAAGTGCAACAAAGTTACATTGAAAAAGACATATAAAAATATTACACTTATTATAAGCAAAATAAAGAAAGATGTAATATATATATGTCTAAAGAAAATTATAAAGAAAAAAGATAAATGGGCTCCTGATGTTATTGCTGGTTATATCTAATCTCATCAACTTTATCTAAAAGAAGGTTTTACTTCTATATCAACAACTACTATTTATAGAGCTATCCATTATCACTTGTTAAATTCAACTAAAGATGATACCAGAAGAATGAATAAATTTAATACTGAAAAAGATTGTTATCAAAGAGGAAAAAAAGTGTCTGAAAGTAAGAAAGATAATAGTATTGAATTAAGACCATATAATATTAATAACAGAGAAAGATTTGGCGATTGGGGACTTGATACTGTTATTTCTACTGTTTGAAATGTTAAGACAAGAAATTAAAGATGATAATTTATTTAACAAATTATTTGCCAAGAGAACATTTGTTTTTTTGATAAATAAAAAAAAGAGTTAAAATATAACTCTATTAGTCATTTAATAATTCGTTTGCCTTACCTGCTATTGCAGCATCTGCTGCCTTATATGTTTCTACAGTATTATGTAAGAATCTTGCATATCCTTCTATTGCTGTATAGAATGCTTCAAATTTTGTTGATAATGATTTGAATTTTGCATATAATTCTTCTGCTGCTGCACTCTTCCATGTATCTTCTGTATTTACTTTTTGCATTCTTTGTTCTACTTCAGCAAGTATTTCTTTCATTTTACTTGCTGAATTGTTTAGCGAGTCTGCTGTTTGATTTACTTGCTCATAACTTATTTTTTCTATCATCTTTACCCTCCTTTGTTATATTCTACTTGCACTACTTCTTATTTCATCTTGTACTCTTTCTATATTTGTTGCAGTATCTACTAAGAATTGTCCATAGTTTCCTATTGCTTTTCCTAGTGCTTCTATTGATTCTTTATATTCATTTACTTTATTTACATATTCTTGGTTATCTGCTCCTTGCCAACTTGCACTTAAATTATCTACTGATTCGTATACTTTTAATACTTCATTTTGATATTCACTTGCATTCTCTAGTACTTGATTGCCTAATGTTCTTAAACTACTTGTATCTGCTTGAATGTTCATCCCTTCACCACCTTCCTTTATATCAATATGAGTTTTGAACCATTCATTATTTTTGATTCTTTTACTGTAATATTGATGTCATAAACATTTCCTGAATTTTGATCTATTATTATCGAATTTTCTTTGTTCGGATAATAACCATTAGTTAGTTCCCTTAAGCTATTTTCAATAAGTTTTATTATTGAGGATATTCTTTTATTTATTGGGATATAAAGTTCATAGCTAGTATTAAGTAAAGGGACAATTACTTCAACTAAAATTTTGTTATTCATAATCATCACCTTTATATCCCTCATCACTAGTTAAGAATTTAGTAAGAATAGGTATACCTCTTTTTACTATGTAACCAAAGCCCTCTTCTACATCTTCTTGTAACTCTCTTGTAATTTTAGAAATCTTAAGTGTATATTGGCCTGTTATACCATTTCCTATCCATATTCCTTGGTTATTCTTAACTACCGCTTTATACCAATTATCATACTCTATTTTCTTAAATATATCAATAGTATCTATGAAAATAAATTTGATTGTTTGTATTGTATTTCCCAATTCTACTAAGGAATTAAATAACAATTTTGTATCAGCAGGAAGCTTCATAAGTAAAGATTCTATTCCTATTATTACACATACTACTGGTTTTACTTTGTTTAGTAAATCTTTGTTGTAATTATTTTCTTTATATGCTTTATGTTGTTTAGATATTGTTTCTTGTAATGATTTTATTACTTCACCAAAATCTTTGTCATAATAGAATAAATTTGTATTATTAGTTATGTTATTAATTTCTTTTATTGCATCCATTACTAATATCGTTGTATTTTTTAAATTAGATAATTCGTTTATTAATGGTTTAATAAAGAATTTCATGTTATTAAATTCTAATGCAGATATCATTGTTGTGTAATTGTTTTTGAAATCCCAACAAGATATTGCTAATGAACTTTTATCTATTCCTATTGGAACTGATTCAAGTCCTAGTAATTTTGAGCTTATGTAATCTTCTGTAACTATGTCTGGTAATATTTTAACTGGTTCTGCAAATATCTTTGTTTTATCTCTTAGTTTTGTGCAAATTATGCTTATATATTCTGACATATTTTCAGGATTATATGGATATGCTGTTTGAAATTCATAAACTTTATCTAATTTTAATAATCCTCTTCCAAATATTTTTGATGGATATACTTTATTAGTATTTCCAAGTATTGAAATATAATCAGCATCATCATTCATTTGTAATACAAATTCTTGACTGAAGTTTTGTTTTAATCTATATCTAACGGAGTTAACTCCATTTACAGTTATTATAAATACTACTCCATACTTTGGTCCTTCTCTTGTTAATTGTAGTAATGTATCTTCATATTTTTCATAATTTTCTGAAAATGCTTCAAAGTTATTTATTATTACTGCTATTAGTGGAACTTTTTTATTTGATTTTCTATTATAGTAATTAAAATTTCCATTAAATTCTACAAATAGTTTTTTTCTTGTGTTTATTAGAGAATTTAACATTTTAAACAAGTTAGTAACTTTTTCTACATCATTTACTAATATAACATCTCCTACGTGTGGTGCTTTTTTAAATATTCTTAGTATTTCTGAACCAAAATCCATTATATAGAAATTTACTTCATTTGCATCATGATCTATTATTGATGAATATATTACATCACTAACAAGGGTACTTTTACCACTTCCAGAGCCACCATAAATTATAGTATTTCCATTATGAGATAAATCTAATGTTAACAATTCTTGTTTTTGATTAGATGGATCATCATATTCACCAATAACTGGATTAATAATATATGGTAGTTTTGTGTAGTTATATTTTTCTTTTAGTTTATCTACATATATTATATCTGGTATTTTATCTAACCACAATTGTTTTACCTCGATTTTTTCTTCTTTTGCAACTGTAATTAAGTAGTTGATTACGTTAGTTAATTGTTCACCATAGTTGTTTATATTTACTTTCTTTTCATCATCAGTACTTTTTATAACATATCCAATATTATCAATAAAATTAATTGAATTGTCTATTTTTTTCTTTGGTTTGTCTGTTGGAATATATTGTGCTCCTGACCAAGCAGCAAGTCCTTCTGCAAAAAATTCGTTGTAACCAACCTGCAAGAAAAATCTTCCTACATTTTTTATCATTGCTGCATCAGGAGATTTAATCATAGCCATACTATCTTCTTTTTCTTGTACTTTTAGGCATATTTTAAATCTGCTATTACTCCATATTTGATCGTCTACTACTCCTGATGGTTTTTGTGTTGCAAGTATTAAATGAACACCTAAACTTCTTCCTATGCGTGCAGTACTTATTAGTTGATCCATAAATTCTGGTTGTTGTACTTTTAATTCAGCGAATTCATCACAAATTATAAATAAGTGCGATATTGGTTCGTCTACTACACCATTTCTATATAATTTTTGATATTTGTAAATATCTATTGTGCTTTCATTTGATAATTCTCTTGCTTTATTGAATGCTTTTTGTCTTCTTCTTAATTCGCTTTCTATTGATACAAGTGATCTATGCATTTCTACTGTATCTAAATTTGTAATAGTACCTGCTATATGTGGTAGTTTCCTTCCCACCTCTTTATTTTCGAATGCAAGTGCTACTCCACCACCTTTATAATCAATTATTATAAATGATACTTCATTTGGATGATAATTAACTGCGAGTGAAAGTATATACGTGATAATTAATTCACTTTTACCGCTTCCTGTTGTACCGGCTATAAGGCCATGTGGACCATGAAATTTTTCATGTAAATCAAGCTTAAATGTATTTCCTTGTTTATCTATACCAAGTGGTGCTTGTAAACTATTAATAGGCACATTTGTTTGCCATCTGTTGTATGAATTTAATTGTTCTACTTTACCAACATTATACATTTCTAAGAATGATATTAATTTTGGAAAAGATGAATCGTCGTTTGAACTATCAATTGGTATATTAGCCAGTTTTAAACTACATTCTTCTAAATTTAGTGATTCATCTATATCAGCAACAAATTTCTTTTGCTTATTAGTAACAAGTTCGTCTTCAAATATTACTGATCTATTGTTATGACCAATACAGATAAAACTCATACATTCATTTGGTAAATTAGTTAATTTATCATTTAATATAAATAGTGAAAATCCAACATTAGTTTTTTGTTCTAGTACATCTTTTATTATTTCAATATCTCTTGCTGTTTTAAAATCATCTGTAATAATAAAGTAATATGGTTTATGATGTTTATAATCTAATATACTACCTGAATTTTCTCTATAGCTTCTTGATTCGAAAATTGATTCTAAATATGAAGATATTTGTTTCATATCATCTACATTTGTAGCAAAGAACCTCATTGTTTTATCATCATTCCAACAATGTGGTAAAATTTTTGCAAATTCCCAATATTCTTTTTTATCTTCATTTGTAAAAAATACTATTTTTAAATCATCATAACTGTGATATGCAATAAGTTGTAGTATTAATCCATATGATATTTTTTCTATAATAGGACTATCTCCTACTAATGCAGATATATATTTTTCTACAAATGAAATAGTTATTGGAACATTTTCTAAATCTTTTGATTCGGATACTAAAGTATTAGTTATACTTCTTAAATCATCTTCATCTATTGTAAAATGCTCTTCTGGATACTTAATATCAAGATTAACTGGTTCTGTTCCTGTTCCAACACGTAATCTAAGAAAATCATCTTGATCTTTTTCTCTTTCCCATAAATTTGTTTTTTTAAATAGTATAACTTTTTTTAATTCTTCTAGAGGTGGATAACTTTCTAACAATGCCTCTTTTTGTACTTTCATTACACTTCTTATTTGCATTCTTTTTTCTTCTATATAAGCTGTATATTTTGTTCTTCTTCTTCTTTCTTCTTCAATTTTCTTCTTTTTTTGATATTTTTTCATAAGAAGTGGCCATAGTATCATTGTCATAAGCATTGCTCCTGCTATTAAAACTGATGGCATTGCTTCTTTAAAATCTCTATTATTTTCTACTACATTACTTATTGCAGTAAAAGCAGTAACCATAGAAGTCATACCCATAGTAAGCATAGGTCCGATTGTATATATAAAAGGTGTATCGTCTTCTTTTTGTTTTTGTGGAGCCGGATCTACATTTATTGATATTTTATCTGGATTATTTCTAAATCTAGGTGCTTTAAAGAAATAATCTGAAGCTTTATATAAAGATACTTCTTCATCAATTTCATTATAATCTTTTACATTTTGTTTAGGATATTTAGATTCATAAAATAGATTTCCATCTACTTTGATTTTATCTATATTGTTGATTATAATATTGTTTTTTATAATGATTATTTTTAATCCCATTATAAATATAACGTCACCGTTTTTTAAATTACATACATTTTTTCTTTCGTTATTTACATAAACATAACTATCTTTAGATATTTCAGATATAGTAAATTTACCATTTTTATATGATAATTTTGCATGTTCTTTTGCTACAAAAGGATTGCTGTAATAAATATTTGCGTCTTCTTTACTTCCTATGATAATATCTGCATCTTTTCTTAAAGATAGTTGTACAGTTACATCTTCATATACTTTACTACAATAAAGTAAGGTGTCTTCTTCTCCATTTACTTTTAGTAAATAAAATGTCCCGACTTTTAATGTAGTAAATTCTTTATATTCATTGTTTTCATATATTGATACTTCATAATTACTTAATAACTTCCAAAAATTACCATCTTCAACTATATTTATAAAATTTCTTTCTTTTCCATCTTTTGATTTATCAGTTACCCAGTAGTTACCATGAATTTGTGGTGGCAATACTACAGATATAATTTTGTCTTTTTTTAATAAAGAAACTTTCATATCACACCACCTATTCTATTCTAAGTGTATTTTATCACATAATTAGGAATTGTTAAATACTTTTAAAGAAAAAAAAGATTATTCGCTATTAAATAATCATTTTTCTTCTATATCTAAATTGTCAGTTATTATATCTAAATTGTCAGTTATTATTGTATCTCACATCATACTTAGAGATTGTTTTTTTATATTCCACTGATGAGGAATTATTATTAAAGGAAGTATCTTCATTCAATGTATTATTAATTGAATACTCTTCTACTTCACTTTGTTCTAATGTTTCACCTAAATCAATTGCTTTTTCAAAAATAATTCCTTCGCCTTCTTTTAACCCCCATGTTTGAGTCGTAAAAAAATAATAGTGTCCTTCATTTAAATATCTTTCGTTTTTGGCAAAGATATATGATTTTTCGTCATAATTTATTCCTCCATATTGAATTAATTCAATATTCTTTGAATAGATAAGTTCTCCACTTATATTTTTAATAACGCTAATATCATATATGGTATACGGGCGCTTATCATCATATTTATACTCTGTTGTTTTTAGAAAGTTTACTCTTGCAATAAATGCATAATCGCTATATTTAATTGCATTAAAAATTGTAGATGTATCATATATTTTTGAATTAAATGCTGTATAAACAGGCAATCCTAAATATGTTTCAGTGTTTTTGTTTGTTCCAAACTTATTATATTTTAAACCAAATAAACAACTAAAAATAGTTAATGCGATTGCTATTAATATATTTGATAATTTTATTTTCATATTTCTTCTCCTCAATATTTATTATTATACATATAATCATAATTTGCTTTATCATTACTGTTTAGAACATTGTTGGATGTATTGGTTGCTATATCTTGATACATAATTAATTGTGTTCCAAGGTCGTTGTTTTCATCTAATCCTAAAGCATGACCAATTTCATGAGTACATACGATTTTTTTCTGCATAGATGATAAATTATTCATAAGATTTGTTGCAAAACTAATTGTTGCATTTGATTTTCCAGTCGAATTCATTACTGTTTGTGCAGGAACATTTGGTGCTATATATGAAACATCTTTTATTGTAACATCGTTTACAGTATTCCATGCATCAGGTCTGATTACGCCCGGCTTGTAAGTATTCCACACATTAACACCTGCATTCCACTGACTAGAGTATGATGTACTTCCGGACCAGTCCATATGTTTACCACTATCAACAGCCCATCTATCTAAAACTGCTAAAACTCCCCATCTTGACTGTGCAGTCACTACAAATGGAGTGATAACAAAAGCAATAATAAATAACACAATTTTAAAAATTTTCTTCATAAAATTTGTATCCCTTTCTTTTATAATTTTTGCGTTGTTTTACGGCAGAAGATTTATTTTAATATATCACCTCTCATTCCTTATAATTAATACTCTACAGTAACTAAAGTCACTAAGCAGAATAATATCTATAGATACAATACTGCTGTATCTTAGTTTAATGATATCATAAGAAGGGTCAATTATCAATACAAATAAATATTAAAAAAGATTATTCAATCATTATTGGATAATCAATTTCTTTTAATTTTGCATTTACTATATTTGTAACATCGCTACATTTTCCTATTTTTTTTACCTCTATATAATTTGAAGTATGACCCATTATATAACCATTTTCATATTTCTCCACTAATACTTCTACATCTTTGTTTAAATATTTTTTCATGTAAGATATTTCTAATTCATGTGATATTTCAAGCATTCTTTTTACTCTTGTCTTTTTTATATCTTCGCTAATTTGGTTATTCATTAAATCTGCTTTTGTTCCTTTTCTTCTTGAATATGGAAAAACATGTATTTTAGAAAAGTTTACTTTTTTTACAAATTCACAAGTTTTTTCAAAATCTTCATCTGTTTCATTTGGAAAACCAACTATTAAATCTGTAGTAATAGAAATATCTTTTCTAATATTTCTTATTTCATTTATTTTATCTAAGAAATATTTTGTATCATATTTTCTATTCATTTCTTTTAGGGTTTTATCACAACCAGATTGAAGTGGTATATGAATATGATCTACAATTTTTTTATTATTTTTTAAAACTCTCATAAATTCTTCATCTAACTCTGTTATTTCTATAGATGAGATTCTTATTCTAAGCAAATTATCTATTTTACATAACTCATCTAATAAATCACTAAAGCCATATTCATATTTATCTTTTCCATAATGCCCTGTATGAATTCCTGTTAAAACAACTTCTTTATATCCATTATCTACTAATTTATTAACCTCATTTATCACATCTTCTTTGCTTTTGCTTCTTATATTTCCTCTTGCATATGGAATAATACAATATGAACAATAATTATTACAACCATCTTGTATTTTTACAAAGCCCCTTGTTCTTGTTTCAAATTTATCTAATTCCATTGGCTCAAAAGGAACACTTGTTATGTTTTCAATTTTTATTATATCTTTTTTTGTTTTAATATATTCTTCTACTAAATCTACAACTTTTGATTTATTTGTATTTCCTATCAAAATATTTACTCCAGGTATAGATAATATTTCATCACTTCTAACTTGGCTATAACATCCCATTACTACTATTATACTATTTGGGTTATTTTTAATAGATTTTCTTATTATGTTTCTACTTTTTTTATCACTAGTATTTGTAACAGTACATGTATTAATAACTATTATATCTGATTTATCTTCATAGTTAACAATTTCATATCCTCTTTTTTTAAACATGTTTATTATTACTTCACTTTCATATAAATTAACTTTACATCCTAAAGAGTAAAAAGATACTTTCATTTTATCACCTCAAAAAAATAATCTAATTTATATTATAGATTATTTCTGAATTCTTTTAAAGAGTTTAAAAACATTTCGTTACTTTCTTCTTTTTTTACATCTGGTCTTGTGTTATCACTAAATACTGATGAGAATATTTCTCTTGATTGTGTATACTTTTTTTCTTCTTTAATTGTAGGTGTAGGTATATTAACTTTTGCGTTACTACTTACATCTTCAAATAAGTATTCTTCTTCTATTTTTTGTTCTTTTACTTCTTCTTTTGGTTCTATTTTCTTTGGTTCAGTTTTTGCATAAGTAAAAGTGTTATTATGTTTAAGTAATTCTTCAACACTTATTATAGCTGTATCTTCTTGTTCATCTTCATACTTTTGAATGATTTCTTCTTGAGTAGGTGTTTTTGCTTCCATTGTCTTAAGTTCATCAACTATACTTTTTAAATTTCTTGTTCTATCATTGTTAAGATTTATATCAGCATCTTTAATATTATCTATATCTTTCATTTTTTCTTCGAAATCATTTTCATTATCAGTTATTTCACTCTCACCATATATTTTTTTTATTTTATTTTTTTCTGGTTTTAATACAATTATTAAAAGAACAATAAATGTTATTATTAACAATACTCCTACTACAAATAATGCTTGTCCTGCCGTATTTAAACTTGAAAAATAATTTAATATGCCCTTTATCATAAATTCACCTCAAAAATTCATAATTTATTACACTTAATATATATAAAGGAACAGTTTCTGCTCTTAATATATTTTCCCCTAAAGTAGTACTTATAAAACCATTTTCTAGTAAATAATTTATTTCATTATCACTAAATCCGCCCTCAGGTCCTACCACTATAATCATTGTATCACTTTTTTTCACATCTTGTAACACTTTTTTGATATTTTTTGACATTTCATTTGTATTACAAACAATTTTCGCATTTGCTTTAACATCACTTAGCCCTTTTAGATTAATAATTTCATGTATTTTCGGAATATTCATTCTATGAGATTGTTCACTGGCTTCTTTACATATTTTTATCCATCTACTTATTTTGTTAGTGTTTTTTTTATCTATTTTTACAACTGTTCTTTCAGATATTATTGGAATAATTTCATCAACACCAAGTTCGGTTGCTTTTTGTAATAGGAAATCCATTTTTTGTTCTTTTATTAATGAACATGCAATTATTACTTTATGTGTTTTATTTGATTTTATTTCTTCTTTTTTTATAATTTCATAATCTACTTTTCTTTTTTCTATGTTAGTTATATTACATGTATAAAGTACGTTATCATATACTATCTGAAATTTATCATTTTGTTTCATTCTCATTACATTTATAATGTGATTAATATCAGTATCATCTAGTTTTAATTCTTTATTTGTTACCATATATCTTTGCATAATACCACCATATAAATTATATATGATTTTATGGATGTATTCAATTGGTATTTTGTGTTTTTACTTTTCTTGTAAATAAAATAATTTTTTGTTATACTATGGTGTAGATAGGATGTGAGAAGATGGATGATTTTATAGATGTTAGTAGTCCAAGGGAAAGAGTATCTTTGATAGAAAGGTATGCAACTGATTTAACAAAAAAAACTTATTATACGGATCCTGCTATTGCAAGAGATGAGGAATTAAAGCAGATGATGTTGACGCTTTTTACACCTGAAAAATCTCCTATATTAGTTGGTAAACCAGGTATTGGTAAAACTGCTATTGTAGAAGGACTTGCTTATAGAATACAGAATAATATGGTTCCAGATGCACTTAAGGGATATACTATTTTAAAAATTGATACAGCTGCATTGGTTGGTAATATATCTGATTCTAGTGGTACATCTGATATGAAACTTCAAATATTAGTAAAAGAATTAGAGAGTATGAATAAGGTAATACTTTTTATAGATGAAACTCATACTTTAATTGGTAATAAGGAAGAAGGTGGGCTTGATTTTGCTAATATTTTAAAACCAGCACTAGCAAGAGGAAATATAAAAATGATAGGTGCTACTACTAGTGATGAGTATGATTTTTATATAGTTAAGGATAAAGCGTTTTTAAGAAGATTGCAAAAAATAGAGATATCCGAACCAGATGGAGATTCTACAGTTAAAATACTTATGGGTTCTTTACCTAAGATTGAGAAGCAAACTGGTGTAAATATTAATTATACTAATTTCGAAAAAGAAATGTTAATGAAGTTTATAGTTGAAATGACTGTAGAATATAATAGAGTTTTTGAATCTGCATCTAGATATCCTGATATATGTTTTAATTTATTGACTAAAGCATTTTCTTATGCAATATTTGATAATCAGAATGTGATTGGTATAAAACATTTTTATCAGGCAATATCTACAACTGATTTAGTTTATCCTGATGTACTTAAAAAATATATACCTATTTTTAAAGAAAGGTTCAAAGATTTAATAGAAAAAGAAAAAGCAATATTATAAATTACTAATTTAAAAAGCCATTATTTATGGCTTTTTATGTAGTTATTAAATTTAGTAAATTCACTTGCATTTTCTAAGTTAGTTTTAGAAAGTTTATTTATTAAATCTTTTTGTTCTCTATCTAATTTAGTTGGTGTTATTATGTTTAAAATTACATACATATCACCTTTTTTTCCGGTATTAGGATTTTCTATACCTTTATTTCTAATTCTTTGTTTTTCACCTGATTGAGTTGCTGATGAGATGGCAATTGTAGTAGTTCCATATAGTGTAGGAATATCTTTTTTACATCCCATTATTGCATCTGTTATAGTTATAGGGACATTTAGATATATGTCATATCCATCTCTTTCAAATAGTTCGTGTTTACCAACTATAAATTCTATGTAAGCATCTCCATTTGCACCACCATTCACACCAGGCATTCCATATCCAGGGATTCTTAATTGATTTCCTGTATTCATACCAGCTGGTATTCTTAGTTTTTTTATTCCTTTTTCTTTTACTACGCCTTTACCTTTACATTTACTGCATTCTTCTTTATAACTTGTTCCTTTTCCTTTGCAATAAGGACAGGTAGTTCTTGTCATATATGTTCCTAATATTGTTCTTTGTTCTTGAGTAATAGTTCCACTTCCATGACAATATTTACAAGTTTCTTCTCCTAATCCACCTTTTCCATCACATTCTTCACAATTAACATAGTGTTCTATTTCTATTTCTTTTTCACAACCATATGCTGCTTCTTCAAATGTTATCTTCATTGATAAACTTATATCATTTCCTCTTCTTCCTCTTGTTGATGATTTTCTACCTGTAAAACCAAAGGATTCACCAAATAAATCATCAAAAATATCACCAAAATCAAAGTTACTAAAATCAAATCCAGAAGATGAGCCGGCTCCCATATTATCAAATGGTTGATGTCCAAACTGATCATATTTCCTTCTTTTTTCTTTATCTGATAAAACTGCATATGCTTCTTGTGCTTCTTTAAATTTTTCTGCTGCATCTGGTTCTTTTGATACATCTGGATGGTATTTTTTTGCTAGTTTTCTGAATGCAACTTTTATCTCATCATCGCTTGCTGTTTTAGAAACTCCCAATACCTCATAATAATCTTTTTTATTCATACTACTCACCTGCTTTATTTATATTTTTCTATTAAATCATTAAATGTATTTAATGCACTATTTACTGATTCAGATATGTTTATACCCATTTTACTTACTAAATTTGTTGGATAGTCATTTGATCCACTCTTTAAAAACTCTAAATATTTATCTTTCATTTCTGCATCACCATTATATATTCTTGTTGCTATTGATATTGCTATAGATAATCCGGTTGCATATTGATAAACATAAAATGGTGTATAAAAGTGTGGGATCCTTGACCATTCATATTTAATATATTCATCACATATAACATTTTCACCATGATATTTTTTTATTAAATCATAGTATATATTATTTAGCTTTTCGTTATTTAATGTCTCTCCATTAAAACTCATATTATGTATAGTAAGTTCAAATTCAGCAAACATTGTTTGTCTATATATAGTATTTTTTATATCATCTAATAATTCATTTATTATTAATTTTTTCATTTTTTCATTTTCTTTATCTAACATATAAAGATTTAGTAATGTTTCATTTACTGTAGATGCGATTTCTGCTACAAATATAGCATTATCACTATAGTAATAATCTTGGTTTTTGTTTGAATAGTATCTATGTAGTGCATGACCCATTTCATGTGCTAATGTGGAAACGTCATTATATTTAGATTGGTAATTTAAAAGTACATATGGGTGTGCATTATAACATCCCCATGAATAGGCACCACTATGTTTACCTCTATTTTCATATACATCACACCAATTTGAATTAAATGCATTCTCAAGATCTTTTATGTAATTTGTTCCTAGAGGTGCTAGGGCATCTAATACAATTTTTTTTGCATCTTCAAATGTATATTCTTTTTCGCTATCTTCTGTTAATTTAACTGACATATCGTACATATGTAATTCATCTAATTTTAGTACATCTTTTCTTAGTTTCATATATTTATACATTTTGTCTAAGTTTTTATTAACTGTTTTTATTAAATCATAATATATATTTTCATCTATTTTATTACTATCTAAATATAAATTTAATGGTGAAGAATATTTTCTTGTTTTTGTTAGAAATGTAGTTACTTGTAAATTCGAATTCATTATAGTTGCAAATGTATTATTTAATTCTTTATATTTTTTATATAATGTTTCAAATGCCTCTTTCCTTACTCGTCTATCTTTAGATAAACTATATATGTAATAGTTTGCTTTTGTTAATTCTACATTTTTTCCATTTTCATCTTTAATTTCACCAAATACTAAATCTGCATCATTTAAATTTGAAAATACATTATCAGGAATAGATAATATATTTCCTGTTCTTGACATTAATGCTTCTATTTCTTTGGATAAAATGTGATCTTTTTCATTAAATATTACCTCTAGTAAGAATTTAAATCTTTCTAATTTATCGTTTTTTTCTATTAATTTTTCTACATAAGAATAATCTTTTTCTAATAATTCTGGGACAAAGAAAGATATTCTTTCATTTATATTAGCAAGTGTTATATCTAAGTTACCTGCTAATTCCTGATTTACTCCTACTCTAGTATCTTCATGTAATTTCATATTTGCATATACATATAATTTATTTGTTAGCATATCTATTTTTTCATCTAGAAGTAATGTTTCAAGTAATGTATTATCATTTTCTAATATTTTTCCTTTGTATTTTTCGAATTCATCTACTAATTCAGATAATTTTATTAAATCTTTATCATATTCTTCTTTATTTTCATATAAATCTTCTAATTTCCACTTATATTTTTCTTCAATTTTTTCTCTATCCATATTAACCAAATAAAGAAGTAAATTATAATAAATTATAGTTTACTCCTTTTCCTTTCATATTTTATTCTATTTTTTATCTACAAATTCAGCGTCTATAACATCATCATCTTTTTTGTCATTTTTTGTTTCTTCTTTATTTTCTTCTTGAGATTTCTTTGCTGCTTCTTCATAAACTTTAGTTGCTAAAGCCATTGCTTTTTCATTTAATTTTTCTTTTGTTTCTTTTACTTTTTCCATATCATTAGCATCTAAGTTCTTCTTTAATTCTTCAATTAAGTTTTCTGCTTCTTTTTTATCTTTTTCATCTACTTTATCGCCTAAGTCTTTAATTGCTTTTTCAGTAGCAAAAATTAATTGTTCTGCATCATTTCTTGCATCTGCTTCTTCTTTTCTTTTATTATCTGCTTCTTTATTTGCTTCTGCTTCTTTAACCATCTTATCAATTTCTTCATCAGATAAATTTGTTGATGCAGTTATTGTTATAGATTGTTCTTTATTTGTTCCTAAATCTTTTGCTTTAACATTAACTATTCCATTAGCATCTATATCAAATGTAACTTCTATTTGAGGTATTCCACGTGGTGCTGGTGGGATATTAGTAAGTTGGAATCTTCCTAATGTTTTATTATCAGCTGCCATTGGTCTTTCACCTTGTACTATGTGAATATCTACTGCTGGTTGATTATCTGCTGCTGTTGAGAATATTTGACTCTTACTTGTAGGTATTGTTGTATTTCTTTCGATTAGAACTGTATTAACTCCACCTAATGTTTCAATACCTAAAGATAATGGTGTTACATCTAGTAATACTATATCGTTAACTTCACCTGTTAATACACCACCTTGAATAGCAGCTCCCATTGCAACTACTTCATCAGGGTTAACACCTTTGTGTGGTTCTTGACCTAATTCTTTTTTAATAAGTTCTTGTACCATTGGTATACGTGTTGATCCACCAACTAATATTATCTTATCAAGGTCTTTATTACTTAATTTAGCATCTTTCATTGCTTTTCTTACTGGTTCTAGAGTTGAATCAACTAAATCACGAATTAAATCTTCAAATTTAGCTCTTGTCAAAGACACTTCTAGGTGAAGTGGTCCAGATTCACCTTGAGATATGAATGGTAAACTTATTTGAGTAGTTGTTACACCACTTAAATCTTTCTTTGCTTTTTCTGCTGCATCTTTTAATCTTTGCATTGCCATCTTATCTTTAGATAAATCTATACCGTTTTCTTTTTTAAATGTTTCAACTAAATAATTCATGATTCTTTCATCAAAATCATCCCCACCAAGTTTATTATTACCTGCTGTAGATTTAACTTCAAATACACCATCACCAAGTTCTAGTATAGATACATCGAATGTTCCTCCACCTAAGTCATATACTAAAACTGTTTGTGATTTATCTTGTTTATCAAGTCCATATGCTAGTGCTGCTGCTGTTGGTTCATTTATTATTCTTTCTACTTCCAAACCAGCAATTTTACCAGCATTTTTTGTTGCTTGTCTTTGTGAATCATTAAAGTATGCTGGAACAGTTATAACTGCTTTAGTAACTTTTTCACCAAGATAGCTTTCTGCATAATCTTTCATATAAGAAAGTATCATAGCACTTATCTCTTCTGGAGTATATTTCTTACCCTCTGCTTCTACTTTCTTATCAGTTCCCATTAATCTTTTAATTGATGAGATAGTATTAGGATTTGTTACCATTTGTCTTTTAGCAGCATCTCCTACTATTTTCTCACCATTTTTAAATGCAACTACTGATGGGGTTGTTCTACCTCCTTCTGGGTTTGGTATAACTTTTGCTTCCCCAGCTTCAAGTACACATACACAACTATTTGTTGTTCCTAAATCAATTCCTATTATTTTACTCATATATATCATCCTTTCTTTTATTCGGCTACTATAACCATTGAAGGTCTAATAACTCTATCTTTATACATATATCCTTTTTGAAGTACATCAATAACAGTACCTGTTTTAACGTTTTCAATCTTTTTAGTCATCACTGCTTGATGGAAAGCTGGATCAAATTCTTTGTTTAAGGTATCTATTTCTTTTACTTCAAAATTATTTAATAAGTTTACTAACTTTGAATAAATTATCTTAAATCCACTTAAGAATTTAGATAACTCATCATCTAAAACTTCATCATCTATTTTAATTGCTCTTTCTAAATCATCTACTATTGACAATAACTCAAGAATAATATCTGAATTTGCATACTTTAACATGTTTGAAACTTCATCATCTTTTCTTTTTCTATAATTTATAAGTTCAGCATCTTTGTAAAGCATTTTTTCTTCTAATTCTTTTATTTTCTTGTTTAAAGTTTCTTCTATATTTTCTTTATGAACTTTCGCATCTTTTTTGTCTTTTTTATTTTTAACTTGTTCCAATTTATTCACCTCTACTTTTTTCTATTTCACTTTTAATGTAATCAAGCATACCGACTACTTTATCATATTCCATTCTTTTTGGACCAATTATAGCAAGGGTTCCTTCTTCACCATTAACGTTAAATTTTGTTTTGATTACCGTTACATCGCTATCTATTTTTGATTCATTTCCAATATATACATTAATACCATTATGAGTTTCTTCTATATCTGATATTATATTTTTATTATCTAGTTTATCAATTATATTTCTCATTTTGGATGCATCATCAAATTCTGGTTGTTTAAGTATATTGGATTTACCTGAAAAATGATACTCTTCTTTTTTGTTTGCTATCTCATTAAAAGCATTATAGAACATATCATATATCATTTCTTGTTGTTTAATGTATTTACCTATGATTGGTTTAATTTCAAATTCTAATTTTTTATTAACTTCGTCTATTGGGGTACCAATAAGTAAGTTATTTATTAATTCAACCATTTTTCTTATTTCTTCTACTTTAACATTTTCATTTATAGAAATTGTTTTATTTTCGATATGTCCTCTATCTGTTACTATTATTGCAATTACTGAATCTTCATTTATTGGAATTACTTCTACTTTCTTAAGTCGATTTTCCATAGTAGAATTACCTAATACTAAAGAAGTGTAATTAGTCATTTCTGATATTATTTCCATACTTTTTTTAATAACATCACTTAATACTAGTGATTGATTATTTAATATAGTTTGAAGAGTAAGTACTTCTTCACCTGTTAGTTCTTTTGGTTTCATTAAATTATCAACATAATATCTATATCCTTCTTCGCTTGGGATTCTCCCACTTGAGGTGTGTGTTTTTAATAAATAACCTACATCTTCTAAGTAAGACATTTCATTTCTTACTGTAGCAGAAGAACAATTAAGAATATCGCATATAGATTTTGATCCAACTGGTTTAGCAGTTTTTATATATTCTTCAACTATTATTTTAAGTATTTCGCTTTGTCTTTTTCCTATAATAATTATCACCTCTTTTAGGTACATAGAGATTGTATCACTATATTTTAGCAATGTCAAGTGTTGAGTGCTAAAAAAAGTACAAAAAATATAACAGCATACTAAGACGTATACTGTTATTAATATTATATACTTAAATTTATCTTTTATACTTATAACTTACTAATAAATATTTGTCGTTTTCTTTTTCAAAAGTATATGTATATTTAGTCATTTTTTCTTTATATAATTCTAAATTATTTTCTAATTCATTTTTTGAATACTCTTTTATATTTTCACTTGATTTTACTTTAAATAATTCATTTGTATTATTAAGGGCATCTTTATAACTTCCGTATATTATATATGAATCATCTATTTTATTTCCCCATAATTTTATATTAGTTATTACATATGTATTATTTCTCTTTTTTACTTCTATTACTTTATTATATATGTTTGATATGGTATTAGCATATTCATGACTTTTGTGTTTTTCGTTATATTCATATTTTGATGTTAATTTGTTGTATGAATATAATAATTCATTATCATCATCACAATATATATCGTTCGCATCAAAGTATATTGTACTTTTAAATGTGTTTTTAAAATAAATTTCTATCTTTTTTAACTCTATTCCATTTGTATGTGGATCTGTTTCATTTTCATATACTGAGTAAAAACCAATATTTAATTTTATTTTAGATGAAAGTGTATTAAAGTCATCTATATTTTTGTCTAATTTATCAATATTGTATAATTTCTTATCGTCTATAAGTTTTTCAAATCCCTTTATTACATCTTCATCTTTTATATCAATAAATAATTTTTCTTTGGAATCATTTTCATTATTATTTTTCTTGTCATAGAAGAAAAAGAAATATATTATTGCACTTATTCCTAATAGAAAAAGAGCACAAACTATAACTATTACTACATTGTTTCTTTCATATCTATTCATTACTTCTCCTTTAATACTTTTAATATTTCTTCTTTATTTTTTGCTATTTTGCACTTTTCTAATGCACTACTATCTTTTAGTATCTCAGATGCCATATCAGAACATCCTAAATACCCACAAGAACCACAATTATAGCTAGGTAACATCTTTAATATTTCTTCTTCTTTTTTATTTCTTTTATTTAATAGATTATTAAGTGTTACTATTATTATTGATAGAATAAATGCAATAATAGTAAAATAAATTATTCCTTGCATATTTTCACCTCACAATTTTTACAACATGAACATTTATTTTTATTTATTTTATATAGTATTATTGTAAGGGTCATAAGTAATGCAAGAAATATATAAGGAATCATGATAACCTCCCAAATATAATTGCCATTATTCCTGCTATAATAAGTGCGATTGGTATTCCTTTTAATGATTTTATTATATCATTATTTTCTATTTTTTCTCTCATTAATGAGAAGGTATATATTACAATTATATATCCAAGTGAACTTGCAAGTGAATAAACTAATGATGTGATTAAATCATATTTCATACTTATATTTGTAAGTATTATGCCAAATACAGCACAATTAGTAGTTATTAGCGGTAAATATATACCTAGTGATTTATATAAATCTTTAAAATATCTTTTAATTATAATTTCGGTTATTTGTACGAAGCATGCAATAACTAATATGAATGTTATTGTTTGTAAGTATTCTGAATTAGTAGGGATTAAGATATATTTATTTATTAGATATGTAATTATTGTAGATATTATTATTACAAATGTAGTTGATAAACCCATGCCAATTGCATTTTTTTCTTTATTTGAAGTTCCTAAGAATGAACATATTCCCAAGAATTTAGTTAGTATTATATTTTCACTTATAAGTGCTGTTATAAATATAGAAATTAAATTCATTCTTCTTCACCTCTTAATCCATTTATTACTGCAATAATTATACCTAACAGTATGAATGCACCTCCACTTGTTAAGAATAATTTATTTATTGGCTCATTAAATACTTTTACTATTTCTCTATAACCAGTAATTGATGAGATTTTATCCATTATAGTTATTGTTCCATTTCCTAGTAATTCTCTAAGTAAGCCAATTATTGATATAGCAATGGTGTAGCCAATACCGTTTTTTAAAGCATCTTTTATACTAGGTATTAATTTTTGGTTTGATGCGAAAGATAGTGCTCTTCCTAATATAACACAATTTACTATTACAAGTGGTAAATATATACCAAATGCATCGTATAGTGGTTTACTATATTTGTTTAATATCATTTGTATTATTGTTACGATAGTTGAAATTATAATTATGTAAACCGGTATTCTAACTTCATCATTAACAAATTTTCTTATAATGGATACAACTGTATTTGCTATAAGCAATACAATTAATACAACTATGCCCATCATGTATGATTTTTCAAATGTAGTAGTTACAGCAAGAAGGGAACAAAGTCCAAGCACTAATGTAAATACTGGGTTATCTTTAAATAAATAATTAAATATTTTTTTCATAGAAACCTCCATACCAAGTAAATTGCAAGTGAAGATATGAGTGCTACTAATGTTAATACGATTATTGATTTTAAATTATTTTTCATTTTTTATTTCCTCGTTCACTTTCTTTACTATATTTTTTAGTCCATTAGATGTTTTTGTACTTCCGCTTACTGCATCTAAATTATCTATATCATTTTGATTTGATATTATTTTATATATGTAGTTTGCATTTTCTATTTCGCTCCATTGTGTTTCTCCACTACTATCTATTATTACTATTGATTTAATATTTTTATCAAGAACTATAACTTCTGCTTTTATTAAACCCCAACCTTTTGATGAGATTGTGTATTTTGTTTGATTATTTTCTTTTTTAGTATCTAATATTTTAACATTTTCTAATTCTTTATTACCTTCTTTAAATGTATTACGAACATTACTAGATATTTTTATAACTGACATAAGTAATATAAAGATAAGTATTGCTATAGGTATAAATATTTTTTCAAAGTTATATTTTACTTTTAATCCAATTTTATCAAATAAAGTTGTAAACATATTCATAAATAATATACTTGTCATTACTCCTTCTGGATATGGAGTTAAAAACCTTAATAATACAGTTAATATTCCTAAACAGATTCCATATAATAATTGACCTACTTTTGTAATTGGACTAGTAACTGGATCTGTTGCCATAAATACTGCACCAAATAATAATCCACCACTTAATATATGGAATGTTGGATACCATAGTCCATAGTTAGTAGCATTTCCTATTATTAATGTCATAAAAAATACTGTACCTACATATGTAACTGGTATTCTCCATTTTATTGTCTTTGTTAAAACTAAATAAATAAATGCAATTAGAATAAGTACTTTTGATACTTCTCCAAGTCCTCCTGGTATTGTACCAGTAAAGAAATTTAATAAAGAACCATATTTTCCTACAATTGTATCATAGCTTCCATAGTAGTTTAAATTAGCAAGGTTTGTAAGTGGTGTAGACCCTCCTATTGTATCTAATTCGTATAAGTTTAAATAGTTTCCTAATTTGGATGAGTATGATGCACTTATTAGTAGGTATCCAATTAATGCTGGATTAAATATGTTTTGTCCAAAACCACCAAATATCATTTTACCTATTATAGTTGCACAAAAACTGCCAAATACAACTATATGAATTGGTGTATTTAAAGGAAGACATAATGCAAGTAATAAGCCAGGTATAATTGCAAATGATTTGCTTAAGTTTTTAAAAGAAATTTTATCTTTTTTTATAAATCTTATGTATAAGTATTCTGATAGTAAAGATGTAAGAATGGATGAAATTATTATAAGTATTGGGTGAATTAATTCTAATATTTTTGCATCAGTAGTATTATATACTACAAATACATTTTTAAATATAGTAAAACATACTATGGGTATTAAAGCAATTAAAACTCTTAACATCATTTTGTTAGTATTATCTTCGTTTTTCATATGAGGTCCATTATCAAATTTAAATTTCATTTGTTTTTCACCTTCTTTTTTGCCATTTTAACTGCATCTCTTAGTCCTAATTTAGATGGACAAATGTAAGAACATGCTCCACATTCAATGCATTTTTCTACTTTTAATTCTTTTAGTTTATCTATATTATTTAGGTTTTTTAGTATGAATACTGGACATAAGTTAGCAGGACATACATTTATGCATTTACCACAGCCCATGCATTCATGTACATCTTCTTTTATATCATGCATTATTGTAACTGCCCCTAAATTATTAGTGACTATGACATTATCATTTCTAATGGCTTTACCCATCATTGGTCCACCTGCAATAAATTTAACTTCTCCTCCATATTTACCTATTTTTTTTATTATTTCAGACATATCAGTTCCAACTTTTGCAAGTACATTAACTGGTTCACTAAAACCATTACCTGATATTGTAACTATTCTATGTGTAATATTTCTTTGAAATTTTAGTGCTTTATATATTGCAAATATTGTGGATACATTATTTACTACAACTCCTACTTCACCTGGATACTTATCATAATCTAAATTTAATATATATTTAACTAAGTGTCTTTCCCATCCCATAGGATACATTTCTTTTACTGGAGATAAAACAATATTATTATAGCTTGATATATATTCTTTTAGTGCATTTTCAACTATACGATTTGTTTTTTTATATGCAATAAAACATTTTCTAATGTTATTTATTTTCATGATTGCATCTATACTTTCTAAAATAATATCTGCTTTTAATTTTGTAAGCATTAAATCTGCAGTTATGTATGGTTCACATTCAACTATATTAACAATAAGTATACTAATAGGGCTTTTATATTTTAAATATGTTGGAAAATCTCCTCCACCCATACCTGTAACTGCACACTCTTTTAATAATTCTACATATTCTTCTTTTGTATAATCTGTAATATCTTCTTTTATTACTTTTTTTATTACTCTTTCTTTTTTATCATTTTCTATTACTACACATGGTACTTCTTCACCATTTAAATATAAACATTTTTTTATATCTAAAACTGTACCACTAACAGATGAGAGTATAGGAAAATCTAAATCTTTTCTAATACCTACTATTGTACCCTTTTTTACTTTTCTACCTTTTTTGGTTAAAGATTCACAAATAACACCATTATTTATTAAAGGAATATATACTTTATTTGGAAAAGATGCATCAACTATCTCACTAGTAATAGATATTTCCTTATTACTATCTAATTTTATCCCTCTTAACATATAAATCCTCCCTTATTTTACATATATATAATATCATTTTTTTTACTAAAAGAAAAGATTAGAAACTCTAATCTTTTATTCTTCTATCTCATTTATACAAAAATATTTATTACATGCTGCATCTAATTTTATTTTATAGTTATCTTTAAATGTTATTATCAATTTTCCTGCTTTTCCAACTACTTTTTCATCAAAACTAATATCTTTTACTTTTTTATTAAATAAACCCATTACCTGTGCATTATCCTTTTCATAAATTAAATCATTATTATCTGTAATTATTAATTTTGTATTACTTCCAGAAAAAGTATTATTATCAAAAGTAACAAATGCATATTTTATTTTATAAAGATTATTATCTTTATCAACAATTACATTACCATATACATCTGTAATAGTATTATCATCATAAACATAAAAATCATCAAACATTGATAAAATATTTTTATTATATCTAATAAGTGTTGCTACATCATATACATTACCATCATCTGCTAATACAAATAATGAATTGCTATTAGGAAATGCATCTAATGTATATTCTAATTTAGTAAAATTATAAATTTTACCTGGCATAAATATCTGAGTTACAGAAGTTTTATTTATATCATTGTTAGTAAGCTGCAAGAAGTAAAGATTATTATCTTCAGATATCAAATATATGTATATATTTTTATATTGGTAATCTTTTTTAAACATTGTTTTAAATTTAACATTAGATGGTTTATATATTTTCTTATTTACTATATCTGTTATATATAAATTTTTATTATCATCTATATATATTTTTCCCGTTATACTTTTATTATTATCTATATAAGTATATTCTATTTCTAATATGTTTTCTTTTATTATTAAATCTTTATAAGTGTCTTTATCTTTTTCTTCTTCCTTTACATCACTTGTTACTTTTACTCTTGGTAATCTTA
>URRF01000018.1 GCA_900550145.1 uncultured Mollicutes bacterium
ATTTTCCATTATATCCTTTACTAATTGTTCTAGTTTTTCTTTTTCATCTATACATGTATCAACATCATATTTTTCTTTTATAAGCCGTATTTTAATTGCATCTAATAAACTCATTTCATCTTCAATAACTAAAATTTTCATAATATCAACATCTTAAGTATATAGTTTTTTTATTAAATAGAAATTAAATTTTTATTTTTTCTTCTATAAATTGTTTCATATCTGTTGGTAAATAATCCATAGAATTCATATATTTGATTTTATAATAATACATACTCATATCTGAAATAAAT
Organism: uncultured Mollicutes bacterium; assembly: GCA_900550145.1. GTDB lineage: Bacteria > Bacillota_I > Bacilli_A > RF39 > UBA660 > CAG-1193. The sequence goes on from URRF01000018.1 coordinate 294, forward strand.
TCTTTTGCATTTGAATATGATGTGTCATTAAGTGGTCTATTTTCATCATTTACATATTTAGTATATAAATCTCTTACATCTAAACTGTTTGATAAATATTCTCCATTTGAGATGTTATACATTTCATCATAATAGTAAGTAAGTTGTTTTATAAGTTCTGACTCATCAGAATTACATTTTATATCTATAAATTGTTTTGTTGGAATAGGTCCGAAAATAATTGAATTACTTTCTTCGTGAATACTATTGTATGTTTCATCATCTAAATACATGATTTTAATTTTGTATTTGAATAAAGATGGAACATTATTGTAAATATTTTTTATTTTATTTTCTGTTGATTCTTTATTACATGTATTTTCTATTTCAATTATTGTACTATCATATTTTATTTGTTTTGAATTGATGTTTCTATAATTAAATGTAGATGTATTGAAATCTGAATATAGAGTAGTATCTTTTTTAAATGATGCGTTAGAATTTGATATGTATTCTGGAAATTTTTCTTTTGATTCTGGATTAGTTGTAAATCCATATGAAATATATCCTAATTTATCAACATTTGGAATTGTTATATTGCATGAATCGTCATTATTATAGATTTCACAAGTTTTTTTATCAAATTCTATATTTCCTTCTCCTGTAAATGTAACTGTTATTGTTTTTTTCGTTATTGCATATAAGTTTTCATTTTTATCCACTTCTAAATAAGGATAATTATTATATATGGGTATAGTATCATTAATATTTCCCCAGCCAATAAATTCATAACCATCTTTTGTTACCGGTGGTTGTTTTACTTTGCATTTTTTTTGGGTATTATAAATTGTACAAGTTTCTGTTGTTGTTTTATTTTCATTAAATGTAACTGTTATATCTTTTTTTGTAATTGCGTATAGAGTTTTTTTAGTATTTACTTCTAATTCAGTTTCTTCTTTATAAGTTGCTTCTTTTGCGTCTTTATTTTCACTAAAACCAAGGGTATCAAAATCATCTCTATCTATTTTTGGCAATTGTATTTTGCAAGATGTTTCATCATTAAATAGTGTACAATAGGCACTCGTAATGTTTACATTTGAACCATTTGAAGAGAATGTTACTTCTATTTCTTTTTTTGTTATTGCATATAGTGTTATATCTTCTTTTAATGTCAATTTGCTTTTAACTTTATATTTCGCTACTTTTGAATCTTTATCGTTGCTAAATCCAAGAATATTCCATCCGTATTTAATTATGTTTGGTAATTGTATTTCACATGTATCATTATTTGGTTCTATAAAACAATGCATTTTATCTCTTTCAATTGCATTTGTACCATTTTTAATAAATGTTATAAATATCTCGCGTGCATATACTGAATATAGTGTTATATCATTTGAAATATTTACTTCTTCATTTGGCTTATATTTTACCATTTTTTCACTTGCTTGATTATTCCATCCTCTAAATGAAATGTCTTCTTTATTTGGAAGTTTTACTTTACATTTCTCTGCTTCATTATAAATATCGCAAGATAAAATATTTTTATCATTTTTATCTATTAATGTTACTTCTGCTTTTCTTTTAGTTATTGCATAAAGTATAATGTCATTATTAATTTTTATTTTTTCTTTTGATGAGTACTCTTTTTTGGTATCGTTTCTTTTTGTTGAAAAACCAATAATTTCATATTCTTCTCTTTTAATTTCTGGTAAATTAACTTTGCAAAAATTGTCTTTTGTTGTACATGAAAGAACTGTATCTTTTATATTTGATCCATTTGATTTTATAGTAACTGTATATTCTTTTAGTGTTTTATTACTTTTAGTATTGTTTAAAAATATAAGCATTATGATTACAAAAATTATCATTATAAGTATGAGTATTATTTTTATTTTTTGTTCATTTTTATTATCTTTCATGATATCACCTATTTGTATATATTATACTATTAAATTAATATTTTTTTAATTGTTTTGTTTTTATAGTTTAGTAATATATACTGAAAGTTTACACTATACATATAATTAGAATAATAGAGGTGATATTGATAATAAATAAATATATAAAAATTAAATGTTTAAGAAGAAATACTCTTGATATTTATAAATATAATATATGCATTTATGACAAGTGTAATAAATTAGTATTTTAGGGTGTTACAAATGAAATGGGATATGTATGCTTTAAACCGAGTTGTTATGGAATATATAAAATTGTTGCAACTGAAAAATGTACTAGGTTAAAAATACTGAAAGTTGTTTGTTTTAATAAAGATTTTTGTGACACTTTAATATTTACATTTGATGAGATTAAGAAATATCATTTAATGAATTTTAAGTTAGTAGATAAATATTATGGTCTACCAATAGAAAAATGAGAGTTAATTTTATGGTGAAAGATCACTTAATACCTATTACTAATGGAGTTGGTAGTAAGGAACTTCTAAGAGGAAGTTATGATGTGTCTGCAAATGTTTCTGGTTATGATAATTCTAGTATTAATCCTAAGATATTAAATGTCTTGGATAATGAAAATACTTATAATCTTACTATTATTGCATCAGGTACTCTTACTATTCATGTATCTGATGATGGGACTAGTATAGGTTTTCCGATTATTGGTGCTAAGTTTTATAGAACTGATAATGCGGGTAACACTTATGGAGAAGTTGTTACTTCAGATGATGAGGGTAATGCTGTTTTAAATAATGTACCATTTAATGTAACAACTACATCACCAATTGTTTATTTTATACAGATTGCTTCTGATGGTGAACATACTTTTAGTGAGGAAGTGCATAGTGCTACTATGAATGCTCAAACTGTAACAATTGAAATAAAAAATGAAGATGCGATGATAAGAAATTTTAATTTAACCGATGCTAATTATAGTGGTATGAAAATTGAAGATGGTAGTATTACATTGATGGAGCAATAACAAAACTCAACTATTGTTGAGTTTTAGTTTATTTTTTGTTTTTTCTTTAGTGCTATATTATTAATTATTATAAACAATATAGAATAGCATATTAATATTAACATGTTAAAGAATAATGGTTTTAGTGAATTTATGTTAAGTATTTCTATAGTTGCTAATTTGTCATTTGTTATTGCATAATAATATGTTGGTAAGATTTTTGATATTCTTAATACTGAATTTGGCAACCATTCTAGTGGTATAAAACTTCCACATAGGAATGCAGAACCAAGTGCAACTACATTTACTACTCCACTAATTGCTCCTTTATTTTTTATTAGTGATGAAATTAATAATGCTATTGTTAATGATGTTATTGTAAATATCAATACATTTAATATATATATTAAGCCCCTTGTCTGTAATAATATATCGCCAAGTAATATTATTCCTAGTAATACATATAGTATCCAAACTATTATTGAGTATAACAAACTTGCAAATAATATTTGTTTGCTGTGTTCTTTATAGTTCATACTGCTAATTATAGTTCTTTTTCTAACTGTTTCGTTGTTGAAACTATTTAATACTAAGCACACTATATATATTATTACTGCCATAATGCTATAACTTGCAAAGTTAAAATATCTAGAAACTTTTAATAATTTATTTGTATCTAATTTTGTTGTTGTTTGTATATTTGATTTTTTAGTTAATGTATTATTTATGGAATTTATTATTTCTTTTTCGTCTTTAATTTCATTTGCATATATATTTTGTATTTTAATATAATTTTTTAAAATCATTTCTGCAAGTGAAGAATTATAATCTTTGGAACTTTTTATATTTATAGTAGGATTTTTGCCTTCTAAAACGTCTTTTCTATAATTTTTTGGTATATAAATTATATAATTTACATCTCTATAAAATAATGCATCATTTATTGCCTCTTCATCATTTTTTATTTCTTTTATGTTTGTATTTTCATTAATATAATTTATTAAATTTTTGGTAAGTCCTTCTTCTTTATCATTATTTATAATTAATATATCTGGTTTTTTATCTACGTATGTGGTTGTTGTATTGTTAGTTTGAAGATTTATACCTCCAAAAATAATAAGCATAGATGTGTATAGAATTATTGTTCCTTTGTATTTTTTTACTACTTTCCAAAATGTTTTAAATACTGTCATATTTTTGCCTCCTTAAACTTTCATAGGATATAATTATCATAATTAAGGAAAATACAAGTAAGCTTATTATGTTTGAGTAAAATCTATTTAAAGTGTCGTAATAATATAATGAATAAAAAGCATCTGTTATCATGTTGGCTGGATTTAGAATGTTTAATATAGGGATATTTTTGTCAATAACATATTTTGTTGTAATACCCATCATTCCTGATAGTGTAGACCATAACATAGTTATTGCTATTAAGATACCTGTTTTTGCGTTCTCATTTGTTTTTAACATAGTTGATACGCCTAATCCTAAGGTTAAACTTGCTAATGATCCGATTGCAATAAGTAATATTACATGCATTATGTCACTTCCATAATCAACCTTAAGTACAAATATAGTATATACCAGTAATATTAGTAAACTTAACATTTGAACAATATAACTTGCTAATAAACTTCCTAACAATAGTTTTCCTTTTCCTACTTTTGATACAGCCGTTCTTTTTCCCACACTATTCATATTAGCGAGTTTATAATTAACTACATTCATGGATATTAATGCACCATATAAAACTGCCATAGCAACAAGAGTATAATATTCAATCATAGTATAACTTAGATTTTTATTAGAAATATCTTTTAATGTTGCATTACTATTATTTAGTAACAATGCAATTCTGTTATATATTGCTGTATAGTCGATATTACCTTTTTCTGTTTCTTTTTTAACAAGTGTATTTATGACTTCTTTTTCTCTTTCTATTTCATCTACTATGCTTCTTAGAATTGTTTCATTTATTCCACTTGAATTAACTATAATGTCTATATTGTTTTCATTAAATTTTAAGTATCCAGTTATTTCCTCATTTAAAAGCATTTTCTTTGCTTTTGATATATCAGTATATGTAATATTAAATATTTTGTTTTTGTTATTATCATCACTTAGTGTTTGCATAGTTTCTTTAAATATTTTATCGTTATCAAATTCATCACTATTAATGATTGCAATATCTATAATACTTAGTTTTTCACTTTTTTCTATATTAGAAAAAGCCATATTAAATAAAGTCCCTAATAATATTGGAAAGGCAAAAGTCCAAAATATTAAACTTTTATTTTTTAATAATATTTTTAATGAATATTTAAAATTATGATAAAACATTAATCTCTCAAGCCCTTTCCTGTTAGTTCTAGAAATACATCATTTAATGTAGGACGTTCAGAAAATATACTATTATAAGAAATTTTGTGTTCTTTAAAATAATCAATAAGTTCACCTAAGTTATTTTTGCCTTTTTTGTATACTATGTGTAACACATTTTCTGATATAAATACATCATCTACTGTGTTAAATTTTTTTATATCGTTAATTAAATCACTTTTTATATTATTTACTTCTACTGTTATTTTTTCTTCTATATTTGCCATTTTCTTTAATTCATCACTAGTTCCTTGTGCTATTATTTTACCTTTATCTAAAATGATAATTCTATCACATAATATTTCAGCTTCTTCCATATAATGTGTGGTATAAATAATAGTTGCTCCATTATCTCTTAATTTTTTTATTCCATCTAATATATTGTTTCTACTTTGTGGATCTACTGCTACTGTGGGTTCATCTAAAAATATCAATTTTGGTTTGTGTGCAATACCACAGGCAATATTTAATCTTCTTAAAAGTCCTCCTGATAATTGTTTTGGATAAAACTTTTTAAAATCTTCTAATCCAACTAGGTTAATCGCATCTTCTATATATTTTTGTCTTAGGTTTTTATCGTTTATGTATAATCCACAAAAATAATCTATATTTTCATATACAGTAAGTTCTTCAAAAACTGCTATTTCTTGAAAAATTACTCCTATTTTTTCTTTTATATCGTATGAGTCTGGTTTCATTTCTTTATCAAATATAATTATATTTCCTTTTTCATAATTTAATAATGATAGTATGCAATTTATTGTGGTTGTTTTACCACTACCATTAGGTCCTAGTAATCCCAATATCTCTCCTTCTTTTACTTCAAATGATAAATTATCAATTGCCTTTATTTTTTTATATGATTTAGTTAAGTTTTTTACTTCTATTATGTTTTTCATATTGTATCCTTTCTATTTTTAATTAATAGTTTTCTCACTTATATTCTTTCCGAATCTAACACATATTGTTGTTAGATTTTGTCTTTTGGATTTATTTGCAAGATTTCGCATTTATTTTTGTTTGCAATTTCATATGCTATCTTTTTTGTATATCCCATTCTTGAAAAATATACAACTATTTCTTCTTTGCTTTTTCCTATATCTGTGTATTTATTTTCATCTACGTAGAATTTTTCTAGTTTTATTGTATCTCATTATGTCCTCCCAAATTTGACCATTTGTTATTTGGATTTTCTTTAAGCAACATATGAGCTTGAAACTCATAGGATAATAGTTTTGAAATTTCTTCATCTGTAAGATCAATTGTGTTATTTGCAACTAGTGTTGCAATTCCGTGTGTAAATATCCATATTTCTGTATGAAAATTTTCTACAACTTCACTTTTTAATTTTGTATATTTTTTTATAATGTCTAATATTTTGGTAAATTCATCTTTTTGTTTAGTAAGAGATTCCATGAAGTTTTTGTTGTCACTCATAAATAAAAGTTGAAATAATTTATTTTCTTTTTTAGCAAAGTTAATATAATTAATACCAATTTGTTTATAAGGAAGTGGTGATGTTTCTATATCATTCATTATATATTTATAGAAATATTTGGATATCATTGTATATAATTCTTTGTTTAATTCATCTACATTTTTAAATTGGTAATATATTGGTCTTATAGATGAATTTAGTTTTTTTGCAATTGTTCTATTGCTTACTCTATCAAACCCATCAGTTTTTGTTATTTGAAATGCCACATTTAAAATCATTTCTTTTGTTATTTTAGTTGTTGTTGGTATATTATCACCTCCTATAAAACACAAATATTGTATCATGTGATACAATATTTGTAAATATATCTACTCAAAAATCCGTAGATTTAAAAGTAGTATACATAACATTAGTTTATCTACCTAAATATTCGACTATAATTGTTAATAAAGAATTTGTAAAATATGAGTTAGAACTTATATTACTCAAATCTGGAGTAAATAAATATATTGTTTTTTTACCTAAATTAACTATTTCATAAGTAATATTTGTATCTGCTACAGAGATAATTCCATCTGCACTTATTTCTCTTGCTATTTCTTCTGGTGTCCATCTGCTAGCACCTATATATATATTATCTGTATTTAATTGTCTAAGTCCAATTGTTACAAAATCGTTATCTGGTTCAAATTTTGTGTCTGTTTTTTTGGAATATGCAGACGCAATAATACTTATTCTATAATATCCAATTTCGTTAAATTTAAGGGTTTGATTTGTTGTGTCTAGTGTAACTAAATTGGTAATATCCAACTCTTTACGATCAATAGGTAGTGGAGAATTAGTATTAACAGGTATTCCATCTTGTGAAGTTCCATCATTAAATGTTACAAAGTATGCAGAACGTGAATTTCTAGAACCACTTGGTCCAGTTGGACCTGTCATTCCTGGAAGACCACGTGGACCTCTTGGTCCGGTTGGACCAACGCAATAAATATGTCTGCATTGTTCACAATTTTCTTTTTTAGGGAGATTTTTTTTGCAATTGTTCATATATGTTCCTCCTTCAATATAAAATATGAGAAACAGATAATACTGTAAATTACTTATATCTATAAATGTAGTTAATAAATTTCTATTTTTTGGTTGTTAATAGTTTTTTTGCTTTTTCTTTTCTCATTTTTTGAAATCTTAGTGCATCGTTAAATCTTTTCTTTTCATATGCAAAGTTAATTAAAATTGTTGGATATGAATTTTTTATACGACGATATAAAATCGAATTATTATTTATCCATTTTAATACTTCTTTCCTTATATACTCTGTATTATCTTTGTTATTGTTTTTGATTTTATTTTTTAATTTAAATGTTACTATAAAGGATATTACATTATCTATTAAAAATAATATGAATATAATTATGGCAATTAATTGTAAAACTTTTGTTGGTAATAAGCCGATGAGGTAAGTTGTAAAAGGGTGTACAACATATATTACTAAACAACCTAAAATTCCAAATGGTATCATTGTATTTAAACACACTCTACCATTAATATTAAATTTTCTATTTGAGTAGTCCCACCATTTTGCATTAAAGATTTTTTCCATGAAATAGGATGTTAAATACTCTAGAATAGAACAGATGAATATTGTTTTTAAGAACACTGATAAGATATCAGTAGTATTATTTCCAATAACAAGTACAATTGCTAATACTCCATAACCATATATTGTGCATAGCGGCCCGATTAAAAAGCCCCTATTTATAAATCTTTTATATTGAAAGAATTTAGATATTACTTCTAGTGACCATCCCATAAATGAATAAATTATAAAATATATAAATAGTTTAGTTATGTCCATATGTTACTCCTTTTTTATTTGTTTATATTATACAATATAAATTAGTTATAATAAATATTTTTAAATTAGTTATAATAAATATTTTTAAATTAGTTATAATAAATATTTTTGTAAAGTGTTATTTATGTTTATTTAAATTTTATAAATATATGATAAAATAAATTTGAAGGAGATATTATGAACTTTTATTTGGCGCAAATTTTTGGTATATTGGCATGGATATTATTGTTTATTAGTTATTGGAAAAATGGGAATAATAAGTTATTGTATTTACAAATAATTTCTTGCTTGTTTTTTGTACTTAATTATAGTTTTTTAGGTGCAGTATCTGGTATTTTAGTTGTTTCGTTTGAAATAATAAGAGATTATTTGTATACTAAAATTAAAAATCCAATGTCAGTATTTATGTTGTCAATACCATTTTATATAGTAATATCTATATTTAGTTATGATGGCTTTTTTTCGTTGTTTTCAATTTTTGCATCTCTTTTTGATGCATATGCTTTAACTAAAAAGAATAAAAAAGTAGTTGTACTTGGAATAATAACTTATGTTTTATGGCTTATTTATGATATTAGTTATGCTAGTTATTCTACAATAATTCCTGAGATTATTTTGATATTTTCAAATTTAATAATATTAATAAATTATAGGAATGCATATTTAAATAGTAATAAAATAATATTTTCAAGGGGGTTGATTATTAATAATAAAATAATTGATGAGATTTATAAACTGGATAATACTAATTTTGATTCTGATTATAATTGGAGTAAGGATAAAAATAATAGTATTATTAAGAATAATAAAACTGATTTTATATTTATTAAAATTGATGATGCTATAATAGGATATGTGCATATTATAAAGATTACATATGATAAGTATTATGAAATGGTTCATTGTAAGAGGTATGTGGATATAGATAGTATTGATATAAAAAGATTCAGTAAGAAAAGGAGCAATTATATAAATATTAATACTATTGCAATACAAAATAATTATCAAAATAAAACGACAGTAGATCTTGTTTCTTATGAAATTAAGAAATATTTGAATGAAAAGAATAGAATGGGTTATAAAATTAAGGGTATTGTGGGTATCGCAACATCTGAATTTGAAAATGAAATATTTTGTAATATGGGTTTTGATAAGATTACTATGAATGTTAGTAAATATTATGTTTATTGTTTAAAAATAAAATAGGAATTAATTATTCCTATTTTTATTCGCTTCTTAAAGATTCTACTGGATCTTTTTTGCTTGCTAATTTTGCTGGTATTAAACCGGCAATAATTGTTAATATTACGCTTATTATGATAAGTATAATAGCACCATTTAGTGGTAATTGAGTTATATTGCTAACACCTGTTAATTTTTTTATTATTATGTTTATTGGGATATTTAATAATACTGTTATAAGTATTCCAAACATACCTGAAGTAAAACCTATTATTAAGGTTTCTGCATTAAATACTCTTGAAACATCTTTTTTACTTGCTCCTATTGCTCTTAGTATTCCTATTTCTTTAGTTCTTTCTAAGACAGAAATATAAGTAATAATACCTATCATTATACTTGATACTACTAATGAAATAGATACAAAGCTTATAAGCACATAACTAATTATGTCAACTATATCTGTTACGGATGACATAAGCATTCCAACTACATCATTATAATTAATTACATTCGCCTCTTTTGAGTTTTTTCTTTGTTGTTCATTGTAATCATTTATAATGTTCTTTATGGCATCTTTAGATTCGAAATCTTTAGCATATATGTATATTCCACTTGGATTATCTAAATCTATACTTCCTAATTTCTCTAATACTTTTTCATAGGTAAGTGAATAACTTTCCTTGTATTTTGTAATAACTTCTGCTAATTCTTCTTGATTTAAACTGCTTAGATACATTTGTTGTTCAAAACTTAAATCATTAATATTAAATTCTTCATCGCTAAATTCTAATCCAGTTATTATATTTATTTCTGGATTTTGCTTTTGTTCTTTAACTATTTGTGAATCCTCTACTTTTTTAAGTACATGTTTTTCAAGTGAATCTGTATATAATATTCCACCTAGTGTACTACTAGTAACTGCTGAATCTTTATTTGGTTTTATTATTCCCACAATAGTTATTTCTTCACTATCTTTAAGTTTTTCTCTTAAAAACTCTTCATCTTCGCTTTTATCTATCCATAATCCATTTACTTTTTCGTAGTAATCTGTATTAAGTAATAATTTAAATTTTAATCCAATAAGTTCACTATATTCATAAGAAGTATCAGTGGTTACTACTTTCTCACCTTTTCTCACTTTTTCAAACATGTCTTTTAATTCTTGTTGATCTTTTAAACCAAGTGCATATAAAACATAATCACTAATTCTATTGTTTTTGTCAACTACTAATACAACTTCATTATAATTTTTTGGCATTCTTCCACTTACTATTTCGTACATTTGATTATTTAATTCATCATTATCTATAATTTCACTAAATACATCTTTAAACATAAAGTAAGATGCTTGCATATCTGTGATGCCCATTGTAGATAGTATTGTATTAGGATTTACTTTTACAATTTTATCTTCAATATCACTTTTATATAGTTGTAATTCTATATTATATTTATAATCAATTGATGTGGTATATTTATTTATCTCTTTGTTTTTTTCAATATATTCTTTGAAAGATTTTAAATTGTTACTTTGAACTTTGCTACTCATAATTGATAATGTATCTGTCATCATATTATTGGAATATATTTTGTTAGATTGTTTTGTATTTTCGTCTTTTTTTAGTTTGTCCATTTGTTCAGTCATTACGCTTGTTAGATCTACAGAATTATCTTCTATCATAAGTGGGTATGAAGTAAGGGTTTCTTCTTGTACTCTATTTATATAATTTTGTACACCGCTTGATAATGAAAGTATCAATGCAATTCCTATAATACCTATACTTCCTGCAAAGGCAGTTAATATTGTTCTTCCTTTTTTTGTCATTAAATTATTTAAACTAAGTGATAATGCTGTTAAAAAATTCATATTAGTTTTTTTGTCTTTTGTTGTTTCATTATTTTCATCTGATTTATTATATGGATTTGTATCTCCCTTAATTTCTCCATCTTTTAAATCTATTATTCTAGTTGAATATTTTTCGGCTAAATCAGAATTATGAGTTACCATAATAACTAATCTATCTTTTGCGACTTCTTTTAATAAGTTCATTATCTGTACACTTGTTTTTGAATCTAGTGCACCTGTTGGTTCATCAGCAAGTAATATGTCTGGATTATTCACAAGAGCTCTTGCTATTGCCACTCTTTGCATTTGTCCTCCAGAAAGTTGATTTGGTTTTTTGTTTATGTGTTCAATTAAACCAACCTTTTTAAGTGCATCTTTTGCTCTTTTTTTTCGTTCTTTGCTTTTTACTCCTGATAACGTTAAAGCAAGTTCTACATTAGATAAAATTGTTTGATGTGTAATTAAGTTATAACTTTGAAACACAAAACCAATTTTATGATTTCTATAGGTATCCCAATCTCTATCATTATATTTTTTTGTGCTTATTCCATTTATAATCAAATCTCCTGATGTATAGTTATCTAGACCCCCTATAATATTTAAGAGTGTAGTTTTGCCACTTCCAGATGGCCCTAAAATAGATACAAATTCACAATTTCTAAAATTTATACTTATGTTGTCTAATGCTTTTTGTTTGAAGTTTTCTAATTTGTAAACTTTACTTATTTTTTTTAGTTCTAGCATAATACCTCCTTAATAATTATATTATCATTCATAAAAGTATTTTAACACTTTGAATATTAAATAACAATATTAAATTATAAGAATTAATGTTCCTATTGATATTATGGATAAACCAATGGCTGATTTTGTTGATAACTTTTCTTTTAGAAAAATTGTACTAAATAACACTGCTACTAATATACTTAATTTTTCGATTGGAAATACTATACTTGCTTCTCCATTTTTAAGTGCATTAAAATAGCATAGCCAAGAAAGACCTGTCGTAAAACCAGATAAAAATATAAAGAGTAAACTTTTAGTGTCAACTTTTGTCGATTGTTTGTGCTTGTTTTTTATAAAAATGTAAATCCAAATGATAATTAAAACAATGATAGTTCTTATAAATGTAGCTAAATTAACATCTACATTTTTTATTCCTATTTTTCCAACTATTGTAGATAGGGATGTAAATATACCAGTTAATACTGCGTATATAAACCATCTATAATCACTCTTTACATTTTCTTTTTTTTCTATCATTAAGTATGTGCCCAACAATATTAATATAATTGATATTAATTTTACATAGGTTATATTTTCTTTTAGAAAGATTTTAGATAATATAAGAGTTAATACTATGCTTGTTTTGTCTACTGGTGTTACTTTGTTTACGTCTCCATAAAATAAAGCTCTAAAATAACATATCCAAAGTAATGCAGTAGTTAAGCCAGATAATGATATATAAAAAAGGGTACTTGAATTTATTGTTCCTACTTTATGTAAGCCATTTGTAAAAATAACTACTACAAAGCTAAAAATAAGTATAACTATTGTTCTTATACCAGTTGCTAAATCTGTATCAATTTTGTTAACTCCTATTTTAGCAAAAACAGATGTAATTCCTGCAAAAAAAGCAGCTAAAAGAGCATATAAAATCCACATTGTATCACCAGTATTAGTATGTTTATTTTGAGATTTTTTATTAGGAATATTTGATTGTAATTATTGTTTTATAAAAAATGTGTAACTGTTATTACTCGTTACACGATTTTTATGTCTAGTAGTTTAATTTTATATAGTTTTTAATAGTGATAAACTAACTTTTTTCTTATCAAGATGTATTTCATCTACATAACAATCAACTATATCACCCACACTAAGAACTTCACTAGGGTGTTTAATATATGAGTTAGATATTTTTGATATATGTACTAAGCCATCGTTTTTTAATCCAATATCTATGAAGGCACCGAAGTCAACAACGTTTCTTACTGTACCTTGTAATTTCATTCCTATGGTTAAATCTTCTAATTTTAGTACATCGCTTCTTAATATTGGTTTTGGCATGTCATCTCTTGGATCTCTTAGAGGATTAGATAGTGATGCTACAATGTCTGCTAGTGTATATTTATCTGTATTTAATTTTTTTGAATACAAGTCAATATCTATGCCATTTAGTACTTCTTTTATTTTAGGAGTACCTATATCATTTAAATCTAAAGAGAGTTCTTGTAGTAGTTTATTTGTTATATCATAACTTTCTGTGTGTATACTTGTTTTATCAAGTGGGTTAACACCATCTACTATTCTCATAAAACCAATGGCCTGTTCGTATACTTTTTCTGATAAGATTTTTTTCTTTTTTAATTCTTCTCTTGATATGAATTTTCCTTTTTCATCTCTATAACCTATGATTTTATCTATTACTTTTTTATTAAGTCCTGAAACGTATTTAAGTAGGGACGGACTAGCTGTATTTATATTTACTCCTACCTGGTTAACCGCTTTTGTTACAACGAAATCTAAAGATTCATCTAATCTTTTTTCTACTACATCATGTTGGTATAATCCAACTCCTATACTCTTTGAATCAACTTTTACTAATTCTGATAATGGGTCTTGCAATCTTCTTGCAATTGATATTGCACTTCTTTCTTCTACGTGCAAATTTGGAAACTCTGATATAGCAAGTTTACTTGCAGAATAAACTGAAGCACCTGCCTCACTTACAATTATGTATTCTACTTTTTTATCTGATTCTTTTATAACGTCAGATATAAATTTTTCTGATTCACGTGATGCGGTTCCATTTCCTATTGCAATAATATCTATGTTGTATTTTTTTATTAAATCAAGTACTATTTTTTTTGATTTTTCATATTCATTTTTTGGTTCATGTGGATAGATTACGCTTTTATCAATAAATTTTCCTGTATAATCAACTACTGCTAGTTTGCAACCAGTTCTAAAAGCAGGATCAAGTCCTAGAACCATTTTATCTTTCATAGGGGGTGTTAATAACAAATGTTCTAAGTTATCCATAAACACTTCTATTGATTTTTCACTTGCAATATCAGTAAGTTCGCTTCTTATTTCTCTTTCAACGCTAGGAATTATTAATCTATCTAAACTATCTATTATTGCTTCTTTTACTAATGTGACACATTCACTTGATTCATTTTTAATTAGTTTTGAATTTAAATATTCAATAATTTTATTTTTATCAAAATCAATCTTTACATTTAAAATATTTTCTTTTTCTCCTCTATTAAGTGCAAGAATTCTATGCGGTTTGATAGTTTTTACAGATTCGTTATATTCATAATACATTTCATATACTTTTGCTTCATCAGTTGCATTTTTCTTTAATTTAGATACAATGTTGCCATTATTACACATATAATTTCTTATCCATTTTCTATAAAATGCATTATCACTAATCCATTCTGCAATTATGTATTTTGCACCAATTATTGCTTCTTCTTTAGTTTTTACATTATCATTTAAAAATTTTTCTACGTCATTTAACTTTATTGGAAAAGACATTATTATTTTTGCTAGTGGTTCTAAACCGTTTTTTATTGCTTCTGTTGCTTTTGTTTTTTTCTTTTCTTTAAAAGGTCTATATATATCCTCTATTTCAACAAGTTTACTACAATTCATAATATTTTGTTTAAGCTCATCTGTTAGAAGTCCTTTTTCATCAATTAATCTAATTACATCTTCTTTTCTTTTTAATAAATTCACTTGATATTCATATACATCATTTATTTTTCTTATTTCTTCTTCATTTAAGTTACCTGTTGCTTCTTTTCTATATCTGGCTATAAATGGTATTGTATTTCCATCGCCAAGTAGCTTTAGTGTCGCATCTATTTGTTTTATGCTTATATTTAAATCACTGCTTATTTCTTTTATTATATCCTCGTTCATACTTCACCTTGTTCTTCCATATTTTTTTGTATAACTATTTTTATAATATGTTATGTACATTGATTCTTCGTTTTCAGGATTAAATGCAGGTCCTCCATTACTATAATCAATTTGATAACCAACTTTTTCTGCTAATGCCATTGATGGTTTATTTTTTGGTGAAATCATTAGTTCTACTCTATCATATCCATCGTTAAATAAATCATCTGTTAATTTGTCTAGTAATATAGTTCCATAACCACAATTTCTGTATTCTTTTTTTATTCCGTACTGAATAGTTGGAGTACCTCTTGATAACAGTACGCTAGAAAAACCAATAACTTTTCCATTTAAAACGACAAGTTTACTATTTTTTTTATCAAAACCACCTAAATTAGTAATTTTTCTTTCACTTGCCATTTCTTTATTTATTAAATTCACTTCGTTTTCATAGTTATCATTATATCTAATAAATTCAAGTTCCATTATTTTTCACCTTTACTAATCATTCTTGATGCGATAATTCCTACAAACATTAAGATGACTCCTATAATTATTTGCAATACTCCATAACTTGATCCGATGACAGATACTAGAATTGATATGGCAGATGCGATTACAAAGCCAATTATTCCCATATACATTGGAATTTCGTATTTTTCTAACAATATTTTTATTAATTTTGCCATGAATATAATTCCAAATAATACTCCTAAACCAAACATAGCAAGAATTAAAATATTATGAGTTAGATTATT
The DNA here is from genome assembly GCA_900550145.1 of uncultured Mollicutes bacterium. Classification (GTDB taxonomy): domain Bacteria; phylum Bacillota_I; class Bacilli_A; order RF39; family UBA660; genus CAG-1193. Next base: position 16,571 of record URRF01000018.1, read on the forward strand.
TAATTTTGTAAATTCGCTAATAGAATTCATTATTGGTTCATAATATCCGATAAGCATAAGTACAAATGAACCACTAATTCCTGGTAATACCATGGAAGCAGCACCTAATACACCTATTAAAAATAATATAATTAGTGTTTTTATATTTATAATATCTAATGATTTATTCATAGTATCTGGAGTTATAAATGCCATTAACATTACAACTGTAAAAGCAATTATAAAACAAATAACTGATTTAATATCTATTTTTGATTTTACTTTATTTAATAGTGGCGGCATTCCTCCTATTATAAATCCTATAAAGAATAGTATTGTTGCAAATGGATAATTTTTAAGACAAAATGTAACAGCATTACTAAATAATCCAATGGCAAGAATTAATCCGATAGCCAAAAATAATAGATATTTAAAGTTTTCTTTTAATTTCGTTTTTAAGTTACTAAGTATATCTATAAGTTTTTCATAAATTCCTAATATTACTGCTATTGTTCCACCACTTACTCCTGGTATAACATTCGCTATTCCAAGTGCAAATCCTTTTAATATAAGCATTATATTTTCTTTCATATGTTCACCTCATAGAGATTATATCATAAATTAATAAAAAACGATAAAACTTAATTACCGCTTTACAATTACTACATTTCTCGTAAAATATTTTAATAATTTCTTTTTATCATTATTACCTTATATTTAATCACTTTAAAATATCTTTAAAAAGCAAATTATACTTATCTTTCCATATATTTACTTTATTTATATCATAATTTTCTGGTATATTTTTACATACTTTTTTTATTTCTTTTCTTAATTCTAATAAGTTAGATATTTGTTTTATAAATTTAAAGTTTTTGATATTTTTTATTATAACCACAACTCTTTTTATTATTGAGTTTTTATCATACCCATTAATATTTTTAAATATATAGTTTAATTCTTTATCATCTAGTTTAAGTAAAAGTATTTTAAATGCATCTAATACACTGAGTGAATATGAAACTGAATCATAATAAAGTTTTTGGTATTGCCATAATAATTCTTTATTAAATTCACTATCTTTATTTGCAATTATTACATCGCTTAGTATTTTAGATGCTAGTGCACATAGACTTAGTCCTGAACCATTTAAAGGAATAGTCATAGCGGCTGAATCTCCAATCATTGCATATCCATTATACACAAATTGCGATAATGGTCTTCTTACGGGTATTTTATATTTTTTATAGTTATTAAATTCTACACCAAGTTTTTTCTTTTCATCATCTATATATTCATCTTCTAAATTTCCTATGCTTCCAATTAATATATCTTTGCAATTATTTTCTATTATCCAAGAAATTCCTCTTTTTGTTGATATAAATACATCATTTTTTATATTTTTACTATTTATTTTTTCTATATTTCTTACTATATGAAATATTTCATTTGGTTTAATTTTTTCTATTTCTGGTATATTTATGCTGAATTTGCTATCAACACCGGATGAATCAATAATTAAATCTGCAAAAACAGGTTTATTATCTACTGTTATTCCTGTTACTTTATCATTTTTAATTATGATATCATCTACACAAGAATTAAATTTAAATTTTACGCCACTTTCTTTTGCATAATCAATTAAACATTTATATAATTCTTTTCTGTTCATAAATATTTTTCTTGAATTGGTTTTATTTTTTATTTTGTACTTTTTTGATGGATTATAAATGGTCATTGGATTTTTTTGTTTATTCACTTTATATTTTAAAATAGGTATTCCTAACTTTAAAAAAGGTGTTATGTCAAATATGTCTTCCCAATCATAGCCCAAATTATCTTCTTTATTTTTTTCATATATAGTAATATCAAAACCATTTTTTGATAGAATAGATGAAGTAATAATTCCGCCATGCCCTGCACCTATAATTATAATTTTTTTCATGTTTTCACCTAATTAATAGTATGAAAAAAATAAGTAGTTTTTACCACTTATTTTGTCATTTTTTTTATAAGTTTTGCATGCATTACCATTTTTTCACTATTATTAAAACACGTTGATAATGTGAGTATTTTGTCATTTTCATCTATGCTTGTATTAAAATCGTATGCACTTCTTTTTATAAGCATATTTAAAAATTCTTTATATTCATCTTCTTTGTTAAAATTAATTTTTAGGTAGTCAGATGTAGTTTTTATGTGATATACGCTAAATACTTGCCATAACGTATTTTCATTTTCTGTTGATATTTTTATAATGTAATTATTTGAATCTTTAATCCAATTATTATTAAGTACATTTTTTAGTGTTCCAAACATTGTATTATCATATCTTCCGTGTGCATATAGAATTGTATTTTTATCAAATTCTTTCTCATTATTTCTATAATCCATAAACACCCATCCGGCTTCATTATAACTTTTATCAAAACTTTTATTTAAATAATAATCATTATCAGTATGTTTTACAAATGGATAATTTATATTGGTTCCATTTACTTTTATCCATCCAACTACTTCATCGTTTATCTCTTTTAGTTTGTTAAATTTAACATCCATCATATTCATTTTTATATAATTCCAGTATGGATTTGATTTAGGTATTTTTTTATTTTCTCCTATAATTTCTTCTTTATCTTTATCTGATATTTCAGTTACAACTACATTATTTTGAACATTATCTATTTGATTTTTTGTATTTTTTGAATCAACAAGCCATGCAATTATTTTATATGATGAATATATGAAAGTCGCTAAAAAAATTAGAAAAAAAATTGAAAGAATAACGTTTGCTTTTTTTAATTTTTTTCTCATAAAATCACGTATAATCTAATTATGTGATTTTTTTATTAATCACTGTATTAGATTCTCCTTTCTATAATAATTTTATATTATATCCGAAAAGAGATATAATACTAAAGCACTGTGGATTTGTATCTATAAAATTACAGTTTGATTGGTCATGGTGACAACTACCACATGCTTTTATTTTTATTGGTAATTAGTTAGTTAACGCTTAGACGTTTTATATTACACGTGAATCCATGAATAGAAATCTTGTGTCTAAAACATACAGTGCATTAAAAACTAATTAGGAGGTATTTTTTTATATTTTATTGGTATTGATATTTCAAAATACAAACATGACTGTTTCATCACTACTGAAACAGGTGAAGTAATTGTTGAAAATTTCTCCTTCCAAAACACCAATGAAGGACTTAATCAATTACTTGATTTATTAAAATCTTTAGATTGTTCTAAACAATTTAGGATAGGATTTGAAGCTACTGGTCATTATGGTATCAACCTTAAGCTATTCCTTGAAAAAAATGACTATTCTTTTATGGAATTTAATCCAAATATGGTTAAACAATTTATTAAATCTCAAACTCTGAGAAAAACCAAAACAGATAAAAAAGATGCCACTTGGATTACTAAGTATCTTATATCTGTTGATTACAAACCCCTTCCAAAACAATTTTATCACAAATTTGCTTTAAAGTCTCTATCTAGAAAAAGAGATAAGTTAGTTTTTCAACGTTCTTATTATTTAGTTCAAATTACTAATATACTTGATTTAATCTTCCCTGAGTTTAAACCTTTGTTTGATAACCAATTCTCTGTTACTTCTCTTTATATTTTAAACAAATATAAAACTGTTGATAAAATTAAAAACATGAAAGATTATGAATCTATTAATAAAGTTTCCAGAGGTAAATTTTCTTATTCTAAATTTCTAAAAATTAAAGAAGCAGCTAAAAATACTATCGGGTGTTCTGATGATTTTTTAGAATTTGATTTAGAAAATATGATTGAACTCTATATTAATATAAATAATAAGATTAAATTTTATGATGACTAATTCCTCTGTAAGGTGATGTAGCAGAAGTTCTTTTTTTAGAATATCTAGGCATATTTTTAGGTTTAGTTCCCTTTAAATTAATAGAAAAATACTTTTCATCAGACTGGATATCTCCTGATAATTTAATGTTATTTACAAAATTTTTTAAAGCATATAAAGCTTTATACCTTAATCTAAATGAAGTTAAAATTGAAATATTGTTTTCTTATGCAATTCTTCTCAAACTAAAACCATTTAATAAATTATTAATTATATTACTCCATGTTTTAAATGGAAGCTTACTATGACAAACTATGGTATTCGTAGTTTCAGAAGAAGTTATTTTACAACCACTACATATGTATTTTTGAACACCATTTTTATGTAAAATGCATCCACGTTTATTACAACACTTTTCTTTTGTTCTAAATTTAAAAATAATTTTAGAATTAGAATTCTTTGCGGAACATTTTTCTAATAAATAGTTTTTAAACTCAATAATGGTTACAGGATCTAAATCACTTAATAATTCTTTAATATTCATAATGCTAAAATACCCTTAATCAGCTTGTCTAAATCAGATATCATTATCGCCAAGCAAAGATAAAGATAGACTAGCTTATTAAGGATATTTCCTTCCTTTATCTTTTGTTTAGCTGTAATAATTATACTACAAATTTATTAATCAGTCATTTTGTTTAACACAACTTTATTAAAAAATATATAAAAAAAATAATATGTAGTGTTTATTATAAGATTAGTTTAATCTAATCTTTTATTATGTATTTAAGTTACTAAAAAATAAAGAATGTGATATAATATTTTTGCAGTAGTGATTGGAATTATTTCCTACTTTAACGAGTCGTTAAGGGATTAAATTAATTATAAACGATTAAATAGTAATACTTCAAAGGACTAATCTCTACACGTTGTGTAGTCGCTTCGTTGCACTTCGCTTTAAGTCCATTTCCATATTACAATATCGTTAGTACTGCATATATGGGAGGTGGCAAAAATGTGGAAATACATTGGTACAAAAGAATGTAATAAATTTTTGCTATCTCTCAATTTAATTAATTGTAAAGATGAAAAAAAATACATAAAAACTATTTATTCTATTAGTAATAATATAGAAAAAAATTATAAAACATATAAAATTAAGAAACATAGTGGTAAATATAGAACTATATATGAACCAAATTCAATTTTAAAACAAATTCAAAAACAAATTTTGGTTAATATACTTAATAACAAATGTATATCAAAATATGCAAAGGCATATCACAAAGGAATCGGATTGAAAGACAATGCGATTTCTCATATTAATAAGGAAATGCTTTTAAAATTGGATATTAAAGATTTTTTTGAAAACATATCGTTTTTAGATGTTTATAATTCCTGCTTTCCTATAGAATATTTTCCCAAACCAGTTGGCATGATATTAACATATTTATGCACGTATGATAACCATTTGACCCAAGGATCGCCAACTTCTGCTTATATATCAAATTTAGTAATGAAAGAGTTTGATGAAGAATTAGGATTTTGGTGTGATTTAAGGAATATATCTTATACAAGGTATTCAGACGATATGACTTTTTCTGGTAACTTTAGTCCTAGCGAGTTAATAATTAAAGTTAGAAAAATGTTATACAAATTAGGATTAGAGTTAAATAATGATAAAATTCATATAGTACGTAGATCTTCTAGTCAAAGTGTTACAGGAATTATAGTTAATGAAAAAATGCAAGTTAATATAAAATATCGTAACAAAATAAGACAAGAAATTTATTATATAAAAAAGTTTGGATTAATTTCTCATTTAAAAAAATGCGACATCAATATTGATTCAATAAAATATTTAAATATATTATATGGAAAAATTCTGTATGTTTTACAAATTAACGAAAAAGATGAAGAGTTTAAAAAATACAAACAATTTATTGGAAACATAAAAAAACAATATAAGTAATAATTACTTGGAATTGTCTTTTTTATAAAGGTAATATTATTTTTAAATACAAAGCTTCTAAAAATAAGAACATGTATAGAATAGATGATCATTTGTAATAAAAAATAATTTATGTTATTATATACGATATTAAGAGAGATTTGATGAAATCAATAAGCTTTAACAAAGCATTAAGTTTTACAAAAAGTAGTATAGAAATAAGATACAATGGTATACTTCCAAACGATAATGTTGATTTAGATAAAATTGAAATATTATTGGAAGATTTTATAAACAATCATAGACATGATAATATGATAGAAAATGTTACAATTGTAAGAACAATACTAAATGATTGTAAAGAAAAACTATTAGTTATTTTTTATCAGGATGATAAAGGTTCAGAACTTGTTAAGTATGTTAATTCTAATTTATTTTTATATGAAAAAAGTAAAGGTGGAGAAAATAGTGAGAGATGTAAAATAAAATATGAACCTTCATATGGTATAAAATTAGATTATAATAATCATGAAATTAATATTGTTGATTATTCTGGCATTGAATTAGTATCTAAGGAAATAACTAAAATGATGAAACAGATTTATTGTTTAAACGATGCTAAGCCAGTTATTTTAAATAAAGATGATAAAGCCATAATAGAAATATATAAATTATTCTATAATAAAAATCCTAACTTTAGTAGTAAAGATATAAATATAAAAGTACAAACTATGATGTCTATATTAGCGAGTTTTGGTGTTTCTTTGGGAGATGATTATGAATTTAAACTATGGGGAAAAGTAAAAATGCCTACATCTATAACTCTTAAACAATTAGTTAATAAATTATATCCCTTAGGCGAAGTAAGTAGTGTTGAAAACAATATAAATTTAACTGATGAATCTAAAAAAATAATTAAAATTATTGGAGAATGCATAAGAGAAAAAATTTATAATGAGCAAAGCCAAAATGAAACATTAATTGCAATTAGTAAGATTATTCATGTAGACAGATATAACCTTCCTTCTAGTTGTGATGTAAAAAAACTGTCTGAATGTAGTACTGATGAAATTGAAACAAGTATAAAACTAGTAAAACGTATTGAAAATAGAATTAATAAACAAATTAAATAAAATTTAAAAGAGTGTAAAAATTTTTGTAAATTTTAAATCATTTTTTTAATAATATCTAAAAAAAATCAAATAGTAATGGTTGATTGGTGTGACATTTTTTGTTTTTGGCGTAGGTGTTAAACTGTTTAAACAAATTGACTTGCATTTGAGTATTAATTATGTTGTGTCTAAGATAATTAAATGTTAATTTTATAAAAAGATAACAATAACAAGTTCTTTATTTTTTTATTTATGATACTATATAAACATAAGGAGTGTTTGAAATGAGAAAAACAGAGAATTGTTTTGTACTAAATAATAATATATTATTTAATACCAATAATTTTAATTTAGAAAACAATTTAGAAGATTGTTTTTGTGTGAAAAAAAGTATTAGTTCTGAAGTATATATTAGTGAAAAAAAGAATAACAAATGGATTAGAAAAGATGAATATATTGATGATTATGACTTACTTATGAATTTTATCATTAATAATAAGTCAAATATTATATTCATAAGAGGTTTTGATAGAGCATTTATTTGTAAATTGGTATCAGATTTTAACAAAATAAAAAATACAAATATTGTGCCGATTAAATTTAAAGATATCGTGGTGCAAGCAAAATATGAAAAGCACTTAATTACTAAAAAAAATAGAATGAAAAAATTACATCAAAAATTAGAGAATACAAATGAAATTCAAACAGCAGAGGATTATATGAAAATATTAAATAGTGTCTTTAATGAAAAAAAGCATACATCTCGTAAGAAAATTATAAAATTAAAGAGATATAAACATCTAAACATATAGGTGAAATTTATCAAAGAAAAAGTCAATGAAAATTGAAGCTTAGTTAGTAATAAAAATGTTAATTTTTTTGAAATTAACAAACACAGTTCTATTAAAAACATATCTTTTTCTTAAAAAGAATAATTCAAATATGCAAGCAAAACAATATGAATATTAAACTACATACAGTGAGATGCAATTATTGGATTATTTGATAAATTTAAGAAAAAAGAAAATGATGATTGGAAAAATGCTTATATGGGAAACCCAAATTTTTATAAAGGTAAAGCTGGTAAGTCATTTTGTGCATTTACACTAACAGAAAATACCTTAACTTCACTTCCGAAGAATCCCAAATCATTATATAAAATTGATGATACAGAAGTTGATGGATGAAAATTAATGCTTGTAAGTACAACTAATAATGGAGTTTTATGAGATATAGATTATTATAAGGCAATAAATAAACTAATGAAGTTTGTTATTGATGAAAAGGATAATAATATTTTGATTAGAGAACTATCACTAAAAGAATTAAATGAAGTATTGAAATGATTATAAATTACAATTTATTGATGAGATTAGTTTGGAATATAACTAATCTTTTTACTATTCATATACTTCTTAAAAAATAATCGTGAAATTGTGGTATAATAATATAAGAGTGAGCTTAGATTTATTAGAATGGAGTGGCAGGTGATAAATATTGTGAAAAAAATCTATATAATAACAGGAGCAAATGGTTTTTTAGGTAATAACATCATAAGGAAGTTAGAACAAGATGCTGATAATGAAATTAGGGCTTTTGTATTAAAAGGCGATTCTATTAAATCACTTGAAGGATTAAAATGTAAAATCTACTATGGTGATGTAACTAAAAAAGAAACTTTATCATTAATTTTTGAAAATACTGATGGAAAAGAAGTTTTTGTAATTCATTGTGCTGCAGTAGTATATATAAAATCAAAATACAATCCACTTGTTTATAATGTTAATGTTAATGGAACTAAAAATATAGTAGATAAGGTAATAGAGTCAAAAGCAAAACTTATCTATATTAGTAGTGTTCATGCAATCCCAGAGCCACCTAACAATGAATTAATAACAGAAATAACTAATTTTAACCCTGATAATGTTGAGGGATTATATGCAAAAACAAAAGCAGAAGCTGCGAAGTATGTAATTGATGCAGTAAAGAGTAAAAATTTGAATGCTTGTATAATTCATCCATCTGGTATTATAGGTCCAAATGATTTTGGCAATAGTCACTTAACACAATTAATAAAAGAAGTTGCAAATGGCAAATTATTTGCTTGTGTAAAAGGTGGATATGATTTTGTTGATGTAAGAGATGTAGCAGATGGTGTTGTTAGTGCTTGTAAAAATGGTATTAATGGTGAATGCTATATCTTATCTAATAGATATATTGCAATAAAAGAATTATGCGATTTAATTTGTGATGTGCAAGGAAGAAAAAAGATTAAAATGGTATTGCCAATAGGTCTTGCAAAATTAATAGCACCTTTTTTTGAAGTATATTATAATTTAAAGAAACAAACTCCACTTTTTACAAAGTATTCACTATATACACTATCTTCTAATGCCAATTTCAGTAATGAAAAAGCTAAAGAAAAGTTGAAATTTAGAAATAGAAATATGAAAGATACAATAAAGGATACAGTTGAGTGGATGAATAAAAAGGAAAAATAAATAATAATGCAAATTGCAATTTGGAAGTGATGTGTAAAGAGTGAAGAAGAAAGTAATCATAATTTTATTAGTCTTATTGTTCACAATTAGAAATTAGTTAAAAGATGGTGTCAAGGTAGAATATAAGGCATTTAAGAACTACTATGTTTATGAAATGATCCTTATATTGTTATTAGCAATTATAGTTATACCGAATATTATACTGACAATAAATAATATGATTCCATTTAATATAACAATCATTAGTACACTTTTAATTATTAATGTAGCACTTCCTATTATAGTGCTTGATATAAAGAACGATTTAGATATTAAAAATATACATCAGTATTATTTAAAGGAAGAGAAAATACCAGAATACAAAGACAAAGCAAAAATTTTAAATGTATGCTTGATAATTAGCATAGTAGTTTTAATTATTTAGGCAATTATAACAATACCAAATATTACAAAAACGGAAAATTTAAGTGAAATTGAAAACACATTAGTCATTACTACTAATAAGGGTAATAAAATTGAAACGCAATATGAAATGTTTGATGGATTTAAAATAAAGATTCCAAGTGAATTTAAAATAATGAGTGATGAAATTGTTAATGTTAAATATTCAAATAGAAATGCACCATCACTTATTTTTAATTCTTTTGTTTTTATATTTAACATAAATAAGGTTCCTTTACATAACAAAAAAACTAACTATTTCTAGTTAGCATTTATTACTCTCA
>URRF01000019.1 GCA_900550145.1 uncultured Mollicutes bacterium
CAACATATGGAATGAAAGCAACAGAATATATAACAAATTTACTAGAGTATGATGGTGATGGGTTAAAGAAAGACAATACACCTGATCAAAATATAAGATATTATGGAAGCGATCCAAATAACTATGTAAGTTTCAATAATGAGTTATGGAGAATAATAGGAGTATTTGGAAATAATGTTAAACTAGTAAGAAGCGAATCATTAGGAGATTTATCATGGGATAGTAGTGAATCAAGTGTAAACAATGGTTGGGGAATAAATCAATGGGGAGAGAGTAAAGACGCAAATGGAAATGAATATGCTGGAGCAGATTTACAAGTATATTTAAATAAGATGTATTACGGTGGGGATACAACTGTAACTTGTTATAATGGAGAAAACAATAAAACGGCAACATGTCCAACTGTAACAATAGATGAAACATCAAAAAGTTTAATAGATAAACATATATGGAATACAGGTGCAATAGAGTATAATACAAGAACAGATACACTTGCTTTCTACAATGCAGAAAGAGGAACAAAGGGAAAGATATGCTCTAGTGGAAATAGTTGCAATGACACAGTAACAAGAACAACCTCATGGACAGGATATGTTGGTTTACCATATGTAACAGACTGGGCTTATGCAAGTAGTGAAAGTGTATGTGAAACAAACATGCAAAAACAAGATAGTTCAAATGCATATATATGCAAGAATAATAACTGGATGAGAAGTACATGGGCATGGTATCTATCTCCTAATGCCTTTGGTTCGTTTGCTAGCAATGCGTGGAATGTGAATGGTATTGGCATTGCTAACTACATCCGTGCGTCTGTCTCCAATGCTGTTGAGCCCTCAATCTATCTAAAATCTAATGTCCTTATAGAGAGTGGAAATGGAACAAGTAGTAATCCATATATACTAAAAGCAGGATCATAAATAAAAGGAATGCGAAAAATGCGCCCTAGGTGGGTAGGGACCCATCGGGCGCCAAATTTTGGAAAAAAATACATTTTGTAAAATGATAAGCGCTAGTATAGGTTTATTCTTGCTAGTGCTTTTTATGTATTTTTATTAATAGAATTATATATTTTTACAGTTGACTAAATATTTAATGTATGGTAATATTTAGTTGTCAGACACTTTTAAGTGTTTTTTTTAAGAGGGTGCGTTTATGAAAAAGATTAAGGAATTTTTTAAGGATGTAAAAAAGGAAATTAGCAAGGTTAAATGGCCAACAAAGAAGAATATGGTTAAGTATTCGCTTACTACGATTTTGTTTGTGTTGTTTTTTTCAGTATTTTTCTTGGCATTGGATTTAATTATTGCTTATGTAAAGGTATTGGTGGGTTAGTATGGAAAATAATAAGTTATGGTATGTAGTTAATACTTATTCAGGACATGAGAATAAGGTTAAGGAAAAATTAGAGATGCGTATTAATTCAATGAATATGCAAGATAATATATTTAGAGTGATTGTTCCTGAGCAAAAGGAAGTAGAGGTTAAGGATGGTGTAACTAAGGAGAAAGTTAAGAAAATGTTTCCTGGTTATGTTTTAGTTGAAATGGTTATGTCTGATGAGGCATGGTATGTTGTTCGTAATACACCGGGTGTAACTGGTTTTATTGGATCTTCTGGTAAGGGAGCTAAGCCGGTACCTTTATTGCCTGGTGAAATAGATAGAATACTTGCTAATATGGGTATGAGTAGATTAGAAATAGGTAGTGAGTTAAAAGAAGAGGATAAGGTTAAGGTTGTAGATGGACCATTTAAGAATATGTATGGTAAAGTAAGTTCAATTGATAAAGATAATAATACTTTGACAGTTTTAATAGATTTATTTGGTCAGGAAACACCTGTAGATGTAACTATTTCTCAAGTTGAAAAGGCCTAAGCTTTTTCTTTTTGTTTGCATTTTTGATAAAAAAGCATAAATTTGATATTGCAATTATATAAATATAATGTTAAAATATTGTCGCTATATAAATTTGTATATAGAGAAAAAAGTGGGAGATTAAGCGGAAAAATCATTATAACCACTCGCGAAAAAATATTTTATAGGAGGTGTTTTTCGTGGCAAAGCAAATAGTAAAGAAAATTAAGTTACAAATTCCTGCTGGAAAAGCTACACCAGCTCCACCTGTTGGAACTGTTTTGGGACCTGCTGGAATTAACTTACAAGAATTTTGTACGAAGTTTAATGATGCAACTAGAGATAAGATGGGGGATGTTCTACCTGTAGAAATAACTCTTTATGAGGATCGTTCTTACGATTTTAAGTTAAAGACTCCACCAGCAGCATTTCTTTTAAAGAAGTATGCTAAGATACAAAAGGGTGCTACTAAGGGTAAAAATGAAACTGTAGCAACTATATCTAAAGCAACAATTAAAGAGATAGCAGAAACTAAGATGGCAGATTTAAATGCATATGACATTGAATCAGCAATGAAAATCATTGAAGGTACTGCTATTAACATGGGAATAAAAGTAGAAGATTAATTATAAGTTAAATACATAGGTTATGCCTATGTGGGAGCGAGTTTCCGCATTGACCACATTAGGAGGTATAAAATGAAGAAAGGTAAAAAATATTTAGAAGCTTTAAATAAAGTAGATAAAAGTAAGTTATATACTTTAGATGAAGCTGTTAAGTTAGTTAAAGAAACTAGTGTTTCAAAGTTTGATAGTAGTGTTGAAATAGCAGTAAGATTAAATCTTGATACTAGGAAGTCTGATCAACAATTAAGAGGTGCTATTGTTTTACCTAGTGGAACAGGTAAAGAAAAGAAAGTGTTAGTTATTGCTAAGGGTGATAATGCTAAACTAGCTAGAGAAGCTGGTGCTGATTTTGTTGGTGATACTGATATGCTAGAAAAAATCGAAAAAGAGAATTGGTTAGATTTTGATGTAATGATTGCAACTCCAGACATGATGCCTTTACTTGGTAAACTTGGTAAAGTTTTAGGTCCAAAGGGATTAATGCCAAACCCTAAAACTGGAACAGTTACTACTGATGTAAAGAAGGCAGTTAATGATGTTAAAAAAGGTAGAGTTGAGTACAAAACTGATTCTTATGGAAATGTTCATGCATTAGTAGGTAAGGTTTCTTTTACTGAAGATCAATTAAAAGAAAATATTAAAGCATTTATGAACATAATAATTAAAAGTAAACCATCAGTTGTTAAGGGTGTATATGTAAAAAATATATCATTGTCAACTACAATGGGTCCTGGTATTAAGTTAGATGTAAATTCTTTGTAATAATTTTATTTACAAATAAGAATTTATGATATATAATATCAATTGATTTAGAAATTTGCCGAAGACAGTAGGTGTTAAAGTAAATCCTACCGAGGAAAATGAAATAGTGTTTCATAACCTTCACGTCTTTGGTGAAGGTTTTATATTACAATAATTCAAGGAGGAGGTGGCTTATGGCAAATAAGTTAATCTTAGAGAAAAAAGCTAATACGGTTAACGAGATAGCATCTAAAATAAAAGAGAGTGCTGGTGTTGTATTTATCGATTATAGAGGATTAACTGATGAAGAAATTACATCACTTAGAAAAACTTTAAGAGATAATAATGCAGATGTTAAAGTGTATAAGAATACTTTAACAAAAAGAGCTCTTGATTCATTAGAATTAAGTTTAGATGATTGTGTTGTTGGTCCAAGTGCTATGGTATATTCTCTTGATGCAGTTGCACCAATAAAGGTTGTTACTAATTTTGCTAAAGATCACGAAGCATTATCTGTAAAGGGTGGTATAATCGATGGAAAGGTTTCTTCATTAGAAGAACTTGCTGCGATAGCTACAATCCCATCAAGAGATGGATTACTTACAATGCTTGCTGGTGGTATGATTGCTATAGCAAAAGATTTGAGTATTGCACTTAATTTATATGCTGAGCAAAAAGAGAACTAATGCGTGATGTGTTAGTGGGTGATTTATATCATCATTTTAAGGGTCATGATTATAAAGTTTTATGTATTGCTAAAAATTCTGAAAGTTTGGAAGATATGGTAGTATATGAGAATATTATAAGTCATGAAATATGGTGTAGACCATATAAAATGTTTAATGGACTTGTTGATGCTAACAAGTATCCAAAAGTAAGACAAAAATATAGATTTGAAAAAATAAAGGAGGAAATTGAAAATGGCTAAGTTAACAAAGGAAAGTTTTATTGAAAGTTTAAAAGAAATGACATTATTAGAAATTAAGGAATTAGTTGATGCTATGAAGGAGGAATTTGGTGTAGATCCATCTGCTGTAGCTGTTGCTGCTGCTCCAGCTGCTAGTGAAGCTGCTGAAGAAAAGTCAACATTTGATGTAGTATTAACTAGTGCTGGTGCTAATAAGATTGCAGTTATTAAAATTGTAAGAGAAGTAACTGGTTTAGGACTTGTAGAAGCTAAGAACTTAACTGAAGCTGGTGGAGCTTTAAAAGAGGGCTTAAAGAAAGAAGAAGCTGAAGAATTAAAAGCTAAGTTAGAAGAAGCTGGCGCATCTGTTGAATTAAAGTAATTTAAATGAATATATAAAAATGTAGATGAATGTCTACATTTTTTTGTTGTATTTGTAATTATGGTTATAAATATATTGAAATGAAAAATAATGAGAAGTCAACAAAATCAAAAAAAATAAAAAAAGTCAAGAAAAAAATATAACAAATTTTAAAATCTCATTGACTTTACATCAATTTAGGAGTAAAATTTTAAATTGGTACTATGTCATTTTTTATACTCTAAAAAAGTGGCAGAGTTCTTTGAAATTTTATGTATGGGGTGAAAAGATGGCATATAAGTTAAAAAAGTTTGGATCATATCGTGAAAGAGCAGATTTTTCTAAGGTCGGGAATTCTTTGGAATTACAGGATTTATTAGAAATTCAGAAAAAGTCATATGAATGGTTTAGAACAGAAGGAATAAAAGAGGTTTTAAGTGACTTATTTCCAATAGAAAGTTTTTCTGGTAATCTTTCTTTGGATTTTGGAGATTATGTATTTGAAACTCCGAGACATTCTATTAAGGAGTGTAAAGATAGAAACTTAACTTATGCTTCTCCTTTAATTGTTCAAGCAAGATTGTTTAACAATGAAACAGGTGAAGTAAAGGAACAAGAAATATTCTTAGGTGACATGCCTTTAATGACTGAAGGAGGTACTTTCATTGTTAATGGTGCTGAGAGAGTTATTGTTTCACAGTTGGTAAGATCACCAAGTGTATATTTTACTAAGGAAATTGATAAAAATGGTAGGTCTATTTTTGCATGCCAAGTAATTCCTACCAGAGGTACTTGGTTAGAGTATGAGATAGATTCAAGGGATGTAATTTATGTTAGAATTGATAGAACTAGAAAAGTTCCAATAACAACTTTACTTCGTGCTTTTGGATTATCTAATGATAGTGATATTATTGATTTATATGGTGATGATGAATATATTACTAATACTATATCAAAAGATTCTACAAAGAATACTGATGAGGCGTTAATTGAAATTTATGAAAAGTTAAGACCAGGTGAACCAGCTACATTGGATAGTGCTAAAAACCAATTAATTACTAGATTCTTTGATGAATTTAGATATGATTTAGCAAAAGTTGGAAGATATAAGTTTAATAGAAAACTTGATGTTTGTGAACGTTTGCTTAATTGCAAAATAGCAGAAACTATTAAAGTAGATGGCAAGGTTATTGTTGATGCTGGAACAGTAATTACAAAAGAAATATTGGATGAGATTAAACCAATATTTAAAGATGGTTATGGAAAGAAAAAGGTATTAATTAATGAAGAACTTGATACTTATGATCAAATTCAAGTGGTTAAGGTATACTCAAATATAGATAAAGAGAAAGTTATATCTATTATTGGTAATGACCAAGATGTAGATGTGAAGAGGTTAACTATATCTGATGTATATGCTTCAGTATCATATTACTTGAATTTATTACAAGGAATTGGTTCTCTTGATGAGATAGATCATTTAGCCAATAGACGTGTAAGACAAGTAGGTGAACTATTACAAAATCAATTTAGAATTGGTCTTGCTAGAATGGAGAGAATAATAAGAGATAAGATGAGTACTGTTGATTTAGCAACTGTAACTCCAAAAATTCTTGTTAATATTAGGCCTCTTACTGCGGTTATTAAAGAGTTGTTTGGTTCATCACAGTTATCACAATTTATGGATCAAATAAATCCAATAGCCGAGTTAACTAATAAAAGACGTTTATCTGCTTTAGGACCTGGCGGGCTTTCTCGTGATAGGGCTGGTATGGAAGTTCGTGACGTTAATGTATCGCATTATGGTAGAATTTGTCCAATCGAGTCACCAGAAGGACAGAACATTGGACTTATAACATCTTTGGCTAGCTATGCAAAAATAAATGATTATGGGTTTATAATGGCTCCATATAGAAGAGTTAAGAATTGTAAATTATTAGATCAAATAGATTATTTAACAGCTGATGAAGAATCTGATTATATAATTAGTCAGGCAACAGTTGGACTTTCAGAAGATAAAACTGAAATAACTGATGAAAATGTTATTGCTCGTTATAGGGGCGAAAATATAATTGTAAAAAAAGAACAAGTTGATTATATAGATGTTTCCCCACAACAAATAGTTGCTGTAACTACTGCTTGTATTCCATTCTTGGATCATGATGATGCGACACGTGCATTGATGGGTGCTAATATGCAAAGACAAGCATTACCATTGCTTAAGACAGAAGCTCCACTTGTTGCAACAGGTATTGAACCAATAGCTGCAAAGGATAGTGGTGCAGTCGTTGTTTGTAAGGCAGATGGAGTAGTTGAATATGCTGATGGAAGAAAAATAGTAGTTAAAAATGCGTTAGGAAAAGATGTTTATACATTGTTAAATTATGAGAGAAGTAATATTGCTACATGTTATCATCAAAGACCTATTGTAAGAAAAGGCGATGTTGTAAAAACTGGACAAGTTATTGCAGATGGACCAAGTACAGATTTAGGTGAACTTGCTTTGGGTAAAAATATGGTAGTTGCATTTATGACTTTCCAAGGATATAACTATGAAGATGCTGTTATATTAAATGAAAGAATTGTTAAAGATGATGCATTTACATCATTAAAGATAGAAAATTATGAAATTCAATGTAGAGAAACTAAGTTAGGACCTGAGGAGATTACTCGTGATATTCCTAATGTTAGTGAGGAATCTAGACGTAATCTTGATTCAAGAGGTATTATAAAAGTTGGTACTCTTGTAAAAGAAGGAGATATACTTGTTGGTAAGGTTACGCCAAAAGGTATGGTTGAGCTTACTTCTGAAGAAAAGTTGTTACATGCTATATTTGGTGAAAAAACTCGTGAGGTTCGTGATACGTCTCTTCGTGTTGAACATGGTGAGGGTGGTATAGTTCATGAGGTTAAAATAACTACTAAGAAAGATAGTGATGAACTTCCTAGCGGTGTTAATATGGTAGTTAGAGTTTCAATAATTCAAAAGAGAAAAATATCAATAGGTGACAAGATGTCAGGTCGCCATGGTAATAAAGGTGTTGTATCATTGATATTGCCACAAGAAGATATGCCATATTTACCAGATGGTACTCCTGTTGATATAATGTTAAATCCACAAGGTGTTCCATCTCGTATGAATATAGGACAGATATTGGAATTACATTTAGGTATGGCTGCTAAGAAATTAGGTCTTCATACTGCTACACCAGTATTTGATGGTGCAACAATAAATGATATTGATGAGTTAAGAGAAGAAGCGGGAATAGATAAAGATTATAAAACAGTGTTGTATGATGGTAGAACAGGTGAACCATTTGATAATAGAATAAGTGTTGGTGTTATGTATATGATTAAGTTATATCACATGGTTGAAGATAAAATACATGCTAGAAGTACAGGACCTTATTCAATGGTTACGCAACAACCACTTGGTGGTAAAGCACAATTTGGTGGACAGAGATTTGGAGAAATGGAAGTTTGGGCATTATATGCATATGGTGCTGCAAATGTTCTTCAAGAAATTTTAACTGTTAAATCAGATGATGTTGTAGGTAGAGTTAAAGTTTATGAAGCGTTAGTTAAAGGAAATATGATTCATCAAGCTGGAGTTCCAGAAAGCTTTAGGGTATTAGTTAAGGAATTCCAAGCACTTGGATTAGATGTTTCAATGATAGATGAAAATGATAAAGAAATAGATTTGAAACAATTAGAAGAAGAGGATTCAAAAGAAACTGCAATTTTATCAATAGATGAAATAAAAGATGAAGTTAATGAACCAGAAGAAGTAGAAGATGATGAAGAAATGGAAGATTTTGAACCAAGTTTCGATGAAGATTTAGATGAAGGGGGAGATGAGTAATGGATGCTAACAGATTTGAAGGTATAAAAATAGGCATAGCTTCTCCTGAAAAGATACGTTCTTGGTCATACGGTGAAGTAAAGAAAGCAGAGACTATAAATTATAGAACTTTAAAACCAGAAAGAGATGGGTTGTTCTGTGAAAAAATATTTGGACCTACAAAAGATTATGAATGTGCTTGTGGTAAATACAAGAGATTAAGATATAAAGGAATTATATGTGATAGATGTGGAGTTGAAGTTACTAAATCAAAAGTAAGACGTGAACGTATGGGGCACATAGAGCTTGCTGCTCCTTGTTCACACATATGGTTCTTCAAGGGTACTCCATCTAGAATGGGACTTGTTCTAGATATGTCTCCAAGAGATTTGGAAGAAGTATTATATTTTGTTAGTTATGTAGTACTTGATCCAGGAATTACGCCACTTCAAAAAAAGCAAACATTGTCTGATAAAGAATATCATTCATACTATGAAAAATATGGTGATGGTTTTGAAGTAGGTATGGGTGCTGAAGCAATCAGAAAGTTACTTCTTGAAGTTGATGTTGAAAAAGAATTAGCAGATTTAAATAAAGAACTTGAAAATTCTGTCGGACAAAAAAGAATTCGTTTAGTTAAGAGATTAGAGGTGTTAGATTCTTTTTCACGATCAGGAAATAAACCTGAATGGATGGTTTTAACTGCTTTACCAGTTATCCCACCAGAAATACGTCCAATGATACAGATAGATGGTGGTAGATTTGCTACATCAGATTTAAATGATTTATATAGAAGAGTAATTAATAGAAATAATCGTTTGAAAAAGTTAATTGAACTAAATGCTCCATCTATAATTGTTAGAAATGAAAAGAGAATGTTACAAGAAGCTGTGGATGCTTTATTTGACAATGGTAGAAGAGGAAGAAGTGTAACAGGTGCTTCTAATAGACCTTTGAAGTCATTAAGTAGTATTTTAAAAGGTAAACAAGGAAGATTTAGACAAAATTTATTAGGTAAAAGAGTTGATTATTCTGGTCGTTCTGTTATAGTAGTTGGACCAAATTTAAGAATGTATCAATGTGGTCTTCCAAAGGAAATGGCACTTGAATTATTTAAACCACATGTAATACATTTACTTGTTAAAAAAGATATTGCACATAATATAAAGAGTGCTAAGAAAATGATTGAAAACAAGGATGAAAGAGTATGGGATGTTGTTGAGGAAGTAATTAAAGAACATCCAGTATTGCTTAACCGTGCACCTACATTACACAGATTAGGTATTCAAGCTTTTGAACCAAAATTAGTTGATGAGAAAGCAATAAGGTTGCACCCACTTGTATGTGCTGCATTTAATGCTGACTTTGATGGAGATCAGATGGCTGTTCACGTGCCATTATCAGAAGAAGCACAAGCAGAGGCAAGATTATTAATGTTAGGCGCTAATAATATACTTTCTCCAAAAGATGGTAAACCAATAGTTACACCTACACAGGATATGATACTTGGTAACTATTATTTAACAATAGAAAAAGCTGGAGAAAAGTATGAAGGAAGAGTGTTTAAAGATGCTAACGAGGCACTTATGGCTTATGAAAGAAACGAAATAACTCTTCATACTAGAATTGCTATTCCAGTTAGAGCATTTAAACATAAAATATTCTCAGATTATTTAATGGATAAATACTTGATAACTACTGTTGGTAAGATTAAATTTAATGAGATATTACCAGATACGTTCCAATATGTAAATGAAGCTAGTAGTGAGAATATAGAAAGAATGATACCTTCTAAATTCTTCGTTAATAAGGGTGAAGATATAAAAGAGAAGATAAAAGAGATGGATTTAACTAAGCCATTTGCAAAAGGTGATTTGGAAAGTGTTATCGCACAGGTATTTAAAAGATATAAAACTACTGATACTTCAATATTCCTAGATAAATTAAAAGATTTGGGTTTCAAATATTCTACAAAAGCAGGTATTACTATTGCGATAAGTGATATCGTTACAAGTAAGAATAAAGGCGAGATATTAAAAGAAGGAAATGAATTGGTAGATAAAATAAATAAGCAATTCAATAGGGGCTTAATAACTGAGGAAGAAAGATTTAAAAAAGTTATTGAAGTTTGGAATAATGCAAAAATGAAGGTTCAAAAAGAACTTGAACAATATTCTAAACAAGATGTTGATAATCCAATATTCATAATGATGAGTTCAAAAGCACGTGGTAATTTAAATAACTTTACCCAACTTGCTGGTATGCGTGGACTTATGGCTAAACCAAATGGAGAGTCAGTTGAAATACCAATTACATCATCATTTATAGAAGGACTTTCAGTATCTGAATTCTTCTTATCAACTCATGGTGCTCGTAAAGGTAGTGCGGATACAGCTTTAAAAACTGCTGAATCTGGATATTTAACAAGAAGATTAGTAGATGTTGCACAAGATGTAATTGTAAGAGAAGAAGATTGTGGAACATTACAAGGTGTTGTTGTTGAAGAGATAAAAGATGAAAAAGCAGGAACTGTTATTGAATCACTATATGATAGAATTTTAGGTAGATTTACTAATAAAAAAGTTGTAAATCCAGAAACTGGTGAAGTTATTGCTGAAAGAAATGAATATATAACTGAACCACTTGCAGATAAAATAATTAAAGCAGGTGTTACGAGTGTAGAGATTAGAAGTTTACTTTCATGTAAAACACCAAATGGTGTATGTAGAAAATGTTATGGTAGAAACTTGGCTACTGGTAATATGGTTGAATTAGGGGAAGCTGTTGGTATTATGGCTGCTCAATCAATTGGAGAACCAGGTACTCAGTTAACCATGAGAACATTCCATACAGGTGGTGTTGCTGGAGGCGACGATATAACTCAAGGTTTACCTCGTGTACAAGAATTGTTTGAAGCAAGAAACCCTAAAGGAAAAGCAACAATAGCAGAAATATCTGGTAAAATTACTAATATAGAAAATGTTAATGGAAAGTATAAGATTACTATTGTAAATGATGCTGATTCAAAAGAGCATACTACAAACTATGGTGCTAAATTATTAGTTGAAGTAGGAGATACTGTTAAACCAGGCGATGTACTTACAAGCGGTAATATAAATCCAAAAGAATTACTTGCAGTAACTGATCCAGTTACAGTACAAAAATATATATTAAAAGAAGTACAAAAAGTATATTGTTCACAAGGTGTTGGAATATCTGATAAACACGTTGAGATTATTGCTAGAAGAATGATTTCAAGAATAAGAATATTGGATGAAGGTGATTCAAAATTATTACTTGGTACATTAGTGTCTTTAGGTAAGTTTACTGAAACAAATAAAGAATTAATTCTTGAAGGTAAACAACCCGCAACAGGTAGACCAGTATTATTAGGTATTACAAAAGCATCACTAGAAACAGATTCATTCCTATCAGCTGCATCATTCCAAGAAACTACAAGAATTTTAACTGATGCTGCAATTAAAGGCAAAGTTGATAGATTACAAGGATTAAAAGAGAATGTAATAATTGGTAAACAAATACCTGCTGGTACAGGTGCTAAAAAATATTCTCAAGTTAAGTTTGAATTAGAATCAGATTTCTCTGATGATGAACCATTAGATGTATTAGAAGAAAAATTAGCGGATTAAAGAAAGCATAGAAATATGCTTTTTTTTGCATAAATATGTTTATAATGATTATAATAAAAATGTAAAAGTTTTTTTAGCACTCTCTATTGACAAGTGCCAAAAAATATATATAATGTTATATGGGGTGATAAATATGTATAATCAAAATGAAGAAGAAAACGTACTTGAAAAGTATGGTCGTAATATAAATGAAGATGTTAAGAAAAGGAAAATTGATCCAGTAATTGGTAGAGATGAGGAGATTCGTTCTATAACTCGTATTTTATCAAGAAAAACAAAAAATAATCCAGTTCTTATTGGTGAACCAGGTGTTGGTAAAACAGCTATAGTAGAGGGGCTTGCTGAAAGAATTGTAAAGGGTGATGTTCCTCTTTCTTTAAAAGATAAAGTTATATGGGAACTTAATATGGCTTCTTTAATTGCAGGTGCTAAATATAGGGGTGAATTTGAAGAAAGATTGGAAAAAGTACTTAATGAGGTAAAGAAATCTGAGGGTAATATTATAATGTTTATTGATGAAATTCATACTATTGTTGGTACTGGTGCAGTAGAGGGTGCAATGGATACTAGTAACATATTAAAGCCAATGCTTGCGAGAGGTGAGATTCATGTAATTGGTGCTACTACATTAAATGAATATAGGAAATATATTGAAAAAGATGGTGCACTTGAAAGAAGATTTCAAAGAATTATAGTAAGTGAACCGAGTGTTGAAGATACTATTACTATATTGCGTGGTTTAAAAGAAAGATTTGAAATACATCATGGTGTTACTATACAAGATAAGGCACTTATAAGTGCTGCAACTTTATCTAATAGATATATAACTGATAGATATTTACCTGATAAGGCAATTGATTTAGTTGATGAGGCATGTGCTACTATAAGGGTACAAATGGATAGTGTACCAACTAAACTTGATGAGCTTACTAGGAAAATAATGCGTTTGGAAATTGAAAAGGAAGCAATAAAGAAGGAAAAGGATGAATTATCTAAAAAAAGAATGGAAGAGATAGATAATAGTTTAACTAAGTTAAAGAGTGATGAGAAAACATTAACTGAGGCGTGGGATAAGGAAAAGAATATAAATGATGATATTAAGAAGTTGAAATCAAAAATTGATGAAGAAAAATTTCTTTTAGAACAAGCCGAGAATAGATATGATTTAGAAACTGCTGCTAAGTTAAGACATGGTGTCATTCCTGAACTTGAGAAAGAGTTAAAGGAACTAATGAGTGTATCAAAAAATAAGTTATTAAGTGATACTGTAACTAGTGATGATATTGCTAATGTTATTAGTAAGTGGACTAATATTCCTATTACTAAACTTGTTAGTAGTGAGAAAGATAAAATACTTAATTTGGAGAACAATTTAAATAAAAGAGTAAAAGGTCAAGAGGATGCTTTAAAACTTGTAAGTGATGCTATAATTCGTTCTAGGAGTGGAATTAAGGATCCTAATAGACCTATTGGTTCATTTATATTTTTAGGACCTACTGGTGTAGGTAAAACGGAGGTTGCTAGAAGTTTAGCGTATGAGTTATTTGATGATGAGCATCATATGGTAAGAATTGATATGTCTGAATATATGGAAAAGTATTCTGTGTCTAGATTAATTGGTGCTGCACCTGGTTATATTGGTTATGAAGAAGGTGGCCAATTAACAGAAGCCGTTAGAAGAAATCCTTATAGTATTGTACTTTTTGATGAAATAGAAAAAGCACATCCAGATGTTCTTAATTTGTTACTTCAAATATTGGATGAAGGTAGGTTAACTGATTCTAATGGTAGGACTGTTGATTTTAAGAATACAATAATAATAATGACATCAAATATTGGTAGTGAATATATATTAAATAATGAAGAAGATAAAGTAATGAATGAGCTTCATAAGTATTTTAAACCGGAATTTATTAATAGGATTGATGAAGTTATAGTATTTAAGAAATTGACAAAAGAAGTGTTACATGAAATATTAGATAAAATAATTGATGAAATTACAAATAGACTTAAGGATTTGAATGTTAAGATAAATCTTAGTGATAAAGCAAAAGAATATTTTATTGATAATGGTTATGATGAATATTATGGTGCAAGACCTCTTAAAAGATTAGTTAATAAAGAATTAGAAACATTAATTGCAAAAAAGATTATTAATAATGAGATAAAAGTTAATAGTCAAATAAATGTAGATGTTAAAGATGATAAAATAATTATTAGTTAATTTATAGAAATAATATTATAATTATGATATACTTATTAGGGTAGGAGGAATGCTTATGAAGTATTTAAATGGTGCTTATTTAGAAGCTTTATTTATATTCCTTTTCTTAAGTAGATAAACTCATAGTGAGTTTGTCTACTTTTTTTGTGATTGGAGGTAATATGATAGAAGAATTTGATATTGAATTATTTAAAGAATATACTAGGAAGGAAAAAACTTGTATTGACGTATGTAAAAAATTTAATATATCTATTTTAGATTTTTGGAATATTGTTAATAAGTTAAAAAAAGATGGTATAAATGTAATTGTGTCTGGTAGTGGCGAAGATTCAACTATATTGAATTTGGATGAGAGAAATTTAAATGGAGATAATATTTATACTATTGATATAGGTGATGAGAATGAATTTAAAGCACTATTAATTTCGGATACTAGATTGGGAAGTAAGTATCAACAATTGTCTAGGTTAAATAATGCATATGAAGAAGCATTTAAAAACGGTTATAGAAATGTAATACATTTAGGGGACATAACAGAGGGATTGTATGCTCTAAAGAATCCATATTATCAAATGCTTTTTTCTGATACAACGGATAGTCAAATAAATTATGTTGTTTTAAATTATCCATACATAGAGGGTATGAAAACATATTTTATTACTGGAGATCAAGATACTACGCATACATCAAAAAATGGTATAGATATAGGTAGAAAAATATCTGAATTAAGAGATGATATGATATATCTTGGAAATATGAGATGTTTAATTAATGTAAAAAAGATGAAAATTCTTGCTCAACATTTAAAAGTTGGAGCATTTGATAGAGCCAAAACTATATCGTTAAAGCAACAAGATGCAATTTCTGCTATAAGAAGTGAGGAAAAAGTAGATATTATTTTGGATGGTCATACATTAATAGATCAACAAATAACTGAAAGAGATATGGAAGAAATATCTGTTTCTAGTTTAGTATCTACAACCCCTAGAATAAGAAATAGTGCTATACCTCATAATGTTGGATATGTTCTTTTAACTGCGTATCTTACTAAAGATGGGAGATTTAAAGAAAAAGAAGTTACGTATGCTCCATATTATCAAACATATAAAGATGATTATAGTAAAGTAAAAGTATTAAAAAGGGGTGCAAAAAATAATGAAATTTAATAGAATGCTTACTTTTGAAGAGGCGAAAACAATATATACAAAATATTTAAAAAAAGAAGAAAGTGTTATGGATTTAGCAAATAGATTAGGAATTTCTGTAGATGAAGTGTATGGGCTTTCACATTTACTTAATTATTTTGGATATTCAGTAGATATAGTTTTAGTTAATAATGAATATATTATAAAAAAAATAAGAAAACAAAATAATATATCAAATAAAAAAATTAAACCATCTATGAATGATTGCAATAAATTTACTATAGGAATTGTATCTGATACACATTTGTGTTCAAAAGAGCAACAGCTTCATATGTTAAACACTGCATATAAATATTTTTATGAAAAGGAAATAAGTGATGTTTTGCATTGTGGAGATTTAGTAGATGGAGATTATGGTGAAAAAAGAAAGTTACAGATATATTCTAGATTTATGAATGGTGCTAAGGAACAATCTGATTATGTTATTGATATGTATCCTAGAGTAGAAGGAATAAAGACAAGATTTATACAGGGTAGTCATGATGAATCTCATAAAACAAATGGTGGAATAATATTAGGCGAAGTAATTGAACGTGATAGAAGTGATATGATATATGAGGGACAAGATCATGCTGATGTAGTGATTAATGGTGTTAAGATAAGAATGCGACATCCAGGTGGAGGTGTTTCAAAATATAGATCAAGATCTTTACAAAACACCATAGATAGTATGTCATCAGGTAATAAACCAAAAATGATTGCAGAAGGTCATTATCATAAATCATATTATTGTATATATAGAAATGTACATGGATTGTTAGTGCCTTCATTGTGTTATCAATCACAATTTATGGAAAGAAAAGATGTATCAAATATAATGGGATTTTATGATGTTGATATATATACTGATGAGAAGGGAAATATACAATATATAACACCAAGAGAACATTTATTTAAAGAGAAAGATATAAAAAAAGACGATTGGTTAAAAACAAAAAGGTTAGTGATTAAACATTAATCTTTTTGATTGCAAATGACTTATTTAAGTGATAAAATACTTTTTAAAAGAGGTGATTAGATGGAGGAGGCAATTAGATTTTTATCTGATAATAATTTAATTAATATAAATGATTATGTAGTTATTGGATTATCTGGTGGACCAGATTCTATGGCTCTTTTAAATATACTCTTGGAATATAGAAAAAAAATAAATATGAATATAGTTTGTGCACATGTTAATCATGGAATTAGAAAAGAAAGTGATGATGAAGAGATATTTGTGCACAATTATTGTAAAGAGAATAATGTAATATTTGAATATATGAAATTAGAAAAGTGTAATAATTCTAATTTTGAAAGTTTTGCTAGAAAAAAGAGATATGATTTTTTTGATAGTGTAATAAAAAAATATGATGCAAAAATATTGTTTACTGCTCATCATGGTGATGATCTTATTGAAACTATATTGATGCGACTTGTTAGAGGTTCTACATTAAAGGGCTATGCTGGATTTCCTGCTATTACAGAAAAACAAGATTATAAAATAGTTAGACCTCTTGTTTTTTATACAAAAAGTGATATAGATAATTATAATAATATAAATAATATACCATATGTTGTTGATAAAACTAATGAAAGTGATTTATATACTAGGAATAGGTATAGACATAATATGCTTCCATTTTTAAAAAATGAAAATAAAAATGTTCATTTGAAATTTTTAAAATTTAGCAGTGAACTATTTAAATATAGTAATTATATAGATGATATAGTTAATAAATGTGTGGATAGTGTTTATAAAAATAATAAGTTATATATAAATGAATATATAAAGTTAGATGATTTAATTAGAGAAAAAATAATGAATTATATTTTTCATGATTTATATGGTGATAATTTATATCTTATAGAAAAAAAACATATTGACATAGTTAATAAATTAATTTTTAGTAATAAGCCAAATATGAGAGTTAGTTTACCTAATGAATTGGTTGTTATTAGAAATTATGACAAAGTGTCATTCTGTAAAAATAAAGAAATTACTAAGGATTATAAATATGAAATTAAAGATGGACTCATAATAAATAATGGTATATTTCATATAGTAGATGATATAAGTGATGATAGTAATTATGTATGCAGATTAAATAAAAAAAATGTTACTTTACCTATATATGTTAGAAATAGAAAAAATGGAGATAAAATTTGTGTAAAGGGTTTAAATGGTAGTAAAAAGATTAAAGATATATTTATTGATTCAAAGATTAAAAAGAGTGATAGAGATAGATATCCAATAGTAGTAGACGCTAATGATATTATTCTGTGGATACCAGGAGTGAAAAAATCAAAATATAATGGGGAAAAAAATGAAAAGTGTGATATAATAATCAAGTACGAGGAGGAAACATGAAAAAAAATACAGTTAAAAAGGGCTTGATGCCATATTTATTACTTATAATTGCAACATTATTTATAGTATTTTCTACTGGTTTATTTGGTGGAAAGATAAATATACTATCTTATAGTGAGTTTGAGAAAAATTTAAAAGAAGGAAAGATTACAGAATTGAAACTTGTCCCTAGAGGAAGTGCTTCAATTTATGAAGTTACTGGTAAGCTTGATGGTTACAAAGAAAATGAAACATTTTATGCGAAGTTACCATTATCTGAAACTATAATGGAAAGAATTATTGCTGAAAAAGATAAGAAAAATTTTGAAATAAACGCAGAGAGTGACCCAGATGCAAGTGCATTATTACAATTTGCAATAAATGTACTTCCTATGATTATATTAGTAGGTGGTGCATTATACTTCTTTAGTAGACAAATGGGAAGTAGTAGTAAATCACTTGATTTTGGTAAGAGTAGAGCTAAACTTAGTGAAGACAATGGAAAAGTAACATTTAAAGATGTTGCTGGATTAATAGAAGAAAAGGAAGAAGTTGCAGAACTTATAGATTTCTTAAAAAATCCAAAGAAGTTTCAAAAACTTGGTGCTAGAATACCTAAAGGAGTACTTTTAGTAGGTCCTCCTGGAACAGGAAAAACATTGCTTGCAAAAGCAGTTGCGGGAGAAGCAAATGTACCTTTCTACTTTATAAGTGGTTCTGATTTCGTTGAACTATTTGTTGGTATAGGTGCATCTCGTGTAAGAGATATGTTTAAACAAGCAAAGCAAAATGCACCATGTTTAGTATTTATAGATGAAATAGACGCAGTAGGTAGACAAAGAGGAACTGGTTTAGGTGGTGGACATGATGAAAGAGAACAAACTCTTAATCAGTTACTTACTGAAATGGATGGATTTGGTGCTAACGAAGGAATAATAATAATTGCAGCAACAAATAGACCTGATGTACTTGATCCAGCATTACTTAGACCAGGAAGATTTGATAGACAAGTTACAGTTAATCTTCCAGATGTTAAAGGAAGAGAAGAAATACTAGAAGTTCATGCAAGAAATAAAACTTTTGCACCTTCTGTAAAACTTTCTAATATAGCAAAAAGAACAGTTGGATTTAGTGGAGCAGATTTAGAGAATTTACTAAATGAAGCAGCACTTTTAGCTGTTCGTAGAAATAAAACTGAAATATCAATGTCAGAAATAGATGAAGCAACTGATAGAGTATTAATGGGACCTGCTAAGAAGAGTAAAAAATATACTGAAAAAGAAAGACAAATGGTTGCTCATCATGAAGCGGGACATGTTGTACTTGGTCTTAAATTAGATGATGCTAATGATGTACAGAAAGTTACAATTATTCCAAGAGGATATGCAGGTGGATATGCTATGATGCTTCCAAGAGAAGAAACATATACTTCAACTAAAAAAGAATTACTAGAAAGAATTACTGGCCTTTTAGGAGGAAGAGTAGCAGAAGAACTTGTTTATAATGAAGTTTCAACAGGTGCTCATAATGACTTTGAAAAAGCAACTAAAATAGCAAGAGCAATGGTTACTGAATATGGTATGAGTGATCTTGGACCTATACAATTTGAACAAGAAGAGGGAGGAGTATTCCTAGGAAGAGATTATAATAAATCTAAGAATTTCTCTAATGAAGTTGCTCATGAAATAGATATAGAAATGCGTAAAATAATTAATGAATGTTATGATAATGCAAAGAAAATATTGAAAGAAAATATGAATTTATTAGAATTAATTGCAAATGCATTACTTGAAAATGAAACATTAACAAAAGAACAAATTGATTATTTAGCAGAAAATGGTAAAATGCCAGATGAAGATTTAGTTGTAGAAGAAAAAGAAGAAAAGCCAAAAAAAGAAACTAAAAAGAAAGACAAATAATGTTAACTACAAATAGCAAGTATTTATTTACTTGCTATTTTATTATAGAATAGTATTGACTCTACCCTTAACTGGAGTGATATAAATTACTTGAAAGGAGGAATTATGTATAAGATTGGAGAATTTTCATTACTTAATAAAGTAACAATTAAAACACTTCGTTATTATAACGAAATTGGTTTATTTATACCTAAAGTAATAGATAAATATACTGGATATAGATATTATGATGAGGATCAATTAGAAGAATTTAATAAAATATCTAAATATAAAGAACTTGGTTTTTCTTTAGAAGATATAAAGAAATTAAAAAATAATAATGATGAATCAATAATAAATAAACAAATAGAAGAACTTACATTACAAGGAAAAGACATAGATAACAAATTAAGTATTTTAAAAAATATGATTAGAGGTGATAGTATGAATGTTAGTTTTAAACCATATAGTGAAAAATATAAAATAGGTAAAAGAGTAATTTTAAAAAATAGAGAAGATTTAGAAAATAGATTAATTGAAGTTAAAAACATATTAGATAAAAATAATATTAAATATGATAAACCAGTTATGTGTAATTTTGAAATTGGTTATGAATATGAAAATATTGATGCATTTGTAGGTTATTTAGTAGATGAAGATATAGAAGTTAATGATTTAGAAACTATTGATTTAAGTAAAAATGAAAAATATTTAATAATAAAATGTGATAAAAATGAAATAGAAGATGCATATTCAAAAATGGTTTCATATGCACATGATAATAAAATACAAATTAGGGGATTTTTTACTGAAGTATATAATAATAATGAAATAGAAATATATGTAGATGCTTTTGATTTAAATGAAATAAATGATGATTATATTCATTATTTAAATGAATTTAATAAAAATATAGATTGTGAAATAGATGAAGAACTTATAGGTAAATATAGAATAATAGAAATATTACCTGATTTAAAATATATGTATAATAAAAACAAACAAAAAAGTAACTTAGATACTAAATACAAAATACTTGAACTTTTAAAAGATGGAAGTACAAATTACGATAATATAAAATGGAATAAAGATTCTTTACTTGTTAATTATGATAATAATATTATACCTATGAAAATTTACAAATATAAACATGATAATAAAGAATATATAGTAATATTAATGAATGAAACTATGGAATATTATAAAACAGCAAGACCTATTCAATATTTATATGAAAAAATATAAAATAGACAAATATGAGGTTAACCCTTATATTTGTTTTTATATGCAGTTTATTTTTTTATATAATTGTGGTATATTAAAAATAAGAATAAGGAGGATATATGAAAAAGAGAAATGCATTTACATTAATAGAAT
>URRF01000020.1 GCA_900550145.1 uncultured Mollicutes bacterium
TTATTTCATGTGACATACTTGATAAAAAATCACTCTTTGCCCTATTTGCTTTTTCAGCATTATTCTTAGCAATATTTAGTTCATTTATCATTTTTATATCTGGATTTTCAATTGTGAAATACATAAGAACAGTTATAAATGTTTCAACAGATGAAATTATTAGAAGTTCTGGATTAATTTTATTAACTATTGCCGCAATAAAACCAAAAATCAAAAACATAATAACTGGTATTGTCTTTTTGTTACCAATCTTTTTATGATATCTAATAATAAAATAAATACATAATAACATATCGATAGCAACAATAATATAGGCATAGTTAACACTAAAGCCATATGTATATAAAACTATACCATTTTTATATTGTATTTCATAAGGAAGAAAGAATGCAGTTACCATTTCAATAACAAGAAGAGGTAACGCAATCTTTTTATTTACACATCTTTGCTTACAAACAACTATTAAATATAATAGAAATATAAAAGGCCAAGCAACAAAATATGTAATTATTAATCTTAAAAAAATACTAAATAGAAAAGTAGCTCCTGGATTAAAGTATTTAAATAACGTAGATACAATTTCTAAAGTTAAACCACAAAAATTTGAAATTATTAGAAATATGTAAACTCTATTTTCATCATTATCAATTCTTTGCTTTGATAAATAAACTACACCTATCAAAACTAAATATATCAAACTACAAACACTAAATATAATACTACTTGTCATATTATCTACTCTTTTCTAATTGCTCTTCTCTATTTTTTTCATTGCATATCTTTTCTAATTTTCTATAATCAACTTTACCAACTGGTGTTAGTGGGAACTCATCTAATATTTCAATCTTATCTATGCAATATTTTTCGGTTAATTTTTTACCGCATTCCTCTTTAATTGCTTCTAAAATTTGGTTATCAGTTAAACTTGTATCTGGGCTTTTAACAACATTAACATATGGAACATGACCACTTCCATGTTTTAAGTCATCAACTCCTACCACGCAAGATGCACAAACACAATCAAGAGCATCTACTACTTTTTCAATATCAGATGGAGATATTTTTATTCCATCATGTCTTATGATTAACCTTTTTTTACGACCTTTTAAGAAAAGTACTCCTCTTTCATCCATATAACCAATATCACCTGTATGAACCCATACAGTACCATCTGCATGTTTTTGCATAGTTTCTTTTGTCTCTTCTTCATTGTTATAATAACTACTCATCATAGTTGGACCAGTTATGCATATATTACCAATACTTCCATATGGAAGTTCATTGTTATCATCATCAAATATCGCAACAGACATTTTAGGAAAAGGAACACCAACACTATCTCTGACATCAATATTTGGTAAGTTTGTAACAGCAGCAGATCCAACTTCTGTTTGTCCATAGCCCTCTAGAACCCTATAATTTCCACCTCTATCTGCGACTAACTCATTTACTTCTTCCTTAATTTTTGTATTTAATTTATCACTCCCACTGCCCATAGACACCAAATGGCTAAAATCATGTTTTAATGCTTTTTCATTTTCTAAAAAATTAGTCCAATCAGCAGGTCCTGCTAAAACATGATTAATTTTATATTTCATGACATGTTCTGCAAATTTATCCGGTTCGTAATTAGGAAGCATTATAATATCTAAACCAAGTGAAAGTGGCATGTGAGTAGAAACAATAAGGTTATATGCAAGAAATGGTGGTACTTGATTCATAAATCTTTCACCTACACGTTGTTTTATTCCAAGATTGTTATATTGAACTGCCATATTGTTAAATGTGTTATTAGTATGAACTACTCCCTTCGGTAATCCAGAAGTACCACTAGTATACAATATACATGCATCAGTATTACCATCTACTACTTCTCTTATTACTTCATACTTAGGTTTTTCTTTACTAAAATCCTTCCACATTTGAAATTTAGAATTAATAACTTTCTTTGTTTTATCTGATAATTTATATAATTGTTTTACAAGTGGAGGTAGTGAATCAGATGGTGAGACAACAACAACTTTTTCCAAATTAGTTTTATCAATAATATTATTTACATTCTCTAAAAACAAATCACAACCAAACATCAGCTTAGAATTAACTCCATTTATTGCATTAACAAGTAAATCATCTTTCATTCTTAAATCAACCATATTTGCTATCGCACCTATTTTATTTAATGCATAGAATACAAACACATTTTCAGGCACATTAGGTATTGCAATAGTTACAATATCGCCTTTTTTAATATTATTTGCTCTTAGTGCCACCTCAGTTTTTGCTATATTATCAATTAAATCTTTATATGTATATTTCTTACCAAAATAATATAATGCCACATTATCCATATTATCTTTATTACTTGTTGACATAAAATCATAAGCACTCATATTAGGTACATTAACTTCAAATAACTTCTCATCATAAAACTGTAACCATGGTTTATCTATTTCTGGATAGCCGACTTTTGGTCCATAAACTTCTCCAACTGATATATCCCTTAAATATTTATCCCTTTCTGTTTTTTCTTCATCTGATAATTTATAAATTTTTTCCTTTAATTTAATTAAATCTTCTTTTTTCATATTCATCACACATCTCCTATTACAATTTTAACACACTTCACAATAAACTCAAAGTTAATTTATTTTAAAAACTTAACTAACTCTGCATACGCATCAGTATTCCAAATATAACATCTTTCTTCATCCGGATAATTTCCCATTGTTTTATCATATCCATCAGGTATAAAGATAAAATCCCAACTCCAACCATATATTCCAGATTTTTCTGTTGCAATTCTCCCTTTTGTTATTGATTTAAATACAACAGGATCTTTTCCATATTCACAATATGCAAATGCCTCTATAAAACAAGCATTTCTATTATCAACGCCCTTGAGAAGTTTTAACAACCCATCCTCTCCAAGTTTTCATCAACATAATGCGTATAAGGTCCAGGAAAACCGCCCAATGCTTCAACATATAAACCGGTATCATTCTTTAACACATCGCATTTCAATTTGTCACTCGCTTCTTTAGCAGAATACATAGCAACATCTTCTACATTATTCGCTTGAATTTCTGTTGTTTCCATTTTAATATTATCAACTTCAAACCCTAGTGGTTCTAATATACTTCTAGCACACATAATTTTATACCAATTGCCAGTCACATAAGTTATTTTTTTCATAAAAGCACTCCTTGTTTAAATTATCATATATTAAATAATATCATGAATTTCACTTACAAATAATAAATTTACTAAAAAAATTGATAGTTTTTCTATCAATCTTTATTCAGGTTTATTACATTCTGTACAATCATTTATTTCTATTTTTGATATCATAGACACTAGTTTTTCTTTTAGATTTTGCTTTCTCTCTTCCGTCCAATAATCCTTCGGATCATCATATCCAAGCGTATCATATGAAGTTTCATCATCAAATCCAACTATATTTCCATTATTTATTGCTATAACAGCTGGAACATATATTCTTTTTTTACCTTCCTCATCATATTTTAAATAATCCTTTAAAATATCTACTATTTCTAAATATTCCTTAGTATTATCTTTTCTATCATTAAGTATATTTAAATAATATATTTTTTCTATTTTATTCTCTTTTGCTATATCATTTAACATAGGTACATATGCATTACACCAAGGACATTCTTTAAATCCAAGATAAACAAGTCCTTTTCCATGCTTTAATATATTTATTATTTCATTATTTGTTTTATAGACAAATATATTATCTTTATCTATACTAGAATATTCTTTACTAAACTTTACACTATCTAAAAGAACTTGACATGAATACTTTAAACCATAAGTTCCAAGTGTAATAGTTTTATCTCCATCAACAGTATTACACTTTATTACTTTATAGAAAAGTCCAACATATTCAGTAGAACCACCATCTTTATATGTATTAGTTTTTATCATAAATATCGGCCTTTTTATAGTTCTAATGCATATAAAATCAATGCAAAATATTATTACCCATATTGATACTACAAAAATTAAAATTCTTAAAAACTTCTTCATAATTACCTCACTTTTTAATTTTATAATCATCTTCCAAGGAAAATTCTACATTCTCCTCAATCCATTCTTTTCTCGGTTCAACCGCATCTCCCATAAGCACACTAACTCTTTTTTCTGCTAATGCAGCATCAGTTATATTTACCTTTATTAAACTTCTCTTATCAGGATCCATTGTAGTATCCCATAACTGATCAGGGTTCATTTCACCAAGTCCTTTATACCTTTGTATATTAGTATAACCATTTTTTTCTTTTAAATCATCATTTGTCCAAACATACTCAAATTTACCTTTTGGATAATCTAATTTATACAAAGGAGGCATTGCAATATACAACCTACCATTTTCTATCAACGGTCTCATATATCTATAAAAGAATGTTAATAAAAGAACTTGAATATGAGCACCATCATCATCAGCATCGGTCATTATAATTACTTTATCATAATTACAATATTTTATATCAAAATCATTTCCAACCCCCGCACCAATTGTATATATCATAGTATTTATTTCTTCATTTTTAAATATATCTTCCAATTTTGCTTTTTCCGTATTTATTACTTTACCACGAAGAGGCAATATGGCTTGGAATTTTCTATCACGACCTTGCTTTGCACTTCCACCAGCACTATCTCCCTCTACTAAAAATAATTCATTCTTCTTAGGATTCTTCGTTTGAGCAGGTGTTAACTTACCACTCAATACTTTTTCCTTCTTAGTTCCGCTTGCCTTTCTCGCATCTTCCCTTGCTTTCCTTGCCGCTTCTCTTGCACTCTTCCCCTTTAATGCTTTATTTATTATATTAACAGCTATTTCTTTATTCTCTTCTAAATAAAACTCTAACTTTTCAGTAACAATACTTTCAACTATAGTTCTTGCTATAGGAGTACCAAGTTTACCCTTAGTTTGACCTTCAAATTGCAATAAATCTTCTGGTATTTTCAAAGATATTACCGCAGTTAATCCCTCTCTTACATCAGATCCTTCAAACGACTTATCCTTCTGCTTTAAATAATTATTAGTTTTCGCATAATCATTAAATACCCTTGTCAAAGCAGTTTTAAATCCAACCTCATGAGATCCACCATCTATTGTCTTAACATTATTAACAAACGAAATAATATTTTCAGAATAAGTATCAGTATATTGCATTGCAATATCCACTTCTATTCTATCCTTCACACCCTCAAAACTTATTACCTTATGTAAAGTTTTCTTATCTTCATTTATATACTCAACAAATGATTCAATCCCATTATCATAATGAAAC
Organism: uncultured Mollicutes bacterium; assembly: GCA_900550145.1. Lineage (GTDB taxonomy): Bacteria > Bacillota_I > Bacilli_A > RF39 > UBA660 > CAG-1193. The sequence goes on from URRF01000020.1 coordinate 5,322, forward strand.
TTATCCTGCTTTTTATCCTCTTCATCAATTACTTCCACAGTAAGTCCCTTAAGCAAAAATGCACTTTCCTGCATTCTCTCACAAATAGTAGTATAACTAAAAGTAGTACTAGAAAATATTTCATTATCAGGCATAAATCTAACAGTTGTACCAGTTCTATTAGTATTTCCAATTTTCTTTAAAGGAACACTAACATGTCCACCATTTTCAAACCTTATATAATACTCCCCACCATCTCTTTTTATAGTTACCTCCATCCATTTACTAAGTGCATTAACAACAGAAGCACCTACTCCATGAAGTCCACCAGAAACCTTATATCCACCTTCAGTAAACTTACCACCGGCATGCAAAATAGTATATATAACTTGAGGAGTAGATACACCACTCTCATGCATTCCAACAGGAACACCTCTACCCTCATCACTAACACTAACAGAACCATCACTATGAATAATTATTTTAATATAATTGCCATAACCATTTATAACCTCATCCATGCTATTATCAACTATTTCCCACACAAGATGATGCAAACCCCTCTTATCTGTTGATCCAATATACATTCCAGGCCTCTTCCTAACAGCTTCCAAGCCCTCTAAAATTTTTATTGAACTCTCATCATACTTAACTGCCATAACTATTCTCCTTACACTTATATTTTAACCTAAATACTACTTTTGTACAATATTTTTAAAAAAATATTTTAAAAGAAAAAAGGGTATAACCCTTTTAACTACATTATAAGTGATGCAACTGTTAATATTACTATATTTGCAAGTGCAATTACAGCAACAACTTTAAATGCCCATTTAAACCATGTAGAATAGTCTACTTTAGCAAGAGCAAGTCCACCCATAATAGCACCACAAGTTGGAGATATTAAATTAACAAGTCCATTTGCAGAAACAATTGTCATAACAGCAACTTCTGTACTATAACCTAAGTTTGCAGCAAGTGGTGTGATTATTGGTGTTGATAATGTTGCAATTCCAGATGATGATGGTACCAATATAGATAATACTATATGTAATAAATAATTAAGTGGTACGAATGCAATTTCTGGTAATTTTGCTAACATATCAGTTGCATTATAAATTATATAATTATCTAGATGTGTTTGTGCCATAAGTACACTAGCACCTCTTGCAACAGCTATTACAAGAATAACACCTATCATATCATCAGCACCATCTACATATGTATCAACGAATTCTTTTTCGCTATATCCGTTTACAATAGTAATTACTATTGACATAAGCAAGAACCAAAGTGCTGCTTCATAGAACCACCAATTTCCTAATGATGAACCAGTAAGCCATCCTGTAAATCCATCAAAGAATGTAATTCCAAATTCACCCCATGGTACAAATCCAATAATCATTACTAAGAATGTTAATGCAAATAACCATAAAGTAACTTTTTGTTTTGTTGATAAAACTGCTTTTTCTGAAGATGCTTCAACAAATTTACCAAACCTTTTTTCTGCTTGTTGTTGTTCTCTCAATGATAAGATTGTTGAACCCTTATCCTTCTTTACCTTTTTAGCATATGCAAGTACGAACAATGTTGATATAGCATATGTTGTAAGCCATAATACAACTGCTATTAGTAAAACTATTCCTTGACTAGCTGCTACACCATCTGGCAATGCTGATAATGCAACACCTGTTGCAAATGGGTTAATGGTTGATCCAAGAACACCAGAACCAGCACCTAATAATATAACTGCTGATCCAACTAATGGATCCATACCTGCTGCAAACATTGTTGCTGCAAGAAGTACATAGAATCCAACAGTTTCTTCTAACATACCATATGTTGTTCCACATATTGAGAATATAAACATCAATATCGGAATTAACCATAATTCCTTTCCTTTTAGTTTTTGAACTAATACTTTAATTCCTGTTTCAAGTGCTTTAGTTTTATCGATTATTTTTAATAAACCACCAAGCATCATGATAAATATTGCAACATCGACAGCATCCTCAAAACCAAGTATTGGTGCCATTAACACTTGCGATAAAGTAGCACCTACTGTACCACTACCATTTACTATATCTTCACCCACGAATTTAGCAGCAGGTAGTACATGTGATAGTATAGCCAGTAAAACTATTAAAATCATTATTATTGAGTAAGCCGATAACATTGCTTTACTCTTCTTTTTTGTCATGTTTTTTTACCTCACTTCCTTATTTTTTGCTATGTCTAAAATTATGGCTTATATTTTAAACATAAATCTATGTTATAGATTATTAAATAATCTTATAACCAATATTATTTCATTGTTGCATAAACAACCGCTTTTATTGTATGCAATCTATTTTCTGCCTCATCAAATACCTTTGATTTTTCTGATAAAAATACTTCATCTGTTACTTCCATTTCTTTTAATCCAAATTTCTCATATATTTCTTTTCCTATTGTTGTATTTAAATCATGAAAAGATGGCAAACAATGTAAGAATATTGCATTTTCCTTTGCATTATTCATAACAGTTGAATTTACTTGATATGGTTTTAACAAGTTAATTCTTTCATTCCATATTTCAGCTGGTTCACCCATTGATACCCAAACATCAGTATATATTGCATCTGCATCCTTTGATGCATAAGTAACATCTTCTGTTAACTCAATTACTGCACCAGATTCTTTTGCAATTTCCTTACACTTTTCAACTAATTCATTATTTGGCCATAAATTTTTTGGTGCACATGCAACAAAATGCATACCCATTTTTGCAGAAACAACCATAAGTGAATTTGCAACATTATTTCTTGCATCCCCCATAAACACTAACTTAATACCCTCTAAATGTCCAAAATTCTCTTCTATAGTAAGTACATCTGCAAGCATTTGTGTAGGATGAAATTCAGTTGTTAAACCATTCCATACAGGTACTCCTGCATTATCTGCAAGTTCTTCAACTATTTTTTGATCAAATCCTCTATATTCAATTCCATCATACATTCTTCCTAATACTTTTGCTGTATCAGCAATACTTTCCTTTTTACCCATTTGAGATGCTGCTGGATCTAAATACGTTACACCCATACCAAGATCAAGACCAGCCACTTCAAATGCACAACGAGTTCTTGTTGATGTTTTTTCAAATAATAAAACTATATTTTTTCCTTCTAAATATTTATGATTTATGCCTTTTTTCTTTTTTTCCTTTAAATCTTTTGATAAATCCAAAAGATATCTAATTTCCTCTTTTGAAAAATCTAACAATGTTAAAAAATTTCTATTTTTTAGATTCATAAATCCTCCCTTACAAGTGGCATACTCATACATCTTGGTCCTCCACGACCTCTTGATAATTCTGCTCCATGCATTTCAAGTACTTTTAATCCATGACTTCTTAAAGTAGCATTAGTAATATCATTTCTATCATAAACTATTACAACTCCAGGTGCGATACATAATGTATTACTTCCATCATTCCATTGTTCTCTTTCTGCAGCAACTTTATCTCCTCCAGCACATGGAATTAAAGTTATATCACGACCTACATACTTTCTCAAAATATTCTCAAGTGAATCATTTATCTCTGTTACAGTCAAATCCTCAAAACTATCTGGATCATCACCTTCTGTTATTTCAAATACTTGAAGTGTATCCATTATTCCTGGATGATAAGTAAATTTATCATAATCTATTTGAGTAAATACTGTATCCAAATGCATAAATGCTCTACTATTTGGAATATTAAATGCAAGAACAGTATCTATTTCACATTCTGGATTCTTAAATAAATTTTTTGCTAATTCATCAATTGCTTCTGGTTCAGTTCTCTGTGAAATACCAACAGCAAGCACATGATTATTTATATTAAGTATATCTCCACCTTCTATATGATATGGATTATATCTATCATAATATTTTGTAACTTGCTCTTTATATTCTGGATGATAATTAAATATATATTCAGCATATATAGTTTCCCTATTTCTTGTTACAGAATACATTTTATTTAATGATATTCCACTACCTATACTTGCAAATGGATCTCTTGTAAAATATAAATTTGGCATTGGATCTGCTATAAACTTATCTTCCTCATCTATTAAATCAGTTAATGACCTATCTATCTCTCTTTCTTCTTTTGAAATATCAGATATTTGAATTCCTTCCATAGTTTTTAAAACTAATTCTTTATTATCTTTAATATTTTTCAAATACTTAATAGCTAATTTCTTATACTTAGGTGCTCTTATACCTGCTTCATATACAAATTGTTTAATAAACTTATCACGTATTTCATCACTTAAATCTAATACCTCAGCCATTAAATCTTCTAAATAAACAACTTCTACTCCATTGTCTTTTAATATCTGTGCAAACTCCTCATGTTCTTTTATCGCAACTGGTAAAAATGGTATATCATCGAATAACAATCTACCTAATGTATCAGGTGTTAAATTAAGCAATTCTTTACCTGGTCGATGCAATAATACCTTTTTTAATGGTGCAATTTCACTTGTTACATTAATTTTTCTCATAATTACCTCTTTCTATAGGTTTTTGTAAGAGATACCTATAAACTCAAGCTATCTTAGATAAGAAATCTTTTAATCTCTTTGATTTAGGATGATTAAAAATATCATCTACAGTTCCCTCTTCAACAATCATTCCACCATCCATAAATATTACTCTATTAGCAATTTCTTTAGCAAAATCAAGTTCATGAGTTACTATTACCATTGTCATATTACTAGATAAAGTTTTCATCAAACTCAACACCTCGCCTATCATCTCAGGATCAAGTGCTGAAGTTGGCTCATCAAAAAGCATTATTTCTGGTGACATTATTAAACTTCTAACAATAGCAACCCTTTGCTTTTCTCCACCAGATAAACTTCTCGGATATTCATTTATTTTACTTTCTAAATTGATCATCTTTAGTAACTCTTTAGCACGTTTTACCGCATCAATTTCACTCAAAGTTTTAGTTTTAATAGGTGCTAAAGTAATATTATCTAGTACAGTCAAATTTTCAAACAAATTAAAACTCTGAAACACCATACCTATTTTTTTATGAAATTCTAAACTATCATCTATATTCTTACCATCTAACAATATATTTCCTTTAGTTAATGTTTCTAACTTATTTATACATCTCAAAAGTGTACTTTTACCACTTCCCGATGGTCCAATAATAACAACTACATCACCCTCATTTACATCTAAATTTATATCTTTTAATATATCAAGTTTATCAAATGACTTATATAAATGTTTAATTTCTAATAACTTTTTCATTCTTAAACTTCCTTTCAAAAACACCCAATAATTTAGAAAGACCTAACGTTAAAATCAAATATATAATTGCTACTATAATAAGTGGAAAGAAATAATCATAAGTATTAGATGCGATAATATCACTTGCTTTAATTAATTCTATTATTCCTATATAACCAGCCACTGATGTTTCTTTTAATAAGGTAATAAATTCATTTCCTAATGCAGGAAGTACATTTTTTATTGCCTGTGGAAGAATTATATTAAACATCTCTTGCTTATAATTTAATCCAAGCGATCTAGCAGCTTCTTTTTGACCAATATCAACTGAATCAATACCTGCTCTTATAATTTCTGATACATATGCTGCTGAATTAAGTCCAAAAGAAATAATACCAACTATAACTATATTTATATCTACCTTCTTAAATATAACATAATAAAGTATCATTAACTGTAATACTGCAGGAGTACCTCTAATTATTGTTACATATATGTTGGCTATACCATTTAATATTTTACCTTTTCCATTCTCCTTATATCTATTTTTTACAAGTGATATCAAAATCCCAAGTATAATACCAATTAAAACCGCAAACAAAGCAATTACAAGAGTATTCTTTAATCCCTCTAAAATATACTTATATCTATCATCATAAATTAATGTTCTATAAAAACTATCTATCATATTACCTACTCACTAAACTTAATAATATACTCATCTATTTTTCCATCTTTTATTAATTCTTCTAACACTAAATTTATACTATTAAGTAACTCCTTATTTCCCTTCTTAACAGCCATACCATATTTATCTTGAAATAATATTCCATCTAATACCTTAAGTTCAGGATTACTTTTAACTAACTCATTTGCAGGAATAGCATCCATCACAATACAATCACTCTTATTATTCTTTACATCCTCTGCTGCAACCAAAAACTTCTTTAAACGATTTATCTTTGCATCCTTATAATTCTTAGTTACATAAGTATCCGCAACAGTACCTAATTGAACAGATATTCTTTTATCTTTAATATCATCAATACTTTTTATATCACTGTCTTTTTTCACAACCACTACTTGATTAGAAGTAATATATTCAATGGAAAAATCCACTTTCTCACTTCTTTCAGGATTTATACTCATACCTGCCGCCGCAAAATCCGCTTTACCTGAATTAAGCTCATTTATTATTGAATCAAAAGCAACATCCTTAATAACCAGTTTCTTTCCTAGTTTATCAGCAATCTTTTTCGATATCTCTATATCTACACCAATAACTTCTCCATTTTCATAAAACTCATACGGAGCGAAACCCGCCTCTGTTACCATAACAATCTCATCACTCTTTTTTCCACATCCAACTAACAGAAATATAAAAGATAACAACACTATAACTTTCTTCATATCATCACCTACCATAACAATAATAACACGAATAAATACAATTGTAAATTTTCTTAATAAAAAAATACTAAATATTTTTAGTATTTTATACCATGTTATCTAAATTCTTAGGTACTTTATCATTTACTATTGCTTTTATTATTTTATCTTCCTGTTCTTTAGGAACATCTTTTCCAGTAATTGAACCAATTTCATGAATTAAATCCCTAAGTTTACTCTCATCTTTTAAATTATCTCCTTGTAATTTCTTAGCCAAAGACAAAATTGTTTCCTTATTAACATTAGTTTTCCTTTCAACTTTCTTATAAAAACTATCACTAAAACCCATAAATTCCTCCTAGCATATTATATGAATTTAGGCATTTTTTGTTAATAAAACTATCTCATTATAATAAGATAGTTATTTTTATTACTCTCCTCTATTCTTAAACTGCAATACTACAGGTGTTCCTTCTAAATCAAAAGATTCTCTTATTTTATTCTCAATATATCTTTCATATGAAAAATGTATTAATGTTTTATCATTTACATGAAATAATATTTTAGGTGGAGCAGTATCTACTTGATTCACATAATATATTTTTAACCTTTTTCCCTTATAAGAAGGTGCTGGATTAAGTGTAGTTGCCTCTCCTATAACTTCATTTAAAACACTTGTTTTAATTTGCTTATGAGCATTATCATAAACTTTTATAACTTCTGGCATAACCGTATGTATTCTCTTTTTAGTTAAAGCAGAAGTAAATACTATTGGAGCATATGGAATAAACTGAAAATGGCTTCTAATTTCCTTTGTAACCAAACTCATATCCTTCTCACTTTTATCCCACTTATTAACAACTATTACAACTGCTTTACCCGCTTCAATCGCATAACCAGCTATATGCTTATCCATTTCAATAATACCCTCTTCTATATTTAACACAATCAAACACACATCAGATCTATCTATTGCCTTAAGCGCTCTTAAAACACTATATCTTTCAACATTTTCATATATCTTTCCTTGTTTTCTTATTCCGGCTGTATCTATTACAACAAAATCTCTTTTATTATACGTAAAAGGTGTATCAACCGCATCACGAGTAGTACCACTCACATTAGATACAATTGCCCTCTCTTCATTTAAAAGAGCATTAACTAAACTACTCTTACCAACATTTGGTCTTCCTATAACAGAAAACTTAATAACACTCTCATCATATTCTATATCAGAAACATCCTTAAAATCCTCTACAATCTTATCAAGTAAATTATATATACCACTATTTTGTTCAGCACTAATAGGTATATATTCATCAAACCCAAGTTCATAAAAACTATAAATATTTAAAGAAGCCGACTTAGAATCAACTTTATTTATTGCAACAATTACCTTTTTATTACTCTTTTTAAGCATATCCTTTATAAGATAATCATTAGGCCCCAAAGAATCTTTTCCATCAACTATAAAAACTATCACATCCGCCTCATCCATAGCCAAAGATGCTTGAATTCTTATTTCCTTATTAAAATCCTCATTACCTAAATCTATTCCACCAGTATCTATTAAATGAAATTTATGATCATTATAACTTACTAAACTATAAATTCTATCCCTTGTTACACCTGGAGTATCTTCTATTATAGATATTCTTTTACCAGCTATCCTATTAAATAATGTTGACTTACCAACATTTGGTTTACCAACTAATGCAACTGTAGGTATTTTCATAACGCCACCTCACTTCGTCAAAAATTATAACATAAAATAAATAATAATCAAACTAATTATTATTTATTAACTTATTATCTTTATACATTATATCATCCACATATTCACATATTTTTATATATTCATCATCTAAATCCAAATAAAATCTATTTTTATAAATATAAATCTTGCTATTAACTCTATCCTTAAGAAAATAATCATCTGTTTCATATAAAAATTTAACTTCATGCATTCTCATCTTAATATCAGTATTTTTAGAATACAATAAAAATGGACTATATTCTCTATTTATATCAAGTATCATTCCAAAATTATCATCAATATAGCAATCTATATCAAATATAGCATAAATATCAAAATGATACATTTTCTTTAATTTTTGTAAGATTTTTAAAAGCATACCCTCTATAGTTTCTTTAGAATATTTATAATAAGTTTTATATAAATACACTTTATAAACATTAGTTTCTATACATTCACACTTCATATATTCACCACTATATAATATGTGCTTATTTGGTAAATGTGATTGACTAAAAAAGCACTTAATGGTATCCTTATTATGATAGGAGGAGTTTTAATGGCAAAAAAAGATACTAAAGTAGTTGAAAAGAAAAGTTCAAAAAAAATAGCAAGTAAAGAAGTTAGTAATGGTGCAATAATTTTACTTTGCATATTCATGTTGGTAATTGGTTTTTCAATAGGTTGGTTGTTATCATTTCTAGTATAATTTATAGTATGTTTAAAAACATACTATTTTTTTTGACAAAAAAAGAATTAAAAGAAAATATTTCTAATAATTCTTATACTTAAAATAAACTCAATTGACTTGTTTCAGGCATATCCTTAAATATACCCATAACTCTCATTTTATCTATTAAAGTTTGAGATACTTTTGCCCTATTTTGAACATCTTCAATACTAAAGAATTCCTGCTTACTTCTTTCCTCTACTATATTCCTTGCAACTACATCACCAAGTCCATCTATTGCATTAAATGGAGGATAAATAGATGTATCATCCTCTACCTTCCATGTAGTTGCCTCACTCTTATATAAGTCAATTGGTAAAAATTTTATTCCCCTTGCTGTTGCCTCTAATGATACTTTTAAACTTTCTAACATACCAGTTTCCTTATTAGTTGCATCATATCCTTTATTCTGTATATCAATTATTTTGGATTTAATCGAATCATAACCAGATATCATAAATTCAACACCAACATCAGTCGCTTTAGAAGTAAGCCAAGAAGCATAAAATACAACAGGCATATGAACTTTATACCACGCAATCCTAAATGCACTTATTACATACGCAGCAGCATGTGCCTTAGGGAACATATATTTAATCTTTTGGCATGAATCTATATACCAATCTTCTATTCCTGCTTCTTTCATCGTTTTAACATGTTCACTCCATCCCTCTGGATCTTTAGATGCTTTCCCTTTACGAACAAATTCCATTATCTTAAACGCTTTTATCGGTTTTACGCCATGATACATCAAATAAACCATTATATCATCACGACAACCAATAACCTCTTTAAAAGGAACAATATTATTTTTAATAAGCTCTTGCGCATTACCTAACCATACATCAGTACCATGTGATAATCCAGATATCTTAATAAGTTCTGCAAATGTTGTTGGTTTTGTTTCCGCAACCATACTTATTGTAAATGGTGTACCAAATTCTGGAATACCCAATGTACCTGTTTCACAAAGTATTTGTTCATTTGTTACGCCAAGTGCTTTTGTTGATGTAAAAATACTCATAGTATCCACATCATCAAGTGGCACCTTAGTAATATCTGTTTTAGTAATATCTTGTATCATACGAAGCTGAGTAGGATCAGAATGCCCCAATATATCTAGTTTTAACACACATTGATCTATTGCATGGTAATCAAAATGCGTTGTTCTCCAAGGCGAAGTAACATCCTCTGCTGGAAATTGAAATGGTGTAAAATCAAATACTTCCATATAATCAGGTATAACTACTATACCCCCTGGATGTTGTCCAGTCGTTCTTTTAACACCAGTACATCCAATGGCTAATCTTTCCACTTCAGCCATTCTTTTATTTATTCCCTTCTCTTCCATATAACCTCTTACATATCCAAAAGCAGTTTTTTCAGCCACTGTACCTATCGTACCAGCCCTATATACATTATCACTACCAAATAATACCTTTGTATATGCATGTGCAGACGCTTGATTTAAATCACTGAAATTAAGATCTATATCTGGAACCTTATCTGCATTAAATCCAAGAAATGTAGCAAATGGCATATCTTGTCCATCTTTATATAAATCACAACCACAATTAGGGCATTTCTTATTAGGTAAATCTATACCAGTAGAATACTTACTACCAAGCGGGCTACCATCTTCATCATTAAATATACTGCATTTACAATTAGTACACCTATAATGTGCAGGAAGTGGATTAACTTCTGTAATTCCCATCATTGTAGCAACAAATGAAGAACCAACAGAACCACGGGAACCAACTAAATAACCCTCATCATTAGAATGCTTTACTAATCTCTGTGCAATTAAATATATAGGATCAAATCCACCACCTATAATTCCACCCAATTCCTTCTTTAACTTTTTCTCTAATGATTCATCATTTAATTCTCCATCTTCTTCTGTCCATTTTTCTTTTATATTTTCTCTTAATATTGACTTAACAGAATCAAACCCAGATATTAATATTTTATGTAACTCACTAAATACAAGCATCTCAAGTTCATCATCACTAATATCCTTATTTTCTTTTAATATATTTTCCTTAACTGCATTATATATTGCATCTCCATACAATTCCTTAGAAATTCTTTCCTCTATATTATGAGGAAGAGGATCTCCATACCATGATAATGCTCTATCGTATACTAAATCCGTCACAACTCTTGGACAATCCAAATAACCCTTTCCATCATCAGATTTTACCCTTGGAGAAAATGGAATTCCCTTCGTATCTATTATTACTTCTATCTCATCTACTAAATCAACTATTTTATTAGTATTATCAATAACTATTTCACAAGCCAAATCATCACCTAAAAACTTAAAGTCATTAAGCATTTCACTAGTAGTCCTAAAATGTTGTGATGGAATGGATTTAATTTCTCTTTTACAAAGTGGATGTCTACCCCCACCAGGGACCTTCTGATTAACAATTATTTCTCTATATATCTTATCCTCTCTCTTAAAATGATGCACATCTCCAGTTGCAACTATAATTTTTCCAGCCGCCTTAGTTTCATCAATTATCTTCTTAAGATGTTCCTCTAATTCTAATTCATTCTTAAAATCACTCAAATCTATTAAATGACTATACACTTCAGGTGGTTGCACTTCTACATAATCATAAAAGTTTATTATATTACTTAACTCTTCACCACTCTTACTTCTTGCCTCTAAAAATACCTCAGATAAATAACAACCACTACCAATTAAAAGTCCATCCCTAAGTTCATTAAGCTTACTTCTCAAAATCCTTGGTGTTTTATATAAATAAGTCGTATTTGCAAGTGATATTATCTTAAATAAATTTTTTAAACCAGCTTTATTCTTTGCTATTGCATTAAAATGATATGTCCTACCAAATTTATATATTTCATCCTTAGGTATCAAACTATCCAAATCACTTATTTTAATTATATTTTGCATTGATAACTTTTCAATCATCTTATGAAACACTAATGCAGTTCCCTCAGCATCATAATCAGCCCTATGATGTGCATCTTCATCCCACGGAACATTATATCTTTTGACAAGCTGAGATAATCCATGTCTCGAATAACCCTGATCTATTATTCTAGATAATTCCAAAGTATCTATTACAGTATTCTTAAATTCCCCTAAATTATATTTCTTCATAGCCATTTCTATAAAAGAAATATCAAACTTAGCATTATGAGCAACCATTGGGTTATCACCCGTCCACTCCAAAAATCTCTTAGTTACAGTCATCTCATCATCTTTACCAGATACCATCTCATCAGTTATACAAGTAAGTTCAGTTATTTTATCTGGTATATGTCTTTTAGGATCAATTAATTCATCAAATCGATCAATAATAGCACCATTCTTAATCTTAACAGCACCTATTTCAATCATCTGATCAACACCACCAGCATTAAAACCAGTTGTCTCTGTATCAAATACTACAAAAGTTGAATCAAGCAAACTATCATCAGTTGGTCTAACTACTATATTAACAGTATCATCTACCAGTGTTAACTCAACACCATAAAGGCCCTTAAAATGCTTAGTTTTATCTTCTATTTTCTTATTATAACTATTTATAATATCATAGGCAATGGGAAATGCCTGACATCCATTATGATCTGTTATAGCAACACCCCTATATCCCATTCTTATTGCATTAGAAACAAGTTCACATGTATGTTTTCCCAAATCAAACTTAGATACACCATCCATCTGACTCATCATAGTATGAGCATGAAGTTCCACTCTTTTTTCTAAACTATCATCTACCATTAAAACATCCTTAGAAGGAATCTCAACTATATCCCTAGCATTTAATACTAAATCATGAGAAAAAGTATCATTCTTAGTATAACCCCTTATCTTTACCCATTTTCCAACTTTTAAAAGAGAACATAATCTAGCAAACTCACTCGCATCTTTAGAAAAAACCTTAGAATAAATACTATCAGTATTATCACTAATCTTTAATGTTAATATCTTAAAATTACTCTTCGAAGATTCAAAAATATCAGTACCAAATATATAACACTCAACTATTACATTATTATCTTCACCAATAATATCTCTTATCTCATAATTTGCTTTATTATCAAAAAAAGAACCAAAAATCACATCACTCTTTACCTCGTTATTCTCTATTACTAACTCCCTAGTTTCCTCCTCTATTTGCTTTTTAATCTCATCATTAAGTTCCCTATTTATTACTATCTTCGCCTCTTCCCTAAAACCAAATTTACACAAATTACTTTCAATTTCCTCAATAAACAATTTTAACTTGGCTTCCTCAACTACATTCAAAACCTCAATAACTATCCCATCAGAATAATAAATATTATTATCATGAAACATCTTAACAGAAACTCCACCCATTGAATCAATAACATACTTGTAATATTCACTTAGATAATCATAATTAACTTTCCTACAATTTATATCAAAATCAACGCTAACAATTGAAGTACCATTAACAAATACATTAGTAACTAAACTTTTAAATAACAAAAAACAAGATAGTGGCAAAGTACTATCCAAAGTCAACCTAAAAATACTTCTCTTAAGTTCCCTCTGAATTACTATTTTATCCAAAGTTCCATTATCAAAATACTTATAATACTCCATATCCAAAGATATTTTGTCAAGTAACCTCTTTAAATTATTATCCATACTACCACCTACTTACCTACCAAATAATTATAACATAATTATTTTAATAAAAAAACTTCTAAAGAAGCTTTTTATTAACCATTATTATCACTTTTATTAGTTATAAACTTATCTATTTCTACCTTGTTTATAGATTCAAACTTACTTGTTATTTTTTCAGTAGTAACATTTACATCTTTAACATCTTTTGAAACTCTATCAATACTTCTTTGTAAGGAATCCCATCTTTCTTTATATCTTGCGAATTCCAAACTTAATGCACTCAATTCTTTTTGTATTATAACTGCATATTTATCTCTTTCCATATTTTTAATTACAGTTTGAACTACTGTAAGCATAGACATTAATGTTGTAGGAGATGTAATCCATACTCTACTTTTATACGCATATTCAATTATATCTTGGTGATATGCATTTAGTTCTGCAAATAACGCTTCTGCTGGTAAAAACATAAATGCCTGATTGGATGTAATTCCATCAATAATATATTTATTTTTTATGTCATCAATATGTTTTTTTACATCCATCTTAAACTTCTTTTCATACATTTCTCTTTCTACTTTAGAAATATCTCTGTTTACCATATTTTGATAATTTTCAAGAGGAAATTTAGAATCAATTGCAACAGTTCCAAGAGGACTTGGTGCGAATATAACTGCATCTGCTATACTTCCATTAGGAAACTTATGTTGTAAATCATATATTTTAGTATTATTCTCTCCAAATACACTTCTTAATATATTATTTAAGTTAACTTCACCAAAAGTTCCCCTACTTTTCTTATCAGTTAAAATCCCTTGTAAAGAAACAATATCACTAGATAATGTTTCTATTTTTTTCTGTGCTTCATCTATTTTTGATAATCTTTCTAAAACAGACATAAATGTTTTATTAGTTTTCTCAAAATTCTCATCTAATCTATTATTAACTTTTTCATTTATTCTAATTAATCTTTCTTCAATCTTATCATTTAAAGCATTAAAATCCTTATTCATATCTCTACTAAAATCTGATTTAAAATTACCTATTTCTTTAGTAATATTAGTTTCAAATCTACCTAATCTCTCAGTAATATTACCTTCATTTATATTTTTAGATAAAGATATAATTACTAATATTATTATCAATATTAATAATCCAATAATTAAATATTCCATAACTCCTCCTATAAACTAAGTTCATATGGGTCAGTACTTGTTCCATTACCACTCTCTATTAAGACATTAGATTTTAGATAGATTGAGGG
>URRF01000021.1 GCA_900550145.1 uncultured Mollicutes bacterium
ATATATTAAAAGATAAAGTGATAGTAAAAATTCCAGAAAAAAAATTAAAAAATATATAATTTGACAAAAGTATTAATAAGTATTATACTTACAACATAAATACATTGATTAAGGACACGATTGTTAAATGATACTTAAAGAGAGTTATCGGTTGGTGCAAGATAATAGTTAGTTTAGTAATTACTACCTTATTAGTAGGATTATAAAAGTAATCCCGGATAAAACCGTTATAGAATAAAGTTAAACCTAGGATGGTACCGTCTAATTGACTCCTTATTTTAGGTTTTTTTTATTTTTAAGAAAGAGAGGAAACAAAATGATAAATATTAAAGAAGATAAAAACTTAAATACAATTAATCATAGTTGTGCTCATTTACTAGCACAAGCAGTAAAACATTTATATCCAAATGCATTATTTTGGGTTGGACCTGTAATAGAAGAGGGTTTTTACTATGATATAGATTTAGGAGATACTGTAATAACAGAAGAAGATTTAGAAAAAATTGAAAAAGAAATGAAGAAAATATCAAAAGATGGCAAAAGAATAATAAGACATGAAATATCAAAGAATGAAGCATTAGAAATGTTCAAAAATGATCCATATAAGTTAGATTTAATTAACAGAATGGATGAAAATGAACAAATTATTTCTTGTTATTCTCAAGGAGATTTTACAGATTTATGTCGTGGGCCACATGTTGAAACTGTAAAAGAAATTAAATATTTTAAATTGCTAAAAGTAAGTGGTGCCTATTGGAAAGGTGACGCTAAAAACAAAATGCTTCAGAGAATATATGGAATATGTTTTAAAAATGAAGAAGATTTAAATGCATATTTACAAGAATTAGAAGATAGAAAAAATAGGGATCATAGAAAAATAGGTAAAGAATTAGAAATATTTATGACAGATGATTTAGTTGGTAGAGGACTTCCTATGTTTTTACCTAATGGATATATAATTTGGCAAGAATTAGAAGATTATATTAAAGAAAAAGAAAGAAACTTAGGATATCAACATGTTTTAACCCCTTGCGTAGGAAATGTTGAATTATATAAAACATCTGGTCACTGGGATCACTATAAAGAAAATATGTTCCCAAAAATGGATGTTGATGGAGAGTCATTCGTACTAAGACCAATGAATTGTCCTCATCACATGATGATATATGCAAATAAATTACATTCATATAAAGACTTACCTATAAGAATAGGTGAAATTGCACATGATTTTAGATATGAAGCAAGCGGAGCAGTAAAAGGTATTGAAAGAGGAAGACATTTTTGCCAAAATGATGCACATCTTTTTGTAACACCAGAACAAATTAAATCAGAGTTTAAAAATGTAGTAGATTTAATATTTGATGTATATAAAGATTTTAATATAACAAACTATAGATGCGTGTTATCACTAAGAGATAAAGAAGATAAAGAAAAATATTATCAAGATGATGAAATGTGGGATAAAGCAGAAAATGAACTTAGAGAAGTACTTAACGAACTTAATATAGATTACACAGAAGAAATAGGTGAAGCAGCATTCTATGGACCTAAATTAGATGTTAATGTAAAACCAGCAGTAGGAAATGAATACACATTATCTACTTGTCAATTGGACTTCTGCTTACCAATGAAATTCGATTTAAAATATGTTTCTAAAGATGGAGATAAAAAAACACCAGTTGTGCTTCATAGAGCCATATTAGGATCTCTTGATAGATTTATGGCATACATTTTAGAAGAAACAAAAGGAGCACTACCTCTTTGGTTAAGTCCAACACAAATAAATGTTATACCTGTTAA
Source organism: uncultured Mollicutes bacterium (assembly GCA_900550145.1). GTDB lineage: Bacteria > Bacillota_I > Bacilli_A > RF39 > UBA660 > CAG-1193. The sequence goes on from URRF01000021.1 coordinate 1,801, forward strand.
TAATGAATATCATACTGAGTATGCAAATAAAATATATGAATTATTAAAAGACAATGGTTTTAGAGTAAATATAGATTTAAGAGATGAAAAATTAAGCTATAAAATGAGAGAATCTCAAACTAAAAAAATACCTTATACTTTAATACTAGGAGATAAGGAAAAAGAAAATAATAATATTAGTTACAGATGTTTTGGAAATACTGATACAAAAACTATAGATACACATGAATTTATATTATTATTAAAAGAACAAATAAGAGATAAAAAGTGAGTAACACTTTTTTTCTTTTAAAGTAAAAAAAAATATTATATAATTAAATAGTAGGGAGGATATATATGCAAACAATAACAAAAGAAGAAATAGAATTAATAGATAAATACTTTAGGGCGGCAAATTATTTATCAGCATGTCAACTGTATTTACTTGATAATCCACTATTAACTCGTCCACTTAAATTAGAAGACATAAAAAGAAATATAGTAGGACATTGGGGAACAGTACCAGGACAAAATTTTATTTATGCACACTTAAATAGAATAATAAAAAAATATGATTTAAACATGATATACATATCAGGACCAGGACATGGTGGAAATGCTTTAGTTAGCAATGCGTACTTAGAAGGTACATATAGTGAGGTTTATCCAAATATAAGTAAAGATATAGATGGGCTAAAGAAACTATTTAAACAATTTAGTTTTCCAGGAGGAATATCATCGCATGTTGCACCAGAAACACCCGGATCAATAAACGAAGGTGGAGAACTTGGTTATAGTTTATCCCATGCATTTGGAGCAGTACTTGATAATAAAGATTTAATTGCAGCATGCATAGTAGGAGATGGAGAAGCAGAAACAGGCCCCCTTGCAACAAGTTGGCACTTAAACAAATTTTTAAATCCAAAAACAGATGGTATAGTTTTACCAATTCTTCATTTAAATGGATATAAAATAGCCAATCCAACCATATTTGCAAGAATAAGTGATGAAGAACTCATATCATTCTTTAAAGGATGTGGATATGAACCATTTATAGTAGAAGGAGAAGATCTTCATGAAAAAATGGCTTATACTTTAGATATAGTAGTTGATAGAATAAAGAAAATAAAAGAAATGAATGAAACAACAAGACCGATTTATCCAATGATAATATTAAAAACAAAAAAAGGTTGGACAGGTCCAAAAGAAGTAAGAGGAAATATTATAGAAGGAACATTTAGAGCACATCAAGTTCCAGTAACAATTTCAATAGATGATAAAGAAAACTTAAAAATATTAGAAGATTGGCTTAGAAGTTATCATCCAGAAGAATTATTTTTAGAAAATGGTAGATTAATTCCTGAAATACAAGAATTATCACCAGTAGGTAATAGAAGAATGAGTGCAAATCCTAATGCTAATGGTGGTTTATTATTAAAAGAACTAAGGACACCAGATTTTAAAGATTATAAAGTTGATGTAAAAAGAGGAATAACTAATACATCTGATATGAGAGAATTAGGTAAATATGTAAGAGATTTAATAAAACTTAATGAAGAAAATAGAAATTTTAGAATATTCGGACCAGATGAAGCACTATCTAATAGATTAAATCATGTATTTGAAGTTACTAATAGACAATTTATGGCAAAAACTTATGATTACGATGAGTTTTTAAATAATGATGGAAGAGTGATAGATTCATATCTTTCAGAACATGCATGTGAAGGAATGTTAGAAGGATATCTACTAACAGGTAGACATGGTTTCTTTCACACATATGAAGCATTTGTTAGAATAGTTGATTCAATGGCAAGCCAACATGCCAAATGGCTAAAAGTAACAAGTGAACTTGATTTTAGACGCGATATCGCATCATTGAATTATGTATTAACAAGTCATATTTGGCAACAAGATCACAATGGATATACACACCAAGATCCAGGATTCCTAAATCATCTTGTTACCAAAAAATCAGATATAGTAAGGATATATTTACCAATAGATGCTAACACATTATTATCATGCTTTGACCATTCTATAAAAAGCAAAAACTACATAAACGTAATTGTTGCAAGTAAACACGAAAGACCACAATGGTTAAATATGGATGAAGCAATTAAACACTGTACAGAAGGCATTGGTATATTTAAATGGGCAAGCAATGACGAAGGATATGAACCAGATATAATCATGGCATCAGCAGGAGATACACCAACACTAGAAATACTTGCAGCAACAAAGATATTAAGAAAATACTTTCCTGAATTAAAAATCAGAGTAGTAAATGTAATTGATCTAATGAAATTAGAATCTAACTCAAAACATCCACATGGACTTACTGAAAGTGAATTTGATATGATATTTACAAAAGATAAACCAGTAATCTTTGCATTCCATGGATATCCATCACTAATCCATCAATTAATATATAGAAGAACTAATAAAAATGTACATGTACATGGATACAATGAAGAAGGAACAATTACTACACCTTTTGACATGAGAGTTCAAAATGAAATAGATAGATATCATTTAGTGATGGATGCACTTAAATATTTAGATAAATTAGGAGATAAAAGAACTTCACTAAATGAATTATGTAAAGAAAAATTGTTAGAACATAAATCATATATAAGAGAGTATGGAATAGATATGCCAGATATAAAAAATTTCAAGTGGGAAGATGAATAATCAACCCATTTGATTTTTTTTAATATATTTGTTACAATGTTAAAGGTGATAAATATGAAAATTACTAGTGTTGATTTATCAATATCAGCAGTAAGACAAAGCCAATATCCAGTAGATAAACTACCAGAATTCCTAATAGTAGGTAGAAGTAATGTTGGAAAAAGTAGTTTTGTTAATACAATAATAAATAGAAAGAATTATGCAAGAACATCAAGTAAACCAGGGAAAACACAAACACTAAATTTTTACAAAATAAATAAAGATTTCTTTTTAGTAGACGTACCTGGATATGGATATGCAATAGCAGATAAAAAAACTCAAATGAAATTTGGCAAAATGATAGAAGATTATGTTGCAAACAGAAAAGAATTAAAAGAAGTATTTATGTTAATTGATTTTAGACATAAGCCAACAGAAGATGATTTACTTATGTATAAATACTTAAAATACTATAATCTAAGAGTAAGAGTAGTTGCAACAAAAATAGATAAAATTGCATTTGGACAAAGAGAAAAATATAAGAATATTATCCTAAATACTTTAAATATTGATAAAGATGATTCTCTTATACTATTCTCATCAGTTACAAAAGATGGAAAAAAAGATATATATAGTATTATAGAAAAATACTTAGATTTCATTGATGAAGATTAGGTGATAATATGAAGAAAAATGCATTTACATTAATAGAACTCTTAGCAGTAATAGCAATACTCGCATTAATTTTAACTATAGGTGTACCAAATTTACTCAATACAATCACAAAATCTAAAAAAAGAGCAAACATAATATCAGCAAGAGATATTATAAAAATAGGAAGAATATATGCGATGGAAAATGGTGATTTTACTGAAATAGATATATTAACAAATACCCTAAGTTATAAAGGAGAAAAACCAGAAAAAGGAATAGTACAAACTAATGAAGATGGAGATACTAGAGTAATGTTTTATAAAGATGGTTTTTGTATTACAAAAAGTTATACAGAAACAGATGTAAACGTAACAGAAACAACTATTGATAATTGTCTTTTAAGATAGTTGTTTTTTTATTGTATTTTATGATAAAATACTTAAACGGAAGTGATATTATGAAAACACCTAATTACATAGATGCAAAAAAAAGAAACTTTGAGAAAGTAAATATTATAAGAGATTTTAAAATAAATGATGAATTAAAAAATATTGGCTCAAATAAAAAATATTTAATAAAAACGTATGGATGTCAAATGAATGAAAGAGATTCAGAAAATATATCTGCAATATTAGAAAATATGGGTTATAAAAAAGCAATAGATTATAATGATGCAGATTTAATTATATTAAACACATGTGCAATAAGAGAAAATGCCCATAATAAAGTATTTGGTATGTTAGGTAGATTAAAACATATGAAAGAAGAAAGACCATTAATGATTGGCTTATGTGGTTGTATGGCACAAGAAGAAGTTGTAGTAAATGAAATAATGAAAAAATACAAATATGTTGATTTAGTATTTGGAACTCATAATATTCATGAATTGCCTGAAATATTAAATAATGCAATAAAAAATAACTCTAGACAAATAGAAGTATGGAGTAAAGAGGGAGATATAGTAGAAGATATACCTATAAAAAGAGAAAGCAAATATAAAGCATGGGTAAATATAATGTATGGTTGTGATAAATTTTGTACTTATTGTATAGTACCCTATACAAGAGGAAAACAAAGAAGTAGATTAAAAGAAGATATAATAAAAGAAGTAGAAGATTTAGTAAAAGATGGTTACAAAGAAGTTACATTACTTGGACAAAATGTTAATGCATACGGAAAAGATTTCAAAGATGCAAAATATAACATGGCTAATCTTTTAGAAGATGTTAGTAAAACCAAAATAGAAAGAATAAAATTTGTAACAAGCCATCCATGGGATTTTACAGATGACATGATTAAAGTAATAAAAGAAAATGAAAATATACTTCCATATATTCATTTACCAGTACAAAGTGGTAGTAATAGAATACTAAAATTAATGGGAAGAAAATATACAAAAGAATCATACTTAGATTTAGTAAAAAAACTAAAAGAAAACATACCAAATATATGCTTAACAACAGATATAATAGTTGGTTTTCCAAATGAAACAGATGAGGATTTTAAAGAAACGCTAGATATAGTAAATGAATGTAAATACGATCTTGCATACACATTCATATATTCTCCTAGAGTAGGTACACCCGCATCAAATATGAAAGATGATGTTCCACTAAAAGTAAAAGAAGAAAGATTACAAATTCTTAATGATTTAGTAAATAAATACTCAAAAGAATCAAACGAAAAACTATTAAACAAAACACTATCAGTTCTAATAGATGGAAAAAGTGACAAAGAAGGAATTCTAAGTGGTTACTCAAGAGAAAATAAATTAGTAAATGTAAAAGCAGATTTAAGTTATATAGGCAAAATAGTAAATGTAAAAATTACAGATGCTAAAACATGGAGTTTAGATGGTGTACTAGATGAATGATGAAATAATAAACGAAATAAATATATTTGTAAAAACAATAAAAGATAGTAAAATATATAAAGAATATATTACTCTTTTAGAAAAAGTAAATAAATCAGAAGAAATAAAAGTACTAGTAACAGATATAAGAAACATCCAAAAAAAATTAGTTAAAAATCCCAGCATTGAATTAGAAAATATATTAAAACAAAAACAAGCAGAATTAAATGATATACCAATATATTTAGATTATAAAGATAAAATAGAAGAACTAAATAATGTATTATTAACTGTAAAAGATAAGTTTGATTCTTTTATAGAAGAATTAATAATATAGTTAAAAAATGGCAAGAAAGCCATTTTTTAATACCAAAAAAAGATTCATTTAAAACATCAGCACAATTAATAGCAGATAGTGCAGAAAAGAAATATGTAACAAACAAGTTGAATAACATTGATGAAGTAATAACTTGTGAAAATGTAACAAAACTAAGTAAAGAGGATTATGAATATTGTTTTATAAAATTTGATGAAGAAGGTAAAGCAACAGTAACAATAGAAGGAAAAGGTAAATTTGAAGGAAATACATGTACAGGTAATAAAATTAATGTAGATTGTAATAAAGCAACAAGTTCAAAATATTTTACATATAAAGAAATAGAAGGTGGAATAGAAATAACGGATTATAATGAAGAAGGAGGAACTGATGTAATAATACCAGGAGAAATAGATGGTAAGAAAGTAGTTGCAATTGCAGATTTTGCATTTCAAGATAATCAACTAACGAGTGTAACAATACCAGAGGGTATCACAAGTGTAGGATATGGTGCATTTTCATCTAATCAACTAACAAGTGTAATAATACCAAATAGTGTAACGAGTATAGGAAGATATGCATTTTCATCTAATCAACTAACAAGTGTAACAATACCAGATAGTGTAGCAAGTATAGGGTTTTATGCATTTTATAAGAATCAACTAACAAGTGTAACAATAGGTAATAATGTAGCAAGTATAGGTTGGAGTGCATTTTCTGATAATCAACTAACGAGTGTAACAATACCCGATAGTGTCACACGTATAGATAATTGGGCATTTAAAAGTAATCAACTAACCAGTGTAACAATACCCGATAGTGTTACAAGTATAGGTGTGGAAGCATTTAATAATAATCAATTACCAGATGAAGAGGCATTTATATATAAAAGAAATAGTGATGGAAGTATAGATAATACAACAATAGTAAGTTATGGAGGAAAGAACAAAAGTCCTATAATACCTAATACAGTAAAAACCATAGGAGGTTCTGCATTTTCTGATAATCAACTAACGAGTGTAACAATACCCGATAGTGTCACAAGTATAGGAAGATATGCATTTTCATCTAATCAACTAACGAGTGTCACGATACCAAATAGTGTCACAAGTATAAGAGATGGTGCATTTTATGATAATCAACTAACGAGTGTCACGATACCAGATAGTGTCACAAGTATAGGAGAAATGGCATTTTTTGGTAATCAACTAACGAGTGTAACAATACCCGATAGTGTCACAAGTATAGGAGATAGTGCATTTTCATCTAATCAACTAACAAGTGTAATAATACCAAATAGTGTAACAAGTATAGGAAGTTATGCATTTTCTGGTAATCAACTAACGAGTGTAACAATACCAGATAGTGTCACGAGTATAGGAAAAGTTGCATTTTATAAGAATCAACTAACAAGTGTAACAATACCCGATAGTGTAACAAGTATAGGAGATAGTGCATTTTATAAAGAAAGTAATTCTAATCCTAATTTAACAAAAATAATAAATAAAACAGGTAAATCATTTAATTGGAAAGATATAGTAGGTAGTACTAGTTCTAGTGCAACTTTTATAACTGGTACAGTAGTTAATAATCTTGGTAATGTAGAAGTAGTTAGTGAATAAAGAATCGTAATTGATTCTTTTATTTTTGACAACAAATTTTGCATATAGTTTCTTTTTTTCTTTATAGGGATAATTTACTAATAATGGAAAAAATGATATACTAAAGTAGGTGATGCTATGAAAAAAATAAATAAGGTACAAAAAGTAATTGGGTTTATGATGTTATTACTTATTATAAGTATTGTAGTTTATGTAGTTTTAATATTACTTCCTAATAAGAAAACTAATATGAGTCCTGATGATACAATTAAATTTGGTTATACTTCTTATAAGAGGGATACTAAATTATATAAAGATACTTTTGATAGTTTGGGTAAAGTTTTAGATAAAGAGCCAATTGATTATGAAGAGTATGCTAAGTATTTATCTGAGTTATTTATAATTGACTTTTATACTTTAGATAATAAAAATGATAAAAATGATATTGGTGGAATACAGTTTATTTATGATGATTTAAAAGATAATTTTATACTTAATGCTAGTGATACAGTATATAAATATATAAAAAATATTACTTCTAGTAAAAATAGACAATTACCAGTGGTATCAAAAATAAATGTTAGTGATATATCTGAAAATACTTATAAGATAGAAAATACTGAATATAGTTCATATATTGTTACATTAGATTGGTCATATGAGAAAGATTATGGTTATGAAACAAGTACTAAAATTACATTAATAAAAAAAGATAATAAATTATTTATAGTAGAAAAGGTGAGTAATAATGAATAAGTATATGTTTGATGCGTTAAAAGAAGCAGAGAATGGTGTTATTTCTAATGATGGTGGACCATTTGGTGCTGTTATTACTGATAAATCTGGTAATATCATTGCAAAGGGACATAATATGGTTTTGAAAAATACTGATCCTACATCACATGCAGAAATTGTTGCAATAAGAAAGGCATGTAATAAACTTAATACTATAGATTTAAGTAATTATATTTTATATACTACTTGTGAACCATGTCCCATGTGTTTATCTGCCATAATATGGTCTAATATAAAAGAAGTATATTATGCGTGTACTAAAAAAGACGCTGATGATATTGGATTTAGGGATAATGATATATATGAATTTATTAAAGGAAATAATAAATTAATTGAATTAAAACAAGTAAATAGAGAAGAATGTATTGGTTTAATGAAAAAATATTTATGTGAAAATAAAAAAATGTATTAGAGGGTTTTATGAATAAGTATGACATTATAAAAAAAAGAATGAGATATAAAAAATTATCAAAATATGCATGTAGAGATACTGATGCATTGTTATTAGTAGACGAAGAAGATGATATTCGTCCTAGATTTTTTCGTGACTCAGATAGAATTATATATTCGTTATCATATACAAGATATATTGATAAAACACAAGTATTTACTTTTAGTGAAAATGATCACATAAGTAAAAGAATTACACATGTTCAATTCGTAAGCAAAATAGCAAGAACAATAGGAAGATGTTTAAGCTTAAATGAAGATTTAATAGAAGCATCTTCTCTAGGTCATGATTTAGGACATCCACCTTTTGGACATTGTGGAGAAGAAATACTTAATAAACTTAGTATGGAAAATGGAGAAGGGGTTTTTCAGCATAATGTAGAAAGTGTAAGAACACTTATGACTTTAGAAAATAATGGTTTAGGTAAAAATATTTCTATTCAAGTATTGGATGCAATACTATGTCATAATGGAGAAATACTTTTAGAAAAATATGCACCAACATTTAAAACAAAAGATATGTTTATTGAAGAATATAATAGTTGTTATAAAGATAAAAATATATCTAAAAAGTTAAAACCAATGACATTAGAAGGATGTGTTGTAAGAATATCAGATATAATTGCATATATAGGAATGGATATAGAAGATGCAGCTAGAATGAATATAATTAATTCTAATATACCTAAATCAATTAGAGATATACTTGGAAATAATAATAGAGAGATAGTTAATACATTAATACTTGATATTGTCAATAATAGTTATAATAAACCATATATTAAATTATCAAAGAATGTATTTAATGCATTACAGGAATTAATAAAATTTAATTACGAGAATATATATAATAAAGTAAATAAAGAAAAAGAAATTAATTATTACAAAGAAATGTATGAAACTTTATTTAACCATTATAAAAATGTATTAGAAAACTCTATTAAATCAAGTGATATATATAAAGTATTTCTAGATAATATGGATTCTTCTTATATAAAAAACACAAGTAACATTAGAAAAATTATTGATTATATAGCAGGAATGACAGATGATTACTTTGTTAATAGATATAATGAAATAAAAATAGAGAGATAACTCTCTCTATTAGTTAAAACAAGCTGTTAAATCATTAAATGTAGTAAATCCAATTATCAAATTAACTAGTATTGGTAATATTAAAATTACTACACATATTAACAATCTCTTTAAAAAATTACTTGTTGCTTTCTTAATTGCTTTTTCATCACTAGCAGCAATCGCTCCAATAAAATCAACTGTACCAAGTACTATTAAAAGTATTGGAGAAATAATCATAATTAACCTAGCAGCAATCGTTGTATATTCAGAAAATACACCACAATCAACATGACCCGTCTTATCAGCCAAAACTGGAGTACTAATAAAAGATATTGCTAGTAAAAGAATAGTATTTCTAATTTTTTTCATTATTACACCTCGAACACATTATAACAAAAAACAAATTATTTTTCTATAACTATTGATATATTTTAAAAAATAATGTATATTATTAAATGTTACCTATTCTCAGTAGCAAGAAACTCCGACTACTACTTGGAATTTGGAATAATATTTTAATAGGAGGAATAGTAATGGCTTTATGTAAAGAAGAAAAAGCTAAAATTGTAAAAGAATTTGGAAAAGATGAAAAAGATACTGGATCTATGGAAGTACAAATTGCGATTTTAACTAAAGAAATTAATGATTTAACTGAACATTTAAAAGTTCATAAACACGATTTTCATTCAAAAAGAGGAATGTTAAAGAAAGTTGGACAAAGAAGAAGTAAGTTAAATTACTTAATGAAAAATGATGTTACAAGATATCGTGAAGTAATTAACAAATTAGGATTAAGAAAGTAGGCATTCTTTTTTGAGTGCCTTTTTTATTTATAAAGGAAGAAATAGTTAATAACTTTAACTACTGGAGGAATTATGGAAAAGAAAATATTTGAATTAGATTTTAGAGGAAGAAAGTTAATAGTTGAACATGGAGAACTCGCTAAACAAGCAGCTGGTAGTGTTCTTGTAAGATATGGAGATACTGTAGTTTTATCTGCAACAACTGTATCAAAAGAATGTGATATATTATCAGATTTCTTTCCACTTACAGTTGTATATATGGAAAAACAATATGCTGTTGGAAAAATACCAGGTGGATTTATAAAAAGAGAAGGTAGACCTACTGAAAACGCAACATTATCAGCAAGAATGATAGATAGGCCAATGAGACCTTTATTTCCTGAAAATTTTAGAAATAAAGTTGATGTTGTAAATGAAATATTATCAGTAGATCAAGACAATACACCAGAAATGACTGCGCTTATCGCATCATCTTTAGCAGTATGTATAAGCGAAATTCCATTTAATGGACCAGTTGCAGGTGTTAAAGTTGGAAGGGTAAATGGAGAGTTTATTATAAATCCAACTGCAAAACAAATGGAAGAAAGTGATATTGAATTATCTGTTGCAGGTACAATGGACGCAGTTAATATGGTTGAATCTGGAAGTAAAGAAGTTAAAGAAGATGATATGTTAGATGCAATTATGTTTGGACATGATGCAATAAAAGAATTAATTGAATTTGAAAATAAAATCATAAGCGAAATTGGAAAAGAAAAAATGACTTATGAAGTATTAGATATAGAAACTAGTTTAAGAGAAGAAGTAGAATCTATGGCTAAAAAACAAATGTTAGATGCAATTAAAATATTTGATAAGCAAGAAAGAGCAGAAGCTGTAGAAACATTAAAAGAAGAAATAGTAAAACATTATGCTGATGCTAATGTTGGAATAGATGATCTTGAATTAGAAACATTACTAACTAAAGTTAAACTTATACTTTCTGATATAGAAAAAGCAGAGTTTAGAAGATTAGTAGCAGATGAAAAGATAAGACCTGATGGAAGAAAGATAGATGAAATAAGACCACTTTCTGCATCTATTGATTTACTTCCAAGAACACATGGATCTGCACTATTTACAAGAGGTCAAACACAAGCATTAAGTGTTACAACATTAGGAAGTTTAACTGATAATCAAATACTGGATGGACTTGGAGTAGAAGATTCAAAAAGATTTATGTTACATTATAACTTCCCTCAATTTAGTGTAGGAGAAACAGGAAGATATGGCAGTCCAGGTAGAAGAGAAATAGGTCATGGTGCATTAGGAGAAAGAGCACTTCTTCAAGTAATACCAAGTGAAGAAGAATTTCCATATACAATAAGAGTAGTATCAGAAATTCTTGAATCAAATGGTTCATCAAGTCAAGCATCTATCTGTGCAGGTTGCTTATCATTAATGGCTGCTGGTGTTCCAATAAAAGCACCAGTTGCAGGTATAGCCATGGGACTTTTAACTAATGGAAAAAACTATACAATACTTACCGATATACAAGGTATGGAAGATCATTTAGGTGATATGGATTTTAAAGTAGCAGGTACAAGAAATGGTATATGTGCACTTCAAATGGATATTAAAATAAAAGGTATTACAAAACAAATCATGTCTGAAGCACTTGAACAAGCAAAAAGAGCAAGAATGCAAATACTTGATTTAATGGAAAGTATTATACCAGAACCAAGAAAAGAACTAAGTGAATACGCACCTAAAATAGAACAAATTTACATAAATCCTGATAAGATTAAAGATGTAATTGGTAAAGGTGGAGAAATGATTACTAAAATAATCTTAGAAGCAAGTAATGTAAAAAGCGTTAATGATATAAATGCTGTTAAAGTAGAATTAGAAGATGATGGAAGAGTAATTATATATCATAAAGATAAATCAATCATAGAAAAAACAAAACAAATGATAGAAAACGTAGTAAAAGAAGTAGAAGAAGGAAAAATATACGTAGGAAAAGTAGTAAAAATAGAAGATTTTGGATGTTTTGTAGAATTATGGCCTGGTTGCGAAGGACTTGTTCATATATCTCACTTAGATACTAAAAGAGTTGAAAAAACTAGTGATATAGTAAATGTAGGAGATGAAATAGTAGTTAAAGCAATCGGATATGATAAAAGAGGTAAATTAAATCTTTCTAGAAAAGAAGTATTAAGTAGTAAAGAAGAAAAAAAAGACAAAAAGAAAAAAGAAGAAAAATAGTATTATGAAGTATGTTACATTTTTAAGAGGAATAAATATAAGTGGTAAAAACAAAATACCGATGAATGAACTGAAAAAAAATTCGAAAAAAATAGATATAAAAATGTAATAACATGTCTTAATAGTGGAAACATTATATTTGAAAGTTTAGATAATGAAAGTACTATATCAAAAGATATTAATCTAATAATTAAAAATAAATTTAATATAGATATTCCTATTTATATAATTAAAATTAGTGAATTAAAAGAACTAGTAGATAATAAACCAAACTGGTTTACACTAAATGATAAAAATACATATAATAACATTATATTTATAATTCCACCTCATACTTATCAAGAAATTTATAATGTACTTGGAAAACCAAATGAACTATTAGAACAAATACATGAATATAAAAATAATATCTTTTGGTCTTACAATCTAAAAGAATATAGAAAAACAAATTGGTGGAGTAAAACAGCAAATACAAGTATAAGCAATTATATAACTATAAGAACTTTTAACACAATAACTAAAATATTAGAAATAAGTAAAAACAAATAGATTATACTCATATTTGTTTTTATTTACAAAAAAATTTACATATTGTAAATTTCCTCTTGACAAACAGGGGGAGGGGTGATATGATAGAACTATGATAAAAAAAAGGAGCGAGTGTAGTATGAAAAAAAAGAGTTTAATTATTTTAGGGGTTATTGTTTGTGTTATTGTAATATTTCTAGGGTATATATTTATATACAAACAAAATGGAAAAGGTAGTAATTCACTTATGGTTTTAAAAGGAGAAACACTAACAGGGAAAGAGTTGTTGAAAAAGATTAGTAATGAAAATGTTGATATTGAACAAAAAATTACTGATGGGGTTGTTATTGATATAAATAAGTCAATGCTTGATACAGATATGTATGAAGTAGTTGATGTTGTCTACTTAGGGAATAATAAAATAAAATTGGTTGTTAAAAATAAGACAATTGTAGAAGTGGTAGAAAAAGAAGAAGGCGTAATTACCGAACCAGAAACTAAAAAAAGAAAGTTAGGAGACATTTATTATGATGATTCTATTGATATACGTGACTTGGTTAAATATGCACAATATGTAGATGGTCTAAACGCATTCTCATCATCAGACCTTGAGTATGCAGATTTAAACAATGATGGTTATTATGATCTTATTGATGTAGATATTCTATCGCATTGCGTTGCAGGAGCTACAAAATACTGTGATTTTCCTGTTACTAATTATGATTTAGAAGTTTATGGAGATTTAAATAGAGATCATAAAATTGATTCTATTGATATGGTAAAATTAGCACAATATGTTGAAGGTAAAATAGAATTAGAAGATTCATTAAAACTTTATGCAGATTTAAATTTAGATAACAAGATAGATTATATTGATGTAGATATTTTATCAAGAAAAATAGTTGGAGATGAAAAATATCAAAAATTGCCAATAAGAAATTTAGATAAAATTCTAAATTATGGTAATGTAGACAATTTAACTGGAATAACGTATAAAGATTTAACAAAATTATATAATTATATAAAAGAAAATGAAGAATTAAAAGGGATTGCATTACTATCAGCAGATTTAAATAAAGATGGAAAAATAGATTACGTAGATTTAACAATATTACATGGATATTTAAATAAAATTAAAGGATATGAAACATTACCAAATACAAATATTAGTAAAAGTATTATGTATGGAGACATTAATCAAGATGGAAAAGTTGATGAAAAAGATGCAACATTATTAAGTCAATATTTAGCAAAATGGAATTTAAACTTAAATCCAAACCAACTACTTGCAATGGATGTAAATTTAGATGGGAAGATAGATGGAAAAGATCAAATAATATTGGCAAGATATTTAGTAAAAGAAAGTGGATATACTGAATTACCATATTTAAACAATGTTAAACAAGTTGTGTATGGAGACGCTAATAAAGATGGGAAAGTAGATTATATAGATTTAAATGAATTAAATTTATTCTTACAAGAAAATAATCAAAACAAATTTGATGCTTTAACAAAAATTGCAGTAGATTTAAATAAAGATGGAAAAATAGATTACGTAGATTTAACAATATTACATGGTTATTTAAAAAGAGTTAGTGGATTTGAAAAACTTCCTAATGAAAAGATAAAAACAATTAGTAAATATGGTGATTTAAATAATGATGGTATTATAAATCAAAAGGATGCAGATATACTTGCAGAAATGATGGGAAAGAATGAGATACCAAGTGGAGTTAATGCAATTATTTCAGATATATATATGGATGGTTCTTTTGATATACGAGATTTACTTGCGTTAGGTCAATTTATAGCTGGTACCATAAAATCAATACCAACATTAAATACCAATGATGTAAGAACATATGGTGATTTAAATGGTGATGGGAAGGTAGATTATACAGATTTAAAGAATTTATATCTTCTTACAGAAGGAAAATATTCACTTAATGTTAAATATATAGCAGATTTAAATAAAGATGGAAAAATTAATATGGTAGATGTTACTATATTACATGGATATTTAAATAAAATGAATGGGTATGAAACATTACCAAATACAAAGATTACTAGTGCTGTTAAATATGGAAATGTCAATCGAGATGTGGAAGTAGATGAAAAAGACTACAAAATATTACAACAATATTTAGCAAAATGGTATTTAAACTTAAGTTCGAATCAACTACTTGCAATGGATGTAAATTTAGACGGTAAAATAAATGGTGTTGATTCAACTATATTAAAAGGATACATAAACAAAGATGCTAAATACTCAGCTTTACCATTTTTGAATAATTAAAGAGGAAAAAAATGAAAACAATGAAAAAATATGTTATTTAATAATTATGTGTATGTTTCTTTATACAAGCAATGCAAATGCAAGCTATGCATATCAGTGGAATATTGATGGAGAAAATTTAAGCAAAGGACAAACCAATAAAAATGGTACGACTTCTTGGATAGAAGATGATAAATATACTGGTGGTATACTTGTATTAAACAATTATAATGGTGGAGAAATTAAATTAGAACGTATAGGAACAGGATTAAATCATGTATTTGCCATTAAATTAATTGGAGACAATAAAATAATGGCTAAAGGAGAAGAAGGAATAATTACTAATGCGTCTGAACTTATATTTATTGGCGATGGACAATTAACAATAAATGCAAAAAAACCAATTACTGGTGGAAAAGTTGACAATAATCTTTTCCTTAATACAAATATTGTTATTGGATCACTAAATGAAACTTCTAATGATAAGACAATAGACAAAGATATTTCTGGAAATGATAAAATAATAGATAAAAATATTTCAAAATTTGATATAGCAATAATTTCTTACTCTTGTGTTTGTACAATAGCTTTAATAATCTTAATTACAAAAAGAAAAAAAGAGTATAATTAAAATATACTTAAATATAGTGCACATGATAAATTTATAAAAATGGTGATAATTTAAAAGTTTATTATTATGAAAATGAAAAAATATAATATATAATAGTAGTATAAAGTAATAATAAAGGAGTGAAAGAATGGAAAATAATTTAAATTATAATAATGAAAAAAACAATAAAACCGTAAGTATATTATTAGTATTTGTATTAATAGTAGGGGTATTAATACTTGGTTTATTAGTATATAAAATGTTTATATATGATAATAAGGAAAACAATACAAATAAAGATAATAATATAGTTAACAAAAGTGATAACAATTCTGAAAAATATGACAGTAAATACATTAGCAAGGTTGACATTAACTCTATACGTGGGTTTGTACTTTATGCATCACATAGTAGTGAATTATATGAATTACTTAAACCTGGAAAAATTGGCTTAGTTGCTTCTTCAGTAATTGATAAAAATGGAGATGCGTATTTTGAATTATATAAAGATGTTAAAGTTAAAAAAGAATTTAATAATTTAGGTGAAAAGGGATCATATACTATAAAAGATTATAATGATAATGAAAGAAATAATGTTCCAATAGAAGGTTATAAACTTCCTTTAAAAAATATTAGAGATGTGAAAACTTATGCTTATGGACAAGCAGGTATGAGTGGAATATTTGTATTTATTGATAAAGAAAATAATGCAAGTATTATGAAAATCGACTATGATTATAATAGTGAAGATAAAATAGTTGTTAAAGATATAAATTTATATAAAAATGTGGCAAACAATATCATTTCATCAATTGATTATAATGGAGAAATGAGAAACTTTTTCTTAATAGATAAAGACAATAACTATTATACATTTAGTTTAAATTAAAAGAGTATATATTTTGATATTAAGGAGTGAAAGAATGGAAAATAATTTAAATTATAATAATGAAAAAAACAATAAAACCGTAAGTATATTATTAGTATTTGTATTAATAGTAGGAGTGTTAATACTTGGTTTATTAGTATATAAAATGTTTATATATGATAATCAGAATAATGATAAGGTTTCAAAAGAATATAAATTCGTTGATACGGATAAAGTAGTAGATAACTTTACACAAGAAGAATTAGTGCATGCTACACTTAATAATGGAGTTTATAAAGATATAAATAATTTAAGTAGTGATGAATGGAAATCTTATATGGTAGGAGTTTCTTTATCTAGTAACTTAATGACCAAAATTCGTGGTTTGAATGAATATGACGAAGAATATTTTAAAAACATTTCTGGTAATATTGTGTCTGACAATACAATTGCTTCTAGTTTTTATTTAACAAAAGAGGAAAGAGATTCTATAGCAAAAACAGAAAGTAAAGAAATTAATGATTTTCTTTTAGGACAAGATGGTGGTTCAATAGATAGATATGTAATTTCTTTAGAGAATGCAAAAAATGCAGTAACTAAAAAATTTAAGGATGTAGGAACTTTATTTGATGAATCGTTTATTTATAAATCTTCTGGTTTTACTTATGTATATATTAAATCTCTTAATAAAATATATGGAATAGTAGGATCTACAATACGTACACCAATACTTATAACACAAACTAAGAAGACAGATTATTTGTATACAGTGTGGTTTTCAAAGTGCCATCTTAAAGATGAATGCATTAATGAATATGAAAATAATAAATTAGAGGTGTATGAAGTAACATTTAAAAAAGATAATGGTAATTACATATTTGATAGCATTAAAATAGTATAGGAGGAGTTATGAAAAGAAGCTTAAAAATAATTAGTTGTCTTTTAATAATGTTTTGCTTTTTATTTTTAACAAATATAAAAGCAATTACTATAGATACAGAACCACCTGTAACTATTATACATTTAGCTTAAATTAAAAGAGTATATATTTTGATATTAAGGAGTGAAAGAATGGAAAATAATTTAAATTATAATAATGAAAAAAACAATAAAACCGTAAGTATATTATTAGTATTTGTATTAATAGTAGG
>URRF01000022.1 GCA_900550145.1 uncultured Mollicutes bacterium
ATATTCTACTGCTGTTATTCCATATTTTGGTGCTTCTAATTTTATTACTTCTGCACTTGTTTTAGTCGCTTCTATTACTTTTAATCCTTTAAATAAATCTTTCCCAGTGTTCTTTTGCTGATTTTGATACACAATTATAATATTTATGAAGTTGATCATTTATTAATTTTGCTTTTTTATTTAGTGGAGTACCATCATTGTAATATGGCCTTGTTGATGTTCTAGTCATCATATCCGAAAACAAAACTGCTCTATCCTCTAAATAACTTTGCCTTGAATAAGAAGATAAGAAATATGCTTCATTTGGATTTGAAAAATTATAATCATAAGTGCTATCATTAGAGCCATAACTAAATCCTTCTGGATTATAGGATTTCATTATTTCTGCTAAATTTAATGTCGGATCTTTTTGTCTCATATAAATATCTATATAGTGCATTAACTCATGGTGAAGGGTATATTCAAATAAATTAGTACCAGCTGTTCCGATAGTTACTGTAATATTACTTTGATTCCTTCCATCTGTCATCCCAGAATGACCACCATCTATTTTATTTACCATATAGATTCTAAGAGATACATTATTATCTTTCATTTCTTTAAAGAAACCATTTGGATATTTTTTTAATGTAGATTCAACTTCTTTCAAATACCTATTTATCTCATTATCATCATTTAGTTTTTCAGTATTTATAGATCCACCAATTAAGTAATTTCCATTTTCATCCTTATATACGATTTTAACTGAATATTTATTTTCTAATTTTTTTCTATATTCGTCATTTATTTCAGCTTGTGTTTTTGGTTCTGGTATTGGTTCTGGTTCTTTTGGAGGATTAGGTTTATTTTCCTCTGGTTTTGTTGTTCCACCATTTTGACCTTTACTTTCATTATTGTTTTCTTTATTATTAGTAATGTTATTTTTATTTACATTATTGTTTTCATTTGAATTATTTTTATCGTTATTATTTGTATTATCATTTTTATTTGATTCTTCTTTTTTTGATTGCTCTTCCTTTTTATTTTCTTCTTTATTATCTGTAACTTGTTCTTCTTTTTCAAGTTGTTCTTTACTTATTTCTTTTTTAATATAATCAATTTTAAATATATCTAAATCTGATATTTTAACCCTTCCTTCTTTTAAAGCAGTTGTAATATTTTCACTAAAATGATTTGGACTATAATTTACTTTTATGTATTCACTTCTCATACAACTTAAAAAATAAATATATTCATCATCCCTGTATATTTCTTCTAGAGCTTCAGCACATGTAAAATCTTTGATATTCTTACTTTCATCTATTATTTCAAAAGTTGTTTCTTTTAAAGGACAAGAAAATTTTTCCCATTTTAAAACTGTTTTTCTTTTTTTACCTATGCAATTATAGGTATATGTAATTAGTCCTTTATCTTTATAATAAAGTGTCCCTCCATCAAAGTGTTCCCTTATCTTTAATACTGGACTATTTTGAAATATGAGTGCTTGTGATATATCAATAATTATTAAGATAATTATTGAAAATACTGCTATTAATATATATTTTTTATACTTATTCCACATATTTACACCCCTATCTAAATAAATATCCTTTGTTTTATTTCATCCATTAATTTTCTATTATAAGAAATTATAAATAGAATTAATCCTATAATTGTTATTGGTAATATAGCATATATTGACCAATTAATAATAATTTTCTCATATTTAAACATATCAACACACATCTCTATTGTTAAAAGAATTACTGATATAAATGAAAATGCAACGGAAAATCTTCTTAATAAATTAAATTTTTTCTTACTTAATACAAATGCACAAAGTACGATATAAATCCAAATTATAAATATAAATGGACAAACTAAATAATAAAACCAATGTAACCCTTTATTTAAATATGCTATTACATATATTAATGTTTCAGTTGCGAATAAATCAATTAATAATGGAATAAATTTATTTTTAAATAATATAAATGATAGTTTAGAATCTAAAAACAAAATAGATACAATTACATAAATACTCCATGTAATATTACCTGTAAATATCAAATCACATAAAACTGTAATAATAGCTGCACATATTAATACAACTGTTATTAACTCGCATAAGTATTTTTTATTTATTTCTTTATGTTTTTCAACTGCTTGACTATATGCCGGAGTAAACTTATCTTTTAAGTTATTTGGATTTATTACTTTTGTATTACACAAAGGACAAACTTTTTCAGATTGTTTTAATTTAACTCCACAATTAACGCAATAACTCATCATAACCTCCTATTACTTTCTATTAAAACTGGTACTCCCATTTCAACTAATGTAGTAAATAATATTCGTTCAAATTCAGCTTCTTTTATTTTTCTAGTTATAGTTATATATAAATTACCATTATATCCAACCATTGCTGATGATGCAGGTTTTCCTCTTGATTTTCCTATTGCAATTCCCATTTCTAAAACATATTTTTCTACTTCTTTGGGTAATACAATATTACCCAAATTAGATAAGGTATTAGAACAATATCTATCCCCCATCATTTTTTCGGTAAATGACATTATATGCTTTTTTATAAACATTGGTAGTAGTCTTATGAAATAATTTCTTGCTATTTTTACATTAGCGCTTATTTTAGCATTTAACATTTTTTCAGTTAAGTTAAGTTCCAAAGTGTTTTTAACTATTTTTATTATTTCTTCTAAAGAGTAATTACCATATATAGTATCTATCCCAACATTTACATAAGAAGAAAAATTTCTCATTGTACTACTTTTATAATAATTTCTTAAATTAACTGGTATTGATATTTTTATTGGTTTATTATTCTTTTTATGTTCTCTATTATATAATTCTTGTATAGATAGAATGTATAATGATGCTAATAAACAGGTTATAGTGCAGTTATACTTTTTAGTTATTTTTTTAAGATCATTTATTTTAATAATGCCAGTAATAACATTTAAATCATTGTTATTAATAAGAGTTCCTTTATAATGGTATGCTGGTTTTTCATGAACTAACTTCCCAGCTTTTCTAGCATACTTTTTAAAGTCATCACTATATTCTTCTTTACTAACTTTTTCATTTGGATTTAAAACATAATTATTATATGTGATTTTTGTATTATATTTTAATTTAATATATTCTCCTACTAATGTAGATATAAATATAATTGCCCCTGTTCCATCAGTTAATGCGTGAAAAAATTCAACTGCAATTCTATTTTCATAATATCTAACTCTAAATAGATAATTTCTATGATTTTTAAATTTTATTCTAAACATAGGATTATTATAATCTTGCTCTATTATGGGGTTATCTTTTATTCTTTTAAAATAACACCAAAAAAGTCCTTGCTTTAACTTATACTTAAAAGTTGGAAATCTATCTATTACATTGTTTAATGCATATTGTAAAACATCTTTGTCTATTTTATCTTTTAAAGTCATACTAACACGAAACATAGCAGCATATTTTCTTGATAATGTTGACGGATAAATAGTTGCCGCATTGTCCAGTTTTAACCAATTTGGTGCTTTTTCTTTCATTTTAAGCATCTCCCCATATTCTTACAATAAAAGAAAGCATTACTTATATAGCATCACTTATATAGTATCAGAAATGCTTTCTTCTTTTGTATTATTTATTTAACTTCAAATTCTACTGCTGAATGTACTATTTCAGTATCTTCGCTTGAATTTTCCTCATTAAATGATTTAACAATTCTGTATTTTCCCTTTGTCAAAGATTCACTAAACATTCCGTCTATTTCAGTTGTAATTGTTTCCTCGCCCTTAATCACATGAAGAATTGAGTTAAATGATGGTTCTTCTGCCCATTTTACTTCATACCACTTACCATCTTTTTCCATTTCTACATAAAAATCTTCTTCATACTCATAAGTTTTCTTAGTCATATTTTTGATAATCAATTTAATTTTGTTATTCATCATATCTTCTGACTTCATTTCGTCATTTTTTATTTCCATCATTATTTTGTTGTTTGTAACATTAAATTTAGACATCTCACCAATAGTATAGACTCTAGATAAATACATCATTATATCTTCGTATTCTTTTTTACTTAATTTGAATATTCCATTATATGGTTGTTCAAGATAATACATATCATCTTTCATATAAATATTCATTATATTCTTTTCATCATCACCTATAATGAAAGAAATTTTTATAAGTTTTTTAACATCTTTTGGTGTATCTGTTACACTTTTTTTCATAGACTTTTTATTTTCTATTATTTTGTATATCTTTTCTATTTCTTTTTTTTCGTTAATAGTAACAACTCTATTATCTTCCTTTATTAAAACTTCTTCAACTTCTCCCATTTTAGGAAGATTAATTTTTTTATTATTTGATAGATCATATACTACCCCACACATTATAGCTGCAAGTGCTATTATAACAATAAGTTTAACTATTTCTTTTTTTTCAATTTTCATTTTTTTCCTCCAATTTAGTTATTTTTTTTAAAAACTGTTATTTTTTCATATCCACCTAAATCAACAACATTTTTAAAACCATTTTTGTTTAATTTAATCATTGCATTGTGGCTTCTTCTTCCACTTCTACAATAAACAAAAATATATTTGTTTTTGTCAAGTTTATTAAGATTTTTTTCTAGTTCTTCTTCTGGAATATTTATTGCATCAACTAAATGACCCGAATCAAATTCTTCTTTAGTTCTAACATCTACAATAGTGTAGTTGTTTTCAGCAATTATTTTTTTGATGTTTTCCTCTTTTGTATCTTTAGACCACTGCCAAACATTTCCTTTTAGTATTGCTTTAAAAGTCTTTTTGGAAATTGTGTATTGGACTAGATCCTCTGACTTTTGGTTAAGATCATATTCATATCTAACAGAGAACCCTAAACTATGTATTTCTTCAATATATATATTTTTGCTATTACTCTTTATTTCTTCAACTTTTAATTTAACAAGTGGCTTATCATACAAATTAAGTTCTAACCTTATACATTCCTCAACAAAGAATACTAGAAATGCGAATAATATTATTATAAAAATTAGTAGTATTCTATAAATAAACTTCACATATTTCCTCTTTTCTTTTCTTGCAATATATCCTCTTGTTATATATATGATACCACATTTTTTCCGTTTTCGGTAGATTTTATTGATTTTTTCTTTCACTTTACAAAAAAACAAGCCATTTTTAACTTGTTTATAAGTATTTAATTTATTTTGTCTTTTATGGCTGTGCTAAGTTTAAAGTTTACTGATTTTGAAGCTTTAATTTTTATTTTTTCACCAGTTAAAGGATTCCTGCCATCTCTAGCAGCTCTTTCAGTAATTTTAAATGTTCCAAATCCCGCAACCGAAACTTTTTCTCCTTTAGCCAATTCATCTTTAAAAATTTCAAAAGTAGTGTTAAATACTTTTTCACATTCGGTTTTTGTTAAGCCTGTTTTAGTAGCTAAAGCTTCTATCATTTCTGATTTTTTCATTCTTTCTACCTTCCTTCTATAACAAATTCATTTTTATTTAACTAAAAAATTATAATTTGCTTATTTGTCTAGTATTGTATTCAATAAGTTTTTATCAATATTTGTTAGTTCATAACTTTTTTCGCTTATTTCAATAGTAAAATAATGTTCTGGATTGTATAAAATTTTTGCAATACTATCGTTATTAATATCCAATAATTCCAATTCATATTTAGGTGATGGTGAAGTTACAGCACCAGTCCATACTTTAGAATTATTTATCACTGATAAAAATTCATTTATTTCTTGTTCTTCTGTAATCGATTGTTTTCCTTTAATCTTTATCGTTTTCGTTTTTGATACAGTATCTTTTATTATATTTGGCAATTCAAGTGTTCCTTGTTTTTGTAATGTAAATGTACCAAAATTATTATCACAATACATAACTGCAATTAAATTTTTTTCTTCACCTAATTTACAAGTTATTTTATTATTTATGCCATCATTCGATATTAATACTATTTCATTATTTTTATTAATTGTAAATTCTCCTTTTATTTTCTTATCGTTATTGAAAAAAGCAAATTTATTTTTTCCAGTTCCGTGAAAATTAATAAAGGAATCTTTAATATACTTGTATTCTCCTTCATTGTCTATTTTAGTTAATATCCAAACAGTTTCAGTTGTTTTTAATAATTCTATAGTATCACCACACATACAACTTTCACAACACTCATCATTATTTTCATATGATTTTTTATCATCATCATTATTTTCTTTGATGCACCCAGTTAAACCCATAACCATAAACCCACATAGCAAAATAGCAAATAATGTCTTTTTCATAATCAATCCTCCAATTTCAACTACAAATTACTATTTGTCTTTCAATATATATTATAACTTTTAAAATCTATTTTTATTATTATTATTATATATGTAATACATTGGTTCAACTTTATTAAACTTTAATCCTGGAATCAATGCTGTAAGTACGGAAATAGCTTTTCTTTGATCTAATGGTTTTTCTAAATAACCATCAAAACCAATTACATTTATAAAATATTTGGTTTCGTTTCTTTCAACCGTTAATACAATTACCTTTATATTTTTTTTATTTTTTTTACTGCTTTTAAAACTTCTTCTCCACTACCATTATTTGAATAAGTATTATTTGTGATAATTACATTATATTTATCTGGATTATCCATAAACTCTTGAATTAATGCTTCACAACTAGGAACAATAGTTGTTTTGCAACCAATACTTTCTAAGATGGAATTTGATATAATTGCCAAGTAACACTGACACTTTTTTACTTGGTTTATATTTATGTAAGTTATCAATTTTTTCTTTACTTTTTTCATGTACTGTTTTATTATAAAAATACGAACTGATTTTATTCTCATTATATTTATTATCACTTGAAACAATTTCGTTTTGATTCATAGTTATAACCATATTTTGTACCAAAAGTTAGATCTTTAAATAGTTGTTTAAAAGCGAAAAACATAAGATCTAATACAAGAAAAATTATACTTTTTTTACCAAAAATGTCAACCGATTTCAATAGATTTTCTACCGATTTCAGTAAATTTTATATCAATACTTTAAATGTTTTTCTCGTTTTCAGAAAATTTATTGAAATCAAGAGATTTTTTTATTATTTTTTTGGTATAATTACACATAGACAAAGGAGGCCATAATATGTCTTTTACGCAGGCAATAATCAATAGAATACTTGAACTATGTGAAAAGAACCATATTACTCCAAATAAGTTATCAGAACTTTCCACTGTACCGGTAGCAACACTATTTGCGTTACTAAATGATAAAGTAGAAAATCCTAGTTCCAGAAACATATATAAAATGTGTAAGGTTTTTGGGATAACTATGGCAGAGTTTTATGATACTGATATATTTAATCAAATGAATTTTACAAAATAATTATTTATATCGCAACCAAAATGGTTGTTTTCTTTTTACATAATTTTTTTATTTTTTTAAACATTTTCTACCGATTTCAGTAAATACTGTGATATAATTTAATTGTGGAGGAAATACGGGCGCTTAAGTTATAAAGATGGATATATCAACAAAACCCCAACCTATTTTCCTCTGCATCCCAATTTATGTTTTTCATTTAATCTACACACTCCTTTCTGAAAATGAGGCAACAATGCCTCATTTTGTTTTGCAAAAAAAGAAGAGACTCTTAAGTAATTAAGCTATTTAAAATACTTAATACTAAAAGTAGTTCCTTCTCCTTTTAAAGAATTCACGATAACTCTTCCATTATCCTTTTCTATTATTGCTTTTGCTAAAGATAATCCTATCCCATTACTATCACTACTAGAGTTTTTTCCTTTATAAAATCTTTTAAAAATGTTTATTGTTTCATCCTCGCTCATACCTTTTCCAAAATCTTTTATTTTTATCTGGGTGTAAGTGTTATTTTTATCAACTTCAACAATAATTATACTGTCGTTAAAAGAGTAATCAAGAGCATTTTTTAAAATATTTGTTAATGCTTCTACCTGCCATCTATAATCACAATATATTTTATTCTTACTTCTATCTTTAACAACAATTTTTATATTTTTTAAATCACACAAATTTTCAATGTTTTCAATGCTTGAATTAATGATTTTTTTAACTGGTATTTCTTTTCTTATAAATGTGATCGTATTAGATTCAAACATTGATAATTTCAGTATTGATTGAATTAGAAATGATATTTTAGAAATATCCTTTTTTACTTTCTTAATGAATTCTGGTTTAATTTCAATATCATTTTCTAAATCATCAATAATATTATCTAACATTATAATTGATGATGTTAAAGGAGTTTTTAGTTGATGTGAAATATCTTGTAATGAATTTTTTAAATTAATCTTATCTTGATTCGCTTTTTCCGTATTTTCTTTCAACATAACCGTTGTCTTATATATTTCGTGTTTTAATATTGACAGTTTATCTTCTGATACATCATTGATATCAATTTCATAATTTTTTTGATTAATTTTTTCTAAGCATTTTATTATTTTTTCTATTTCATTATCTCTTTTAAAATAATATCTTACAAACAAATAAATCAAAATCATAAATGATAACAATAATATAAATATTTTTAATATATTAAATTTAATATATACTTCATTGTTTTGATTTATATATGAATCTTTATTAATGTCATAACCATATTCATTAAATACATTATCTTTATTATTTGAATTTAGTATTTCTATTATTTCTTCTTTTCCTATTTCAGGGTATTTTTCTTGTATTTTTGCTACAATTCCATTTATTTTTTGATTTGTATTATATTTATATTTATTATATTCAACCTTATTAACTAGACAAAGTAGTATTATAAAAAACATAATTGCACATAAACTCTTCAGCAAATATTTTCTTAAATATACATTGTTACTCATCTATTCTATAACCTATTCCTTTTACAGTAGTGATAATATCTGTTCCAAGCTTTTCTCTTATTCTTTTTAGATATACTGTAACAGTGTGATCATCTACATCATTACCTGTCCAATCCCAAATTCTATCTAATATTGTTGCTCTCTTTACTACTTTGCCAACATGGTTAAATAATAAGTGTATTATTTTTAATTCTAAACTAGATAACTCTATAACTTCATTATCTCTAAAACAAATCATTTTATCAAAATCAAAAGTTATGTTTTTTACTTTAATGCTTTTTGTCAATTTGTTTCTCAAAATTATTTTATCAACTCTTGCTAATAGTTCTTTAGTAGAAAATGGTTTTGTCATATAATCTTCAGCACCCAAATTCAAACCTTTTACTATATCATTTTCATCATCTTTTGCTGTGAGAAATACTACTGGTATTTTCTTTTCTTTAATAACATTTTCATAAAAATCAAAACCATTACCATCAGGAAGAGAAACATCTAAAATAATAAGTGCTGGGGTATTAGTTTGCAAATACTTTTTCGCATCTTCTACATTTGTTAAGAACATTAATTGATGATTATTTTTCTTAAAGGCATATATAAGTCCTGTAGCTATATTTTCATTATCTTCAATTAATAACAAATTCATAGGGTTTTCCTCCTTTACAATCTAATTATACCATGAAAAGAGGATATTTTCTTCATATCCTCCTTAGATGATTTCTTTTCTTATTGTTTCAATTATATTTTGTTTATTTATTTTTTTAATAGAGTATCTCATAATATTATAAACTATTATAAATACAAATATTACACTAATAATAATTGCACCTAATGGTAAATGATATGGTAACTCTAATTTTTCACTATAAGAAGCATGAATTAAGTAAGAACCTAGTATTCCTAAAATACATCCATATATTAATGATTTAGATGAATAAAATAAAACTTCTAAATTAATCATACGATTAAACTCTTTTTTTGTCATACCAACACTTTTTAACATGGCAAACTCATTTTGTCTTAATTGCATATTTGATGTTAATACATTAAATATATTTGTTACTCCAATAAGAGTTATTACCACTATAAATCCATATAGGAATATACTTATAACTATTGAAATGGCTCTATCTCTTTTGGCTTGTTCCTCAAAATTATGAAACACTAATTCTTTATCTATTTCTTTTAATTCTTTGGATACTTCATATGGTTTATTTGCATCAATAACTAATCTAAATGGAGTAAAATTAAATTCATTATAATATTTTTCATTTACTACTATTATACCACCATAATCTACATATCCTTCTAAGCCAACTGGAAGGTTTTTGTTTACAGACATTAATCTAATTGAAACTTGCTCTTTTATTCCATCCTTGCGATATTCTAAATTCATAGTGTCGCCTTTATTATATTTATATCTTCTTACAACTTTTCTTTTGCTATTTGGTCTATTAGTTAATTCAAATTCATCAATTAAAATTCCATCTTTTTTTACTTCTTCATAATTTAAATTTAATTTCTTCACATAATCTTTAAATGTATCTTCATCTAATGCTTTTAAATTTATTGAAATTCCTTCAGCTGGTAGTTCATAATCTTTATATTTGCTTATCATTTTTTTGTCAGTTACTTTGGCACTAGCAGTTGAATCATAAATTACATAACTTTTATTGATATTATTTAATTTTTTTATTTTTTCTACTTGTTTTTCATTAGATTTTGACATGTTAAGATATACCATTATATTATAATCATAATTTTTATAATATCTTGCGGCTTGGGTAGTAGTCTCTGTAATAAAATATGCTAGTGAGATAAAGGCAAATATACTTATAGTTAGAGATATTACAGTTGTTTTGTATTTTTTCTTACTTCTTTTCAAATTTTTATATGCTATAACTCCACTTGTTTTAAATATTTTCTTAATTATTTTAGGAGTTTTCAATTTTTTATTAGTTATTTTTATATCTTTGGCATTTTTTAAATTTTCTATTGGACTTACTAAACTTGCTCTTTTAGCAGATGATATACTTGACAAGTAGATTGTTACGAATCCTAAACATACTGATAATAAAATATCTACATAATTCATTTTAAAAACCAAACCATTTATACTTTCAAGTAGAAAGTCGCCTATTAAAAGGTTTACTACTTTTGTTAAAATAAATGTTGCTAAAACACCACATAATATTCCTAGAGGAACACCAATAAGTCCTAATATTAGTCCTTCAAGTATAACACTCTTTTTTATTTGTTTTTTTGTTGCTCCAACACTGGAAAGCATCCCATACATTTTAATTTTTTCCGTTGTTGAGATAGCAAATGAATTTCTAATACAAAAGATGCTAACCGCTACAATGATTAAAATAACAACACTCATTACAGCTATCATCATTTTGCTCGTTGTATCTGAGAAAGCAAATGCCTCCCACATTAATAATTGATGATTTATTGAATAAGTAATTCCTTCTTTTTTAAATCTATTACTAGCAACATCATTATAATTGTTTGCACCTAATAACTCTGTAAATGACTGTTTATAATCTTTAGGATTTTTAAGAGCAACAAATGCTTTTATATTGTCCGTTGTTTCATCTGTTGTTATTCCATATTCTCCAAAAGAAGATTCGTTTCTAGTAAAGAAACCAACTATTTTATATTTTTTGATAATGCTCTCATTAGTCTTAGCATCAATTATGTTTAATTCAATAAAATCTCCTATTTTTAAATCATAGTTTAAAGCTAAATTATTTCTAAGAACAATTTCATCTTTTGTTTTCGGAAATACTCCATCAACTAATTTATATGCTAAATTATTGAAGGTGTTATTGTCAGTTGAATATACGAATATATTTGTTTCTTCTTTTTCTATTTTCTTATATGAAGAAACACCTAATTCATATATGACATTAACTTTTTTAACATCTTTATTATGCTCATACTTTGATAATTGTTCTTTTGAAATTGAGTTAACTACTATATGATAATAGCCATTTTCTGCTATATTATCTTGAATTAATGTTTCTTTAAATGATGTAAACATCCCACTAACTGCACAAATAAGTGCAACCGATAACATAATTCCAATAATACTACTTATAGTTCTTTTTTTATTTAATAAGAGGTTTCTTTTTGTTAATTTTGTTAGTATTTTCACATCTATACCTCCTTAACAATTTTACCATCTTCAATTTTAATTATTCTATCTGCACACTTTGCTATTTCCATATTATGTGTAATCAAAATTATAGTTTGACTATATTCCTTATTTGATTTAATTAATAGCTCAACAATATCATCACTTGCCTTTGAATCTAAATTTCCGGTTGGTTCGTCTGCTAAGATGATTGTTGGATTAGTAATTAATGCTCTACCTATTGATGTTCGTTGCTGCTCTCCTCCTGATAATTGATTCGGCAAATGCTTTCTTCTATTAGTTAATCCAAGTAAATTCAGTAAATTATTTAAGTTATTTTTATCTGGCTTTCTATTATCTAAGTCAAGCGGTAAAGTAATATTTTCTTCAACATTTAATATTGGAATAAGATTATAAAACTGATATATAAGTCCTATTTGTCTCCTTCTAAATATTGCTAAATTATCATCATTTAATGAATAGATATTTTTTTCATCAATATAAACTTTCCCTTCCGTTGGTCTATCTACTCCTCCGATTAGATGTAATAATGTTGATTTTCCTGAACCAGATGCTCCAACGATAGCAACAAACTCTCCTCTTTCTACTGAAAAAGTTACATGATCAAGAGCAATTACTTCTGATTCCCCTTTTCCATAAACTTTTGTTAAATTTTCAACTTTTAAAATCTCCATATTATCCTCCTTCATCTTAATTATATATTACTAATGTTACATCTAAGTTACAAAATAATAAAAAAAAAGAATAGTATAAGCTACAATGGTAAAGGAGGTTTGTCTCAAATCTCTCTATTGCAGCTAGCCAATATAGCCATTCTATCCTCTTAGCACTATTTTACCATATTTTTTCCGTTTTCAGTAGAAAATTATTATTTGTTTACATAAAATCTCTTGATATCAGTAAATTATTATGATATATTATTAGTAATCATTACTATTAAGGAGGTAATTGTGAGAAATACTACACAAAGAAATTTAATACTGGATATTATTAATAATTCATGTGAACATTTAACTGCTGAAGAAGTATATGAAATCGCTAGAAAAAGTATTTCAAATATTAGTTTAGGAACAGTATATAGAAATCTAAATATTCTAGTAGAACTTCAAAAGATAAGAAAAATTAAAACTTTTGATGGGAAAGATCATTATGACAAACTGCATATTAAACATAATCACTTTATTTGTTTAAAATGTAATAAAATATTTGATATACATGAAACATCTAATATTGAGTATAAAAATATTCCAGATGATTTTGAAATAGTAAACTATGATATTACCTACTCTGGTTATTGTAATGAATGTAAGAAAGGAAGGTAAAGATGGAAAATCTAAAAGGAACAAAAACAGAAAAAAATTTAATGGAAGCATTTGCTGGTGAATCACAAGCAAGAAATAAATATACTTATTATGCTTCTAAGGCAAGAAAAGATGGTTTTGAACAAATTGCTGCAATTTTTGAAGAAACCGCTAATAATGAAAAAGAACATGCTAAATTATGGTTTAAAGAACTTCATGGTGGCGAAGTTCCTAGTACATTAGAAAATCTTAATGATGCAGCAAATGGTGAAAACTATGAATGGACAGATATGTATGAAAGAATGGCTAAAGAAGCAAGAGAAGAAGGATTTACAAGAATTGCTAATCTTTTTGAAGGTGTTGCTAAAATAGAAAAAGAACATGAAGAAAGATACAAAAAATTAATTGAAAACATTAATAATGACTTAGTATTCTCTAGTGAAGGTGATACTATTTGGATATGTCGTAATTGTGGCCATATTGTTATTGGTAAAAAAGCTCCAGAAGTTTGCCCTGTTTGTTCTCACGCTAAATCATTCTTTGAAAGAAAAGCAAATAATTATTAATTTTATGTCAGTAAAAAAGTTTGCAAAAAAGCAAACTTTTTTATATATTTTATGATTTACTCTTATTATTAACTATCTTTTTATCAAATAAGACAATAATACTTGGCAAGACAAATAATATTAATAATACTGCAATAGTTACTCCAATTGCGATTATATGACATATTTCTCCTATAGCAGGATCTTTAAAAACAAACCCTAATACACCAGTTATAATAATCATTATTAGTGATGATGTAAGAATTGTATGAATTGATTTATTATATGTTTCCTTTAAAGATATTCTTATGCTGTTTTCTTTTCTTATTTCTCTATAATAGTTTGTAAATAATATTGCATAATCAATCGTAGCGCCCATTAAGATACTTTGCACTATAAGTAAAGATAAATAATATACTTTCATATCTAATATATTAATAATACCCATTAATATATAGACAGCACACTGAATTAGTAATACTAATATAAATGGAATAATTAGTGATTTAAAGGTAAATAAAACTACTAGAAATATTAAAACTATTGTAATAATTGTAAGTTTATTCATTTCATAATTAAAGTTATTACTCATTTCATAGTTCATTATAGAATTTCCTATAAAGTAATATTTTCCATTTAATTTATTCTTACATTCTTTGTCTAATTTATCAATAAAAGTAAATGTATCCTTTGATTCTTCTTTATATGATGTACTTATATTAATAATAGAATAGTTTTCTCCAACAAGCATTTTTTTAGCTTCTTGTATCATATTATTAGCACTATTTATTTCTAGAAGCATATCATCATTAATCATATTTTTAAAGTTGTTTTGATTTTGGATTATAAAATTAATAAGTTCTTCAAGTGTTAATTTAGAGTCATTATTGTATTTATCTTGATAGATAGTTTTATAAATACTAACGATGATTTCTTTATTAATATCAATATTTTGTGCTTTTAAAAAATAATCTAATTCACTAGCATTATATTTCTTTCCTACTGTCATTTTATAAGTATTTATAGTTTTAACCTTATCATCAGTAGTTAGATAATTTATAATTTCATTGATATTGTTTTCATTTTTATTTTCATATAAAAGTACTATATTATTATCTTTCTTGAAAATCTTACTGATAGTATTATCTTTTGGTGTATCAAAAGTAACTATATTTGTTCCTCTAATAAAATATAAAATAGCAAATAGTATTATAAAAGTTAATGATATTATATATTTGTATTTTTGACTAAATAAGGCGATTTTTTCCATATTTATATGTGGATATTTCTTGTGTGTTTTATATATTAGTTTATCAAATATAAGTATAAGTGATGGTAATACTGTAAAGATACATATTAAACTAATTAATACTCCTTTAGATAAAACTATTCCTAAATCAGTTCCTATTTTAAAACTCATAAATAAAAGTGCTAAAAGTCCTACTATAGTAGTAAATGAACTACCCATAATAGATGGGAACGATTTTTTTATTGCCTCTTTCATTGAAGTTAAATTATTTTTATTATTTTCTTTTTCTTCACGGTAGCGATTAAGTAGCATTATTGAATAATCCATTGTTAGTACAAGTTGAAGGATCGCTGCGATGGAATAAGTGGTATATGACACTTCACCAAGTAAATAATTGGTTCCTAAATTAATGATAATTGCAATTCCTATTGTTATTATAAATAATACTGGTTCTATCCATGATGAACACATAATAAGTAATATTATTAGTAGTATTGAAAAAGCAAATATAATAATTGAAATAGGAACATTAGTAATATCACTATCTAGTTCATATACGAGTTTATATTCTTCTTTTAGATTATCGAGTTCTTTTTTAATATTTTTTATTTCATCAGAATTAGAATTATATTTACTAGTTAACACATATAACGTGTGATTATCCTTATTATATGCATTACTTTCATTATCATAACTGATTGTATAAATGTTTTTTATTTCTTTTAATTTATTATAAACATCTAACTTTTTATTATTATCTAAATCATCTATCATTACCCAGATAGTACTCATATTTTTAACATCTGGTAATTCTTTTTCTAAAATATCAATACCTTTTTTCATTGATGAATTAGATGGTAAATATTTAGTCATATCTTGATTTATATTTACTTTATTCATAGCAAATATACTCACGCAAGTAACAAGTAACATAAATACTAAAATATAATTTCTTTTTTCTGTTATGAAATTTAATATTTTTTTCATTAATATTTCTCCCTTCTTTGACTTAAATGTCTATTTATATTATAATATACATGTGTTGATTTTACAGCCATCAGTTTATAAAAACTTGTTATTAAATAAACATTAAAATAATATATGTTTATTTAATAAATGAAAGGAGCAAATTATTTATGAATATCAAAGATAATCGTCGTGTTTCAATGACTAAGAAAATTATTAAAGATACATTTATTGAAATGTTAGAAAAGAAAAATATTCAAAAGATTTATGTTAGAGAATTATGTGAAACTGCTGATATTAATAGAAGTACATTCTATAAATATTATGAATCACAATATGATTTATTAGCAGAAATGCAAAATGATTTGCTCATTCAAATAGAAGAAAAATGTAAAGATGCTGATAATATAAAAGGATTAAATAATATATTACACTATCTAAATAATAATAAAAAAATGTATAAGATTATTTTTAATGCAAATATTGATCCAACATTTCCAAAAAAATTATTAAATTTGCCTATTATTACTGAAATATTAAATAGCAAAATGTCTAGTAAAACTGAAACAAAATATAAGAAAACTTATATTCTTGAGGGTGGATACCATGTTATATTAGAATGGTTGAATAATGATTGTAAAGAACCGGCGGAAAAGATAACTGAAGTCCTTATGAAATATATAAATCAAAATTTGAAATAGAAAAAAGTGTTATGCCCGTATTACAACATATTTTTTAACAAAAAAAGAAATCTAATTAAATAGATTCCTTATCTCATAGAAAAACTGTTATTTATAGTTAATATACTATACATAAAAAGAACATCTTGATTATTAAATTTTATATAATTATTCAAAATCCTTGAAGAAACATATCTAATATCAATAACAGTAATCTTCTTATAACCCTCTATTAATAGAGGAATTAAACTACTGCCATAAGAATCACGAAATACAATTAATTCTTTACTACTATTTGAAGTAGGATTAATAATATCTATAATAGAAGATGCTCCTGATAAATATATGTCATATTTATCTAATGATTTTATTTTATCATAATCATATATTTGTGTATATTTTTTAGTTTCATAATTATACACACTACTATTAAGAGTAGAAGAATTAGATATAGTTTTTATAGTGTCAATATCTTTAGTTACTGATAGTCTACCAGCATAACTCCCCTTAAAAGTAGTAACTGTATTTACAACATTATTATTAGTTATATCAAAATTCATTTGATTAGCAATAGTTTTTGTAACATTAAATAAATCTTCTTGTTTCCAATGAGTATCAGTCTTATAATAATTATCAAGTGTTAATTTATCAAATATATTTATATAATTAAGACTTGTTAAATTACTTTTCATCATATCTTGTAATTTATTATAATCAAGTTTTAAATTACCTTTATTAACAAAATAATTTTTATCGGGTATAATAGTATAATAAATATTACTATTATCATTCAAATATGTATCTTTTATATAATTAATCTTACTAGTTAAATTATTAATAGAATTGCTATTTAAGGGAAATATTTCTTCAATAATATAATCATCATACAAATATAAATTATTATATTCACCTTTAGTAGATAATTCTATATCTATTTTAATTTTTCTAAAAGTATCTCTTTTAATAAATTGATCCGTAACATAGGAATCAAATTTCTTAAAATATGTACCATCAAACAAGCTTTTAGTAGTTAATTCTGGCATGGTAGCGAGTTTTCTTCTCTCTGCTATAGAAATATCAGTATCTTTTTTTATAATATTAATCAAAAATAATGAAATTATAGTAAATAGAAATACTAATGTTACAACTATATCTTTAATTTTATTACTCATGTATAACCTCCTTAAAATCTAAAATATAAAAATGGATTATATGAATTGTCTATCAAATAAGAAGTAACAACTACTAATATGATTACTATTAAAATTGGTTCTAAAATATTAATTATGTTGTTTACATATTTATTTTTTCTTAATTTATCTATTAATGTTTTAATAAAAGGAGTAGCCCCTAAAAAAGCAATAATTAGTAATGGCAGATAACTCTTTAAATAATGAAGTGTATAATCATTAATAAAAACTTCCCCATTCATACCAAATAATCCTTTAATATTAGTCAAAGCCACTGTCATATTGTCAGAATTAAATATAATAAATAATAATATATAATATTGATAAAAAACGGAGTAATAATATGAATAAGAAAAAACTATTAGAAGAATTAGTAATTATATTTTGGATATTTATAATAGGAAGCATATTAGGATATATTTTTGAAATGATAGTAGTTTTATTTCAAAAAGGTTATTTTGAATCAAGACAAGGTTTAATATATGGTCCTTTTACACCTGTATATGGAATCGGAGGAATAGCTTATTATATTACTTTCAAACTCATAAAAACAAGAAATAAAGGGA
Organism: uncultured Mollicutes bacterium; assembly: GCA_900550145.1. Taxonomy (GTDB): domain Bacteria; phylum Bacillota_I; class Bacilli_A; order RF39; family UBA660; genus CAG-1193. Next base: position 18,551 of record URRF01000022.1, read on the forward strand.
AAGTATTTTTTGTTTCAATGATATTGGGAGGACTAACAGAATACATAGCATCTTATGTTCAAGAAAAAGCATTTGGAACAATATCATGGGATTATTCATATTTGCTATTTAATCTAAATGGTAGGACAAGTTTATTACATTGTACTTATTGGGGAATTGCAGGGATATTATATATTTTGTATATAGAACCTAAAGTAGAAAAAATGAGAGCAAACATAAATAAAATAAATTTTAAAATATTAACATCTGTACTTTCTATATTTATGGTATTTAATATAACAATTTCTTGTCTTGCAGCTGAGAGACAAAAAGAAAGAAGAAATAATATTGAAGCAGAAAACAAAATTGACATATTTTTAGATAACTATTATCCAGATGAATATATGGATAAGATTTTTGCAAATAAGAAAAACAAATAATATTTATAATTATCCAAAAAAGTGATATAATGCCTAAGTGGAGGAAAATATTATGTATAAAATTCTAATTATAGAAGATGACATTGAAATAAGAGAAGAGCTAAAAATATTATTGCAAAATAGTGGTTACGAAGTAAATACAATTACAGACTTTAATAATGTAGAAAATCAAGTGTTTGAAATAGATAGCCATTTAATTTTACTTGACATTAATTTACCAGAAAAAAGTGGATATGAGATTTGTAGTAAAATAAGAGCAAAATCAAAAATTCCAATTATTTTTGTAACAAGTAGGAATAGTTCAATGGATGAATTGAAAGGAATAATGATAGGTGGAGATGACTATATAGAAAAACCATATAATGTACCAATTTTACTTGCAAGAATACAAAATTTATTAAATAGATCATATTCTGAAAATGATAAAAAAGAAAGCAAGATCGAATTTAAAGGAATCATGTTAGATATTTTAAAATCACAAATGCAGTATAAAGAAAAATCAATAGAGCTAACAAAAACAGAAATAAAAACTATTTATTATTTATTT
>URRF01000023.1 GCA_900550145.1 uncultured Mollicutes bacterium
GTGCAACTTTTATAACTGGTACAGTAGTTAATAATCTTGGTAATGTAGAAGTAGTAAGTGAATAATATAAATTTTAAATATTCACTTCTTCTTTTTTTTACCAAATTTTGTTATAATCTTATTGGTGGTTTTAATGAAAATGAATGAAGTTGATAAAACAAAATTATCTCCCATGATGTTACAATATATAGAGATGAAAGAAAAAAATATGGATGTTATATTATTTTTTAGATTGGGTGATTTCTACGAAATGTTTTTTGAAGATGCCCTAATCGCATCTCGTGAATTAGAACTTACTTTAACAGGTAAATCTGCAGGATTAGAAGATAGAATTCCAATGTGTGGTATTCCTTATCATTCTGCTAATCCATATATAGATAAGCTTATAGATAAGGGTTATAAAGTGGCAATATGTGAACAAATAGAAGATCCTAAAACGGCTAAAGGAGTAGTTAAAAGAGAAGTATTACAAATTTTATCTAAAGGGACTATGATGAATAGTGAATTTCTAGATGAAAAGACAAACAATTATATTGGTAATGTAATAGATTTAAAATATACTTATGTAATTAGTTATGCTGATATATCTACTGGTGAATTTTATACTACAACATCTATTTATGATAGTAATTCTCTTGTATCTTTGATTTTATCACTTAATTTAAAGGAAATAGTAGTAAAAAATAATTTCGATAATAATGTTCTTAATACATTAAAAAATAAATATAAAGTAAATATATCTATTTTTGATGAAGAAATAGATGTGAGTGAATATACTAATATATTTAGTCATATAGAAGATTCTAAATATATTGAATCTATAAAACATTTACTATCGTATCTTATATCTACTCAAAAAAGAAGTTTAAATTATTTACAAAAAATAAATATAATTAATACTAAATCATATTTAAAACTAGATATAAACGCAAGAAGAAATTTAGAATTAACGAGTAGTTTAAGATTAAAAGAAAGAACTTATTCTCTTTTATGGCTTCTTGATAAAACAAAAACAGCAATGGGATCTAGAATGCTTAAAAATTGGATAGAAAACCCACTTGTAGATAAGAATGAGATTAATAAGAGATATGATGTAGTTGAAAAACTAGAAACAGAATTTATATTAAAAGAAGAACTAAGAGAATATTTGTATCAAGTATATGATTTAGAAAGATTATCTGGAAGAATTGGATATGGTAATACTAATGGAAGAGATTTATTACAATTAAAAAATTCATTAAAGGTGTTGCCAAATATTAAAAGTATACTTGATAACTTAAAATATGAAAAAACAATAGAAACGTTAGACGACTTATATGAATTATTACAAAATAGTATAGATGAAGATGCACCTGTAACAATAAAAGAAGGTGGCATAATAAAAAGTGGTTTTAATTTGGAATTAGATGAATTAAAAGAAAACAGATCATCAGGCAAAGATTTTGTAATAAAAATGGAAAGTGAAGAAAGAAATAGAACAGGTATTAAGAACTTAAAAGTTGGATATAATAAAATATTTGGTTATTATATAGAAGTTAGTAAATCTAATATTGGACTTATTAAAGAAGAATATAACTATATAAGAAAGCAAACATTGGCCAATTGTGAAAGATATGTAACACCTCTTTTAAAGGAAAAAGAGGCATTAATATTAGGTGCAGAAGAAAAAATAATTAATCTAGAATATAACTTATTTATTGAAATAAAAAATAAAGTACAAACATATATAAAAAGAATACAAAATATAGCTAAAGTTATTGCAGAAATAGATGTACTTCAATCATTTGCAACTGTTAGTGAAGAAAATAATTATATAAGGCCTATAATAACAGATAAAAGAATTGTAGAAATAATAGATAATAGACATCCAGTAGTAGAAAAAGTATTAGAAACTCCTTTTGTACCAAATGATATTTTAATGGATGAAAAAACAAATATACTTATTATTACAGGACCTAACATGGCAGGAAAATCTACATATATGAGAGAGTTTGCAATAACAGTAATAATGGCACAAATTGGTTGTTTTGTACCAGCTAAAAAATGTACATTACCTATATTTGATCAAATATTTACTCGTATTGGTGCATCTGACGATTTAGTAAGTGGAGATTCTACATTTATGGTAGAAATGAAAGAAGCTAATGAAGCAATCACTAATGCAACAAATAATAGTTTAATAATATTTGATGAATTAGGAAGAGGAACTGCAACATATGATGGATTATCTCTTGCACAAGCAATAATTGAATATATACATAATAATATAAAATGTAAAACATTATTCTCAACTCATTATCATGAACTTACTAAATTAGAAGATCATTTTGAAAATCTAAAAAATGTACATGTTAGTGCATTAGAAGAAAATGGAAATATAACATTTTTACATAAGATAAAAAATGGAAGTGTAGATAAAAGCTATGGTATACACGTAGCTAAATTAGCCAATCTTCCAAAATCTTTAATTAAAAGAGCAAATGAAATATTAAGTGATTATGAAAGCAATGGAAATATTGAAATAAAAAATCAAATATCATTTGATTTAGATGAAAAAGATGAAGAAAATATTGCCTTAGAAAAATTAAAACAAATAAATCCATACGAAATAACACCAATTGAAGCACTAAACATACTCTATGAATTAAAAAAAGATGTTGATAATAACAAGTAATATGATATAATGAGTAGGCATGGAGGGATTTATGACTGAAATAAATAGAAGTGAATTAAGAAAAATTATAATGACTATACTTTATCAAATTAGTGTGTATGATTCAAATAGGATAAAATATGATGTTAAAGATGTTATAAAAGAATCACTAAAAGTAGAAAATGAGTTTGTTAATGAAATTGTGTATGGAGTATTAAAAAATAAAACTAAAATTGATGAAATGGCAAATACTTATTTAAAAGATTGGAGTATAGATAGATTAGGTAAAACTGATGGTGCAATACTTAGAATGGGTATTTATGAAATGCTTTATACTGATACACCGGATGTAGTATGTATAAATGAAGCAATATTACTTGCTAAAGAATATTCTGATGAAAAAGTAAAAAATATGATAAATGCAGTATTAGATGGAATAATGAAAAATAAAGATGTTTTAGGTTAACTAAAATGTCTTTTTTCCTTTATTTGATATATTTAAAAGTATTCCAATAATAATCATATAAGATAACAAACTAGATCCTCCATAACTAATAAAAGGAAGAGTAATACCAGTAATTGGTAGTAATCCAATATTCATTCCTATGTTTTGAATTTGTTGATATATAAGCATTGCTAATATACCTGATACCACATATTTATCTATTCTATTTCTTGAATTTATTGCTATTTTAATAATATTAAAATCAAAATAAACTAAAATTAGTAATAAAAAAGTAGCACCAACTAATCCATAATTAGTAGCAAAAACAGAAAATATAAAATCTGTTTGTGGTTCAGGAAAATATATAGGAGTATTATTAAATCCATGTCCAAATATAAATGCACTACCAATACCTATTAAAGCATTAGTAAGTTGCATTCCAACTCCATCTTTCCAATCTAATAATCTATCTATTCTATAAAAAAAACTTGTACCAAATATTTTAATAAATAAGTCATCATTATAAAAATATAGCGATAAAAAAACCGACAATAAAAGAGTTAATATTGCAATAAACCATATAAACCATTTTATATTAATACCAGATGTAAATAACATTACAAATGATATTACAAAATATATTAAAACCATCCCTGTATCTGGTTGCAAAAATGTTAATATAGAAGGGATTAAAGTAACACCTATAATTTTTAAAATAAGCACATAATCTTTCTTATATGCACTTTTATTATGCTTATCTATAATAACCGCATTTGTAATTATTAAAATAATTTTCATAAACTCACTTGGTTGAATTGTACCAATACCAAAAACTGTAAACCAACATTTTGAATTATTTATTGGTTTTGCAAACAATAATAAAGATACTAAACTAAGTATTCCAATAATATATAAAATTTTATAATATTTATATATTTTGTTATTACCAATTTTAATTACTTTATATACTACAAATATTCCTAGTATATACCAAATAATTTGTTTTAACATAAGTGGTCCTTTATTAACCATATTAGAAGCACTATAAATACTTACTATACTAATTATTATTAAACACGCTAAAGACAAAACTATTTGTTTGTTTAATTTAAATTTATATAATTTTTTCATAATAATCACATACATATTATTCCCAAATATAAAATATATAATCAAATTTAGAACTTATATACATATAATTAATTAAAAAGGAGTGAAAATATGCCAAAACCAAAAGTATTTGTAAATAAAATAAATAAAGATATTAAAAACAATAAAAATAGTTATCATTTTACAGGAGGAGAAATTTCAGATAACACTAAAGTAGATGTAAAAGAAAAAATAAGAGATATATTTAAATCGGATACATTTGTATATAAATCTAGTGTAACAATATCACTTAAAAATGGCAGAATTTTAAGAAAAGATATAATTGCTTATAAAAATGATGAACTAATTACGTTAGATAACGAAAGAATTAATGTATCAGATATTGTTGATATAAAAAAGGCCAATTAATTTGGCCTATTATAACATCTCAACATAAGTATCTGCTAAACATTTTAATATGCATATGCAATTTAAACTTATAGTAAAGAATGAATCAGTAGCAGTATAAGTTACTGTATCATCATCAACAGTTGCTATAAGAACTCTGCAAGTAGCACAAGTATCATCTAATTTTTCAATTCTAAATACATTTGATGTAACTGTTTCACCTGGTAACTTTGTTGTTGGCATTGATAAACTTGTGTTACAGCATCCACATGTATATATAGTTATTGGTCTTGTATTGTAGTAACATAATGCAGGAGTACCACCTAAACACTTTTTATCACAAGTATCTAAACAACACCCTGGCATATCAGCTTCCTTTTGCAATACTAATATAGTTTTTAATATTTCATAGATGCATCCTTTGTTAGCAGAACTATTTGAATTATTACACATAATAACACCTCTTTTCAATAATAAGATATTCCAAAATAGATATATGATATATAATTATTACCTAGGATGTTGTTAACTTAGAAAAAATGTAGTATAATTAAGAAGGTGATTGTATGAATTGGGTAAAATATATTACGATATTAATAATACTTATAATTATAGCTATAGCTGTTATTAAAAGTGGGAAAAGAGATTTTAAGATAGAAGCGAATAAACTAGTCGAACTATTAGGTGGCAAAAAAAATATTATTACAATAGAAGCATCTATGTCTAGATTTAAAGTAACACTTAAAGATGTAGAACTCGCTAATAAAGAAGGTATACAAAAATTAGGTGCTAAAGGAATAGTGGAGATAGATAATCAATTAAAAATAGTATTTGATAAAGACGCAGTTAAATTAAAAAAATGTATAGAAGATTTATTAAAACAAAATGTTACTAAAAGATAACATTTTTTCTTTTTTCGACAAAATATGACATATAAAAAATGTAGAATATTGTTGAAAAGAGGGATTTATATGTTTGATGCATTAATGCTATATTTAATATTTTTAATAACACCTATATTATGTTATTTACTTTATATAGTATATGAAAACATTATTGGAACTAAAGGTGATGATCTATTCTTTACATTATCAATAATTAGTAGTATATATTTAATTACTAAATACTCTAGTTATTTTGACTATGAACCATGTATACTAAAAGTACTATTACTTATATGTTTAATGAAAAACAAAAAATATTTATCTATACTAGTATCTATTTATTTATCAATTTATTTTGGACTAGCAAATAATATTAATATATACATATATATATCAAAATATATAATCATATTATTATCATACTTTATACTATTAAAAAAATATGATTATAAAATAAAATTCATATTAATACTTTTTATAGAAATTATATTTGATATATATTTAAATAATACAAATTTAATAGATACAACAATGTGCAATTTATGTTATACAGTTCTTTCAATTATTATTTCAGAGTTATTAATAAAATCCGAAAAAATTATTAATTTATACGGAAGTATACGTAACATAGAAAAAGACAAAAACTTAAGAAATTCACTTTTTAGAATAACACATGAAATAAAAAATCCAATTGCAGTATGCAAAGGATATTTAGATATGATGAATCCGGATGATTCGAAACAAGTTAATAAATATGTACCTATTATGAAACAAGAAATAGATAGAACACTAACACTTATGGAGGATTTTCTTAATTTAACAAGAGTAAATATCAATATTGATGAAATAGATATAACTTTACTATTAGATGATTTATGTAGTAATATTGAGCCATTTCTAACTGAAAAAAGCGTTCATTTTATGTTTGATGTAGAAGATGAAGAAGTATTTATAAAAGGAGATTATGATAGGTTAAAACAAGTATTTATAAACTTAATAAAAAACAGTATGGAATCTATTCCTAAAGATAGAATTGGTATAATTAAATTAAGAATGATTAAAAAAAGAAAAAATATTGAAATAATAATAGAAGATAATGGTATTGGAATGAATAAAGAAACATTAAATAAAATAGGTGAACCATTTTATACAACTAAACAAAAAGGAACAGGCCTTGGAGTAAAACTAAGTAAAGAAATAATAGAATTGCATAAAGGGACTATAAAATATTCCTCTATTTTAAATACTGGTACAATTGTAAAAGTAACTTTACCAATTAACTAGTATCCTTTTTCTATTTTCTTAAATTTTCTTTTAATATTTTCCTTTGGTTTTATAAAAACTTCCGTTCCAAAAAGAGCATAATACATATCATTTCTTATTATATATGTATGAGTTAATATGCCCAAATGATCATTAAGATAAGTATATATAGTATTATCCCTTAAATCAATCGCAATACTTCTTTCCTTATCAACAGCACAATACATATTGTAAACTGGTTCATTTTCATTTACAACAACAAGCTTTAAACCACCTCTTTGCACCTTTTTTACTTTAGCAATAGTTACATTCATTAACTTATACATAGCCCCTCCTACTAATTAAATATTATTATATATAAATAATAATAAAAAGCAAGATACTTTTTTCTACAATTTATTTAATATAAAAAACTTATTATAGTAATGGTGATAATATGAAAAAACTACTTATAACATTATTAATTACTAGTTTAATAAGTTTTTTATTTGGCAACTATATATTTAAGGTATATATAAAAAATGTTAAAGAAATAGTAAAAGAAGTTTCAAGTATATATGATGATGTTTATATGCTTTTATATGGAAGTTATAACACGATAGAAAAAGCAAAAAAGAATAATTTAAATAATTATATATTAAAAGAAGAAGATGGATTTTATAGAGTATATATAGGAGTTACAAAAAGTAAAGAAAATGCAGAAATAATAAGGGGGATATATAAAGAAAAAGGGAATGATATATATATAAAAGAAAAAAGAATAAGTGGATTAGAATTTATGGATTATTTATATAATGTAGATGTAGATTTTAAAGTTTTAACTGAAGGAGAAATATTAGAAATACAAAATAATATTATTAATAAATATAAGGAGTGCAGTATAGATGAATAAATTATTAATAAAAGATATACCAAAAGAAGAAAGACCAAGAGAGAGATTTATTAAGTATGGAGTTTCTAGTTTATCTAATGAAGAACTTATAGCAATAATATTAAAAACGGGAACTAAAAATATATCAGTAAAAGAAATATCATTAAACATACTGAAAAAATATAAAGATATTTCTAATTTAAATGATATAAATATCAACGATTTAATGAAAATAGATGGCATTGGAGAAGTAAAAGCAATGGAATTAATCTCTTCTATAGAACTTGGAAAAAGAGTATGTTCATATAAAACCAAAGATAAGAAAAAAATAAGTAATAGTTATGATATATATATGTACTATCGAAACCTACTAAATAATAAAATGCAAGAATATTTTTATGTTTTATATTTAGATAATAAAAAGAAAATAATAGAAAATAAACTATTATACGTAGGTACAATAAATAAAAGTATAGCACATCCAAGAGAAATATTTAAAAATGCATATTTAAATAGTGCATCATTTATTGTATGCGTACATAATCATCCATCTGGAGATCCAACTCCAAGTAAAGAAGATGAACTTATTACGAATAACTTAATTGAAATAGGAAAATTAAATAATATTCCAATATTAGACCATATTATTATTGGAAACAAATCGTACTATAGTTTTTTTGAAGAGGGGATTTATGAAGAAAAAATATGAAATTAAAAAATATATATTTTTACTAATACTAACTATTTTGCTAATAGTTATTTTCACATCTACAAATATAGTTAAAAATATATCTAATTTATATAATATTATTATAGAAAATATTTTAATTACAAAAGATAAAAATATGATTACAGATGATATGACAAAAACATATATTAAAGATTTAGAAAAACAAAATAATGAATTAAAAAGTATAAACGGAATAGAAAAAGAAGAATATAGTTATGTAAATGCAACAGTTATATATAGAAATCCAATGTTTTGGTATGATACATTTACTATAAATAAAGGAATTAAAGATGGTGTAAAAATAGGAGATATGGTAATAAATAAGTTTGGATTAATAGGTACAGTGGCTAAAGTGTTTAATGATTCTTCTTTAATATCTATGATTACTAATATAAATAAAGATAAAAAGATTACCGTTGCAATTTATGATGGGGAAACTATATCATATGGAATAATCTCATCATATAATAAATATAAAAATGAATTAGTTGTGAGTGAACTTACAACAGATATTAAATATAACGATAAATTAAATGTAATTACAACTAATTTTACAAATAGTTTTAAAGAAGGAATTATTATAGGAAAAGTAAAAAAAATAGAAGATGACACAAATGGTTTATCAAAAAATGCAATTATTATTCCAATTTTAAATTATAACGATATTAAATATGTATGCGTAGTAGGTGTAAAATGATATTATTCATATTCATGTTATCTATTTTAACTGAACCATTACTATCAAATATCAACTTTAACATAATATCATTTTCTATATATCCATCCATACTATCCATAATAATTTTATATCCATATTTAAAATTCTATAAACTAATAATTTATAGTTTAATCATTGGTATGACTTATACATTTCTTTATACTCACTCACTAATTTATATACCTATTTTTATACTTATATGTTTAATAACATATTTTATATTTAAAAACTCAAAATATAATATTATAAATATAATACTAACAAGCATGTTTATTATATTTATCTATAATACATTAACATACCTTATATATTTATTATTCTATAACCTAAATATATCGTATACATATCTTTTTGTAAAATTAATATTCTTATATATTTTTAACGCAATATATTTAATTTTAATATATATTTTAATAAATATAATTCCATTTAAAAAAATAAGACAAGAATAAACTATATTAAAACTCATAATATATAGTGGTGATACTATGAATATAGAAGAGATTAAAAAAAGAATAAAAAATAAAGAAGAAGATAATAAATATAAACCATTTTTTATAAGATTTATGATTTTAATGATAATATTTTTATTATCTATAATCTTATTAAACAAAAATAAAACGTTTAAAATATGGTTTAATAATAATGTTATTGAAAAAAATATTTCATTTGAAACAGTAAAAAAAACATATACTAAATATTTTGGTAGCGTACTTCCTTTTGAAAAACTAATGAAAACTGAACCAGTATTTAATGAGAAATTAAATTATACTGAATTAAATAAATTTGAAAATGGAATAAGTTTAACAGTAGAAAACAATTACTTAGTTCCAGTACAATATTCAGGTATAGTAGTATTTGTAGGTGAAAAAAAACCATATGGAAATACTGTAATAATAGAAAGTGATAATGTAACAATATGGTATTCAAATATTGATACATCAAACATTAAAGTATATGATCACGTAGAAAAAGGTAAATATTTAGGTGAAACATTAAATAATAAACTATATTTAGTTTTTAAAAAAGAAGGGAATTTTGTAAATTATAAAGAATATATTTAAAAAAATATATATCCATCCATTACTTTATTTCTTAGGACTTATATCTATATTAACTGGACTTTTTAAGTCGTTTTTAATAATGTATTTAATTGTATTAACTCATGAATTAGGGCACATAACAATTGGAATAATTTTTAAATACGATATAAAACAAATAAAAATATATCCTTTTGGGGGTTACACTATATTTAATACAAACATAAATAAACCATTCATAGAAGAATTTCTTGTATTTATAGGAGGTATATTATTTCAAACTATATTATATTTATTAGTAAAAACATTTATGAATCCAAATTTATATTCATATAATATATTTATGAACTATAATACAACAATACTACTATTTAATTTGTTGCCAATCATACCACTTGATGGATCAAAAGTATTAAATATACTACTAAACACAATTATACCATTTAAAAAATCTCATATATTAACTATATATATTTCATTTATATCAGTATTTTTACTAATTATACTTTATTACAAAGACATAAATATGATAATGATGTCAATACTTCTTATTATTATGATAAGAAATGAATATAAAAACCATTTATTCTTATATAATTCATTTTTAATAGAAAGATATATAAAAAATATAAAATTTAAAAAAAATCATTTCATAAGAGGCAATAATATAAATAAAATGATGAAATATTTTAATAATACATTTATATTAAATAATAAATACGTTGATGAGAAAGAAGTGTTAAGCAAAAAATTTTCTTTAAACAAACCAACTCCTTGACAAACATAGGGTGTGTGTGTAATAGATATATAGTATAAATAGAAGAAGATAAATATGTGAAAAAAGAAAAAAACATTTACACTAATAGAACTACTTGCAGTAATAGTGATATTAGCAGTAATACTAGTAATATCAATACCAAAGATATTAGATGTAATAGATGAATCAAAGAAGGATTTATTTAAAACATCAGCACAATTAATACAGATAGTGCAGAGAAGAAATATATAACAAATAAACTACAAAATAATGATGAGAAAGTAACATGTGATAATATAGCACAATTAAGTAAAGAAGATTATAGTAAATGTACAATTAGATTTAATAGTGAAGGAAAAGCAACAATTAATTTAATAGGAAATAGAATAAAGCCATTATATAATTATGAAAATAAATATGATATTGTCATAATTACAGATGTTGGCTACTACGGTTTAGGAATAATGAGCGTAGAAATACCTGATACAGCTACAAGTATAGAATATAGAGCATTTGCTAAAAATCAACTAGCAAACGTAACAATAACATTTCCAACTACGCCACTAACTATTGATTGTTATGCATTTGATAATAATCTGGAAGAAATAATATATCCATCTAATGTAACTGTTGAAAGTTGTAAATAACAAGTTTTATAATATAAATCAAATCAAAGTTATAAATAGTTGCAAAAATATAAATTTGTGCTATAATCTAGGTATATTTTATTTTGGAATTAGTAATAAATTAAATGTACAAAGAGAAGATGTGGTTGGTGTAAACATTTACTATAATTTATGAATGACATCCATGTATAATAAAATCGTTAATTACGTTATAATTTAAGTGCACATTAGTGAAATAAGGTGGTACCGTTCTTATGAACCCTTATACTTAGTGCACTTTTATTTTTTTAGGAGGAATTTATGCAAATTATTCAAAAACCAAAAGGAACAAATGATGTATATGATAGTTATGGAAGAAAAGTATTATATATTAGAAATTTAATTGAAAATATAGCAAAAACTTATAATTATAATTACTTTAGAACACCTACCTTTGAAAAAACAGAATTGTTTAAAAGAGGTGTAGGAGATACTACTGATATAGTTGAAAAAGAAACTTACGATTTTGTTGATAAGGGTAATAGAAATATGACTTTAAAACCAGAAGGAACTGCATCAATAGTAAGAAGTATTATTGAAAATAAGCTTTATGTGAATGGAATAAATAAAGCATGGTATTTTATGCCAATGTTTAGATATGAAAGACCACAAGCCGGTAGATTGAGAGAACACTTTCAGTTTGGATTTGAATGCTTTGGTATTAATGATCCAATGATTGATGCAGAAATCATATCTATACCAGTTAAGATATTAAAAACACTTGGTTTAAAAGGAATAAAAGTAAATATAAATTCGTTAGGAGATATTGAATCAAGGAATAATTATAGAACTGCCTTAAAAAATTATTTTAGTGAGCATTTAGATATTCTTTGTGATGATTGCAAAGCAAGATATGAAAGAAATCCACTTAGAATAATAGATTGTAAAACTGATAGTAATTTAGATATTATTAAAAATGCACCAATTATTCTAGATTATTTAAATGATGAATCAAAAAAATATTTTGAAAAAGTAAAAGAATGTTTAACTAACTTAAATATTACTTATGAAGTTAATCCAAGAATAGTAAGAGGACTTGATTATTACACTCATACAGTATTTGAAATAACTGCGGAAATAGATGGTTTTGGTAGTCAAAATGTACTTTGTGGTGGAGGAAGATATAATAATTTAGTGTCTTCTTTAGGTGGACCAGATACACCTGCTGTTGGATTTGGAATGGGAATTGAAAGATTAATTAATGCACTTGATATGGAAAATATTATAATAGATAAGAAAGATATAGATGTATATGTGTGCTATGTCACTGACAATGAAAAGAATTATGCTTTTAAATTGTTAAATGATCTTAGAAATGAAAATATTAAATGTGATATGTCATATATGACTAAAAGCTTAAAAAGTCAATTTAAAGATGCAGATATAAATAATCCAAAATACATAATAATAATTGGAAATGATGAAGTGAAAGAAAATGTATTAACTGTTAAAAACAATATTACTAAAGAAGAATATAAAGTAAATAAAAATGAAATTTCAAAATTTATAAAGGAGAATTAGTATGAAGATAAATAATAATAATGATTTTACAATAAAAGATGTAGGAAAAGAAGTGTTGTTACATGGTTGGGTAATGAAAAAAAGAGACCTTGGTGGAGTTATATTTATTGACTTAAGAGATAGAAGTGGAATTATACAACTTATAGTAAATCCTGATAATAAATATTATGATATCGCATCTAATCTAAAAAGCGAATATGTAATAGAAGTTAATGGTATAATAAGAGAAAGAACTAATAAAAATTCTAATTTAAAAACAGGGGATATTGAAGTTGAAGTATCAAAACTAGAATTATTAAATCCATCAGAAGATTTACCTTTTGAAATTAGTAATAACACTACTGCATTAGAAGATACTAGATTAAAATATAGATACTTAGATATAAGAAGAGATGCAATAAAAGATAAATTAATTACTAGACATAAAATTACTATGGCAGTAAGAGAATATTTAGATAATAATGGATTTATAGAAGTAGAAACTCCTATATTATGTAGAAGTACACCAGAAGGAGCAAGGGATTATTTAGTACCAAGTAGAGTAAGCAAAGGAAAATTTTATGCACTTCCACAATCTCCTCAAATATATAAGCAATTACTTATGGTAGGTGGAATAGAAAAATATTTTCAAATAGCAAAATGCTTTAGAGATGAGGATTTAAGAGCAGATAGACAACCAGAGTTTACACAAATAGATATGGAAATGAGTTTTATTGATGAGTTTGATATTATGAATGTTGCAGAAAATATGATTGCTCATATATTTAAAAAGATAAAAAATATAGATATAAAGTTGCCTCTATTAAAAATGAAATATGTTGATGCAATAGATTATTATGGTAGTGATAAACCAGATTTAAGATTTGAAATGAAAATAAATGATATTACTGAAATATTTAAAGATACAGAATTCACTTTATTTAAAAACTCAATTTCTAATAATGAAATTATAAACTGTATAATAGCTAAAAATGCACAAGATAAATTTTCTAGAAAAGAAATAGATAAATTAACGGAGTTTGTAAAAACATATAAAGCAAATGGATTATTCTATTTAAAATTTGAAAATGAAGTATCTGGAAGTATTGCTAAAAATATAAGCGAAAAAGAATTAAACAATTTAAAAGAAAAACTTAATATAGAAAATGGAGATATTGTGTTTATTATTTCTGGTAAGAAAAATATAGTAAAAACATCTCTAGGGGCTTTAAGAATAAAACTAGCCCAAACTCTTAATTTAATTGATGAAAATGATTATAAATTATTATGGGTAGTTGATTTTCCTTCATTTGAATATAGTGAAGAAGATAAAAGATATTATGCTTGTCATCATCCGTTTACTGCACCAAAAGATGAAGATATTGATAAATTAATAAGTGATAGAGGAAACTGTTATTCAAAAGCATATGATATAGTAATAAACGGATATGAAGCAGGTGGTGGAAGTATACGTATTCATAATGCAGATGTTCAAAAAAAGATGTTTGAAGCACTTGGATTTACATATGAAGAAGCATATGAAAAATTTGGATACTTAATGGATGCATTTAAATATGGAACTCCTCCACATGGTGGTATTGCATTTGGACTTGATAGATTAACTATGTTACTTACTAACACAGATAACATAAGAGATGTAATTGCATTCCCAAAAACTGCTAGCGCATCAGATTTAATGTGTGAAACACCTAATACAGTAGATGAATCACAATTAAGAGATTTACACATTGGTATAAAAGATGAGAAATAAGTTATTAATATTACTATTTATTTCTCTTCTTTCACTTACCACAATTGTTAAATCAGAAAGCGTTAATATAGATGATTTAGTTAAATCAAATATAAATAATGAAGAAGTACTATATTTAGAAATCACATCTAGTGATAATATTGATAAATTATCACAATACAAAAATGTAAAAAAAATATTAATAAAAAACTTAAATATTTTAGATATAAGTTTTATAAATAATCTTGATAAATTAGAAGAATTAACTATATATTATAGTAAGGTAAACTTAGATAATTTCAATAATTCAAACTTAAAAAAATTAGAAATATTTAGTTCATTTATAATAAAAGACAATCTAAGTCCACTAAAAAATTCTAAAATAGAATATTTAGATTTAGAAGGTAGTTATATAAGAAGTATAGAAACAATTAAATACTTAAATAATTTAAAAGAACTATATTTATCAAATATAAGTAATTTATATAGCTTAGAACCAATAATTTCACTAAAAAATCTAAAAAAATTAGATTTTGGAGGTTCAGAAGAATTGATTACAGATAAACTTTTTGATTACATAAGAAAAAACAATATAACAGGTACGTCATATCAATCAAAAGATTACAGATATTTATTAGGAACAGAATATAATAAAAAATTAGATGATATAATTAAAAACTTAAATTTAAATGAACTAAGTGATATAGAAAAAATAAAAAAAATAACAATATATGTAATAGATAATATAAGTTATGATGATGATTGTGATACTACAAAAGGATGTTCATATCCAGAAATAAGTTTTAATAGAGTGGCTAAAAGCTTATCAGGTAAAGGTGTTTGCTATCATTATGCACTTCTTACAAATAAACTTTTAAATAAAGTTGGTATTAAAAACTATTTGGTAAATGGTTCTAACAAAGATGGAATTGCACATGAATGGTTAAATGTTTATTTATATGGTAAATGGTATGGATTAGATCCTACATGGATAGATACTTATATAGGAGAAGGAAATAAATTTAAAAGAACTGGAAAATCAGTATTTTTCATGAATGAATTAACTGCTAACTCAACATTCTATAATAGTCATATACCAGATACATATATAGAAAAAATAATAGATATTAATGATGTACCCATTACTATAGAACAAATAGAAAAGAAAACTTATGAAGAAGAAAGTAATATATATAATTATGTATTTATCATATCTATAATTACTTTATTAATATTTGTTATATATCATATTTATAATATAAATAAGAATATAAAGAATAAAAAAGCTCACTTAAAATAGTGAGTTTTATTGTTCAAAATAAAATGATATAATTAAAAAGGTGATATTTATGCTTAAAGAAAAATTATTATTACTACCAAATAAACCAGGATGTTATCTTATGAAAGATAAAAATGGAGTTATTATATATGTAGGAAAAGCAAAAAATTTAAAAAATAGAGTTAATTCATATTTTAAAAGTTCACATACAGGTAAAACAGCTGTATTAGTAAGCAATATAGTTGATTTTGAATACATAATAACTAATTCAGAATTAGAAGCATTATTACTTGAAATAAACCTTATTAAAAAACACACTCCAAAATATAATGTATTACTAAAAGATGATAAAAGTTATCCTTATATAGAATTAACAAATGAAAAAGTACCAAGATTACTAATAGTAAGACCAAATAAATTAAAAAATAAAAATATAAAATTATATGGACCATATCCTAATGTAACTGCAGCAAGAAAAACAATAGAATTATTAAATAGATTATATCCACTTAGAAAATGCAGTAACATGGGTAAAAAAGAATGTTTATATTATCATATTGGTGAATGTCTTGGCTATTGTGTAAAAAAAGTAAATGAAGATGAAATAAAGAAAATTACAGATGAGATAACAAGTTTTTTAAAAGGAAATGATGATGTAGTATTAAAAAAAATAGATGAAGAAATGAATAAATGTATCGAAAAACTTAACTTTGAAAAAGCAAGTGAATTGAAAGAATTAAAAGAGTTTATAAATATTACTTTAAGAAATCAATTAATAGATTTAAATGATTTTATTGATAGAGATATCTTTGGATATGCAGTATATAAAGGATATTTGTCTATACAAGTATTATTTTTAAGAGGTGGTAAACTTGTAGGTAGAAAATCAAGTATATATCCTATAATAAGTGATGAAATTGAGGAATTAACTCTATTTATATCAAGTTTCTATGATAAAAATAATATTAAACCAAAAGAAATCTTAGTACCTGATATAATAGATGAAAAATTAATTAAAGATATATTAAACGTTAATGTATATAAACCAGTAAAAGGAAAGAAAAAAGAACTCGTTAATTTGTCAAACAAAAACGCACTAAATTCATTAAAAGAAAAATTTGAATTAATTAAAAAATCTGATGAGAATGCCTTAAATGCATGTAACGAATTAAAAGAACTATTAGGTATCAGTAGCGCAAATAAAATAGAAGCATTTGATAACTCTCATTTATTCGGGTCATATTCAGTATCAGGAATGATAACTTTTACTTTAGGACTTCCAGATAAAAATAATTATAGAAAATATAAAATAGATATAGAACATCATGATGATTTTCATGTTATGAAAGAAGTAATATATAGAAGATATTACAGAGTTTTAATGGAAAATCTTGAAAAACCAGATTTAATAATAGTAGATGGTGGTAAAGCACAAATAACTGCTGCAACAACTGTATTAAAAGATTTAAACTTAAATATTCCTGTATGTGGACTTGTAAAAAATGACAAACATAGAACAAGTGACATATTATATAATGATAAATTATATGAAATAGATAAAACTAAAAACTTATTTCATATGTTAGAAAGAATACAAGATGAAGTACATAATTTTACTATTAGATATCATAGAGATATAAGAAGTAAAGGAGCACTGGCTAGTATATTAGATGATATAAAAGGCATAGGAGAAAAAAGAAAAAAAGAATTATTAAAAAAATATTCTAATATAAACAAGATGAAAGAAGCAACTGTTGATGATTTAAGTAAAATACTCCCATATGATATTGCATATAATTTACATGAGTTTTTAAAAGGAGAATTTAATGAAAAATAAAATAGGTATCTTTGATTCCGGTGTTGGTGGACTTACAGTGTTAAAAAGTTTAAGTGATAAATATAAATGTATTGATTATATTTATATAGGAGATAATAAATATTGTCCATATGGTGATAAAACTAAAGAAGAATTACTTAATTATGCAAAAAGAATAGTAAATTATTTTATAGAAAAAGGTATATCAATTATAGTTATTGCTTGTAATACTTCATGCTCTCAAACATTGGATGAATTAAAACAAATATATAAAAATATAACATTTATTGGAGTTATTGATTCTACAATAGATATATTTTTAAAATCAAAAAAGAATAATGTTTTAGTTATAGGAACAAGTGCAACTATAAATTCTAATATTTACGAATCAAAAATAAAAGAAAAAAATAATAACATTAAAGTTACCAATTTAGCAACCCCTAAACTAGTACCACTAATAGAAAATATGGAAATGACAAAAAAAGCTTTAAATGAATACTTAAATCCATATAATGATATTGATTCAATAATACTTGCTTGTACTCATTACAAACTTATAGAAAAAGAAATAGATAAAAATATAAAAGTAATAAATAGTAGCGATAGTATAGTTAATACTATAAAAAATTATATTATAGAAAGTACAACGGGAAGTGTAAAAATTTACACAACAGGAAACATAATAAAATTTAATAAAATATGTAAAATGATAATGAACAAAGAAGCAGATTACTTAGATTTATAATACAAAAAGTAATAAAAAAAGTTATATAAATTAATTTACATCTTTTTATAAAAACTCCTTGACAAACATAGGGTGTGTGTGTAAT
>URRF01000024.1 GCA_900550145.1 uncultured Mollicutes bacterium
AAAGGTGTAATATATATATGTCTAAAGAAAATTATAAAGAGAAGAATAAAAAAATTATCATCATTTAAATCGTAATCAAAGAACTCAAATTGAAATATTAATAAATGAAAAGGATAAAACTTTTGAAGAGATAAAGGTATCTGATATATGTAAAAAAGCACTTATAAATAGATCTACCTTTTATTCACATTATAATGATAAATATGAATTATTAGTAGATTTTATAAATGTGCTTAAAGAAGAGTTTGTAAACGAATAAATAGTAATAATGAGAATTTAAATATTAGAGAGTTTTTTATAAATTTAATTGGTTTATTTTTAAATCATATAGAAAGTAAGAAAGATGTATATAGTTCAATTATGATAAATAATAGAAATGGAATAATGATGGATATATTACTTAGTGTAGTTACTGATGATATGTTAAAAAGATTAATTTATGTAGGAAATAAAATTCCTAGTGATATTATTACTAAATTTTATCTTGGTGGAGTTGTAAATATTGGCATTGAGTGGTTAAGTAATTCTAATAAATATACTAAAAAAGAAATTCTTTCTTATTTAGAGTTTCTAATACCAGATATAAATTAAAAAGTATCAGTTCATATCAAACTGATACTTTTTACATATTTAATAATTTAGTTATATCTTTAATATCTTTTTTAAATACAATTGTGTCTATTATATTTGATATTGAGTATAAAACTATTATAACTCCTATTGATGTGATTAAAGCAACACCACCCATATTAGGATTTACAATAATTATTAAACCACATAATATAGATATAATTGAACAAATAAATATTGAAATCCAGTTATTATATCCATTTTTACATAATAACATAGATATTCTTAAATCCAAAGTAGATTTTGTTATCATTATTATACCAGTTACTATTGGAAATAACGTTTTTATTATATTTGGGTAAAGTAACACTATTATACCCAATAATAGTTCAATAACTCCTAAAGTTAAAAAACCAGAATAAAACATACTTACTTCTTTTTCAAACAAGAAATATATTCCATTTATTATTAGTATGACAGATAAAATATATGTGATTGTTTCAAATGATACTTCTGGATAAACAATAAATATTAATCCAATTATAAACATCATTATAGATATTATAATAGAAGATGTTAAAAATTTATTTAATTTATTAACCATACTCTCTCCTTTCATGTTTTGTTATTATAATTATAGTATTTTTTGTTTTTCCTGTAAATATACAAAAATAAATATTTTATTTAATAAACAACATTTTACATTTATATGTTTTTAATAATTATATATACTTTTATATTATTCACTCATTATTACTATCCTATTTTTCAAGATTTAATTTTCAACAATTAACAAATTTATTTCTTATTTCTTTTAACTTTTAAGATGTCAAAGGGTATTACTGATATTAATACAAGAAATATTATTAGTAACCACCATTTTATATCTAATGGCAAAGTATTTGCTACTTTATTATAAAAAGGTAAATATATAAAAGCTAATAATCCTAATATAATTCCTGAAGTAACTATTGCGGATACTTTATCTTTAAAACTTTCAATAAAAGTTAATATTGTATTTTTTGAGTCCTTTAATTGATAAGTAATAAACATAATGTCTAAAACTAATGTGGAGTATGCAATAGTTGTTGCTAAATTAATATCTGTAGTATTATTTAATAGATATAAGTAAGTAAAAAATACAACTATAAAAATTAATAAACCTTTTAATCCAAACTCAGTATTTTTTCCAACTGCTATAATTTTAATTACACCCATACCATTTATTATATCGGTTCCTGAATAACACATATTTAATTTAAAGTGATTATTATTGTCATCCTTTTTACTTTTATAAACCACAACTGATTCCCCTGTTAAACACGATTCATTTACACCTAAGCTTTGTGAATATAATATTATTCCATCCACTTGCACTTTGTCTCCTTCTTCAAGAATGACTATATCTCCAACTACAACATCATCACTAGAAATTGTAATTTCTCGTTTGTTTCTAATAACTTTAACATTTAATGATGATAATTTGTTTAATTCTTCAAGTGTTTTGTCAGTTTATGCTTTTTGAATAAACTCTATTGAACAAACGGCAAATACAAAAATTAGCATAATTATTCCATCACTATATTCACCAACAACAAAATAAACACTTGCTGCTATTATAAGTAATAAAAACATTGGTTCTTTAAATATACTCAATATCTTTAAAATTAATGATTCTTTCTTTTTTCGGTTAATTTATTTAAACCATACTTTTCTTTTGACAAAACCACTTCTTCATCTGTTAAACCTTGGAAGTTTTTTTTACTATTACTTACGTTTTCTTTAATAATAAATACCACTCCATTGCATAATGTTCATTAATATATTCTAAAGCTTTATGGACTATAGGATGCTTTAATCTTACCGTACAAACAAATGTTCATCATTTTTTAAATTTGTTATATTTTATTTATTAAAATCACTTTCATTATAAATAAAAAATATCTAGAAATATGATCTAGATATGATTAAAAATTATAATTTCCACTTAGTATCTCTTTTATATATCTTAAATACAATACAAAATAATTTGCTTTTTCTATGTTTTCTTCTACAGTTACATCTGCTATACTTACTTTTTTACCATCTTCTTTTATTATTAATGTTCCTACTTTTTCACCTTTATTAATTGGTGCCTTTAACTTATTTAAATTTAATTCGTAACTTACTTCTCCTACTTTATAACCCTTTTTATTTATTCTAACTACATCATCCATAACTACTATATTTGCTTTATCTTTTTTTCCTTTATCTACTTTGACATTATCTATTATTTCTTCTTTTGTTATATAAGTATGTTTTTGATATAAATTATATCCATAATCTAAAAGTGCACTTACTTCACTATTTCTTATTGTACTAGTTGGTTCTCCCATTACTACTGCTATTAATCTCATATTATCTTTATTTATTGTTGCGGTAAGACAGTATCCAGCTTCTTCTGTATAACCAGTTTTAAGTCCATCTACACCTTTATAGAATCTTACTAATTTATTTGTATTAACAAGCCAGAATTTGCTATCTGAATCAGTTCTTAAATATGTTTCATATATGGAGGAGAAATCTAATATTTTTTTGTGTTTAACTAATTCTTTTGCAATAATTGCCATATCATAACTAGATGAGTAATGATTTGCTTCATCAAGTCCTGTACTGTTTTTAAAATTTGTATTTTTGAGTCCTAATTCTTTTACTTTGGCATTCATCATTTCTACAAATTTATCTTCAGTTCCTGCAATTCTTTCTGCAAGTGCCACTGTTGCATCTCTCACACTAACTAAAAAGCAGTAAAAAGTCATTTAAATTTAAGCTACCTTCTTCGTAGCTATTATCTAATATATTAAATTTAATATGTAAAATTAACTTTTGCTTATCATTACATTCATCAATTCTTTCAACATAAATTGTATCTATTATAGATACGATTATTTCAAAAACACTTTCTTCATCTTCAAATATAGTTTTATTAACTTTTTCCTTAAATGTATCTATATTTTTTGAATAATCACTAGTATCTTGTTTAGATAAATATTCTTGTTTCTTCTTTTTTAAATTTTTTAATTCTTTTTCATAATTATCTTTTGATATTTTATATTCTTCGCTATCTATTTCTTTCATTGCTTTCATGTGTATTAATTCTGATTTTGCATTAGTTATCAAATTCATTTTCATATCTATTTCTTTTATTTCTTTCGTATAATCTTTTTTGATTTTACTTTCATTAATTAAACTATATATTTCACTTATAATACTATTTTTATTACCAATGATTCCTTTTAATATTTTCTTAAAAATAATTAGTAATTCTTCATAACGTAATATAGGTGTTTTGCAACCATTACTTTTTGTTCTACCATACTTTCTGTAATTAGAACATCCCCAATATTTATTTACTTCGCCTGTTCTTTTATTTTTATAAGAACCCTTTATAAAAGTTGCGCCATCATGCATACATTTTATTTTGCCTGATAATGCATACCTCATATTAGTTGGAGTTTTATTTTTGTAATTTTTTGCATTTATATCTAATATCTTATTACACTCATCCCAAAGTTCTTCAGTAACTATTGGTGGACAACTTTCATTATCTTTATAAACTATCCATTCTTCTGGTTTAAATCTTATTCTTTTTTGTGAATGATAATCAACTGTTGTTTCTTTGTGAGCACAATAATATCCTTTATATTTAGGATTTCTAATTATTCTTGTTATTACTGTACCTGCAAGGGGTTTACCTGTTTTACTCACGATATTATACGTGTTATATAAATAATGGCCCAACCTACTAGTTCCCATTTTTGCCTTACTATATTCATTAAATATTAATCTTATTAATTCTGCTTCATATTCGTCTATTTCAAGTTTACCTTTATTCTTTTTATATCCATAAAAATTATCATTACCAGGTACTATTCCTTTTTCTATACTTCTTTTATAACCAAACCTAACTCTTTCTGATAATTTTCTAACTTCTTCTTGAGCTATACTAGACATTATCGTAAGACGGAGCTCTGAATCGGAATCAAAAGTATTTATATTATCATTTATAAAGTTAATCCCAACACCATAAGATAATAATTCTTGTGTATACTGAATACTATCAACAGTATTTCTTGAAAATCTTGATATTTCTTTAGTTAATATTAAATCAAATATTCCTTTTTTTGCATCATCAACCATTTTAAGAAAATTTTCACGTTTTTTAACACTAGTACCACTTATACCTTCATCTATATATCCTGGAATAAATATCCAATTAGTTTGCTTTTTTATAAAATTTTCAAAATACATAACTTGATTTTCTAATGAATTTAATTGTTCTTCTCTATCAGTAGATACACGTGCATAAAAAGTTACTCTTAATTTTAAGTCATATATTGATTTACCACTTGTTAAAGAATTCCTTATCGTAAAAAGATTCATTACCTCACCCTCCAATTTTACACTACAACATCTACAATAATTTGTTTTAAATTTCCTTCTGTTTTATTTTCTTTTTCTTCTTTTGATATATCTTCATCTATTTTTCTAATAATAAAATTATATTGATTAAATTCTATTACTTCCTTTTTATAAAGTTCATTGATAATGGCTTTTTTAATTTCTTTTTTTGCAATATTTATTGAAAGATTATTATCCAAAATTTCTCCTCCTCATTTAAACATATTTGAATAAATGAAAAAAAGAACCTTTACAGTTCTAAATTTTAAATCCAATCTTTAACAACGTCTATTGAAACATTCATATTTCCATATCCAATTCCTACTTTTCTATCCGGTTTTTTATTTCCATGACAATCTGTTCCTGCTGACATATATAAATTATTTTTTTCACAATACTTTTCAATAAATTTGATTTCTTCATCGCTAAATTTTGAATAATATGTTTCAACACCATCAATTATATTGTTTTCCACTAAACTATCTAAATATTTTTCATAATCTCTAAGAGGATAAGTAAATAGATGTGCTAAAAAAACCTTTCCACCCAATTTCCTTATTTCTTCAGAAACCAATTTAGCATTAGGAGTTTGGTAAGAAAAATCTATATATAAAGGAAAATCTATATTACAAGTGCAGCATCTAAAAAAATGATCTATATCTGTCCATTCTTTATCAGAAAAATATTTTTTGTTTTCTGGATATTTTTTTATTGATTCATATATAAAATCTATTGGCCATCCCATATCTTCTTTATAATTAATATCATCTACTTTTATTTTGTTTTTATGACAAGCACTCATAAGTAAATGAAATTCTTCCATTAAGTTAGGAGATTTTTTTTCTACATTATATACCTTTTCTATCCATTCATTCATTTTTTCAATATCAAAATTATATCCTAAAAGCTCTATCTTAGCATTATTAAATACGCAATTAAATTCTGCTCCTGATATAATTTTCCCATTAAAATAACTAGAATAATCATTTTCTTTTAATT
This sequence comes from uncultured Mollicutes bacterium, assembly GCA_900550145.1. Taxonomy (GTDB): domain Bacteria; phylum Bacillota_I; class Bacilli_A; order RF39; family UBA660; genus CAG-1193. Next base: position 6,010 of record URRF01000024.1, read on the forward strand.
CTAAATGGGCCTTTACAGTATCATGATCAGTAATTGCTAATAACTCAACTCCATTTTCTTTTGCTTTCTTGAGAAGTGTTTTAACATCCCAGGTTCCATCTGAATAAGTTGTATGTGTATGTAAATCTATCATTTCTTATGACCACCTTTCGTTTTATCATTACTCAATACAATTGAATTTGCAAAATCAAGAAAATAAGCTAATAATTCTTGATCCGAAATATTAGTAGTATCCAAAGTTTTAGTAACTATATTATTATCAGATAATTTACCAATTATATTTTCTGCAAAAGTTTCTAAAACCCTTCTTTGTGAATTTATAATCGTTTCTTCTAACCAAATTCCTTCCAAAATATGATTTCTGGTCATATTTCTTTTTCTTATTTCATCAAAATTCGCCGTTAAAAGAAGAAATCCATCACATTCTATAATTTCCTCCTCATTTAATTGCTTTAACATATTGTAATATTTACTACAAGCACTAGAAAATGTTCCAACGAATCCTTTAGATTCCTCAAATGCCTTAGCTGTTGCTATGGTTGCAATAGCACTTTTATCTATAACAATATTAAATCCTCTATTACTAAAATAATTAGCTTCTCTTATTTTTTGAAGTTCAATTCTAAATAATTGAGTTTGATAATATTCTTCCTCTGTTTGTTTATTTGGTATCGGCGAAGCATCATCGCCTTTTTTCTGAGTTTCTTTTTCTAAATATCTAATCGCTTCTGGAATTACTATCCAACCAAGCTTTTCTAAATTAGAACACAATGTAGTTTTCCCTACACAAGATGTCCCTTCAACAATAATTATTTTCCCTCTCTTCATTTTTACCTCTCTGTTTTATATTTTTCTTTCTTTCTAGAAATTAATGAATAAATTGGGCCAACGTTTGAAATTAATAACGCCAACATATAAGAAACATAGTTACAAAAATTTAATTTATAATGTTCATTACTTAGTTTATTTATTGTATTTATAGTAATAAAATAATTAATATAAGAATAAAATAAATATGAAAATATTAAAATACAAACTGTTATAAAATTTTTAGAATATATGCAAATTAAAAAATTAATTATAAATATTATAGGAAACAATAGCCAATTAATTGCACACCTAAATTCATTTATACAACCAATTAAGCCATATAAAGAAAATCTTTTTTCACTTTTTTTAATATCATTATATACTTTCACGTACTTTCTAGTTGTATCATACCACACAGAATTTTGTTTAATAATCTGATTAATTGATGAAGCGTTTTCGATATTTTCAAGGTTTGGGATTGAATATATAGGAATATTATTATATTTCAATTTCATAGTTAAATATATATCTTCACACCAAAATTTTGTATTAAAATTTCCCATTTTATTTAACTCTTTTAAATCAATAGTTAGTCCATGCCCAACAACATAATTATATAAATATTTATAATTCAAACTTGAGTTAAATAATCCTACTTTTATTTCGAAATTTGATTGATAAATTGCAAATCCTTTTGAAATAAAATCTAATTTAGAAAAATTTTTAAAACAATACGAATACTGTTGTATAACTTTTTTATCTTGATTTATATAATAAAATAACGAATTAAATGTTTCTTTAGATGGTTTACTATCAGCATTATATAATGACATATACCATTCCTTTGAATCATCATAAAAATCAAAGTTATATAAATTATTAAGCATAAAATTTAACTGATCAGCCATATATCCTTTTTTTAAAGGATAATCTATTAAATATATATTATCGTACTTACCTAAAATATTATTTTCTACAATCGTTTTTGTTGTTATATAATTATTTTTATAATTGGATTCAAAATTCTCTTTTTCTGTTGTAATTATCACAATTGGTAATTCACAAATCTTTCTAAAATGTTTTATAGTTTCTTCAATAACTCTTTGTTCTCTTAAGCAAGGGATAGCAATAAACAATCCTTTATTATTTTTTAATTTTTGGTTATAATTTTTAGTATTATTTTTAAAAAACATTATATATTTAAATGTTATAAATAAAGAATATACAATCATTGTAATACTATATAAATTACAAATTAATTCTAGCTTCATATTATTTTATTGATTCCAATTCTTTTTTTAATTCTTCCAGGTTATGTGTAATTTTAAAATTCATGCATCCTTCTATAAATAAATTATCCGTCCCTGTAAAATCTAAACTCCTATCATCAGTTTTATATCCAACACATTTTTTACCCCATGCATATGCCATACCCAATTCTACGCACGCACCTTCATCAGGAACTCTACCATCTAAAAAGAAAATTAAGATATCACACCATTTAATACCATTCAAATCCGTTTCAAAAATGTTTTTGCTAACTTCATACTTGTCCCCACCATTTGCTATAATCTGAGCAGATAATCCAGCACTTTCTTGTGGCAGATAAACTTCATATCCCCAATTGCGAAGAATATCCGTATATTCTTTATTTCTTTTTAACTCCATTTCATTAAAAAGAGGAGCAGCAAAGTATATCTTTTTCATACTATTTAATCACCTCAGTATGATTGTATCATATTTTATTGAAATTCATTTATTTTACAAATAAAATTTTATATAATATTCAATGTTTTTTATATTTTTCTATTAAATATAATGACTTCTTTATAGCTACAACTAGTTCATTCGCAGAACCAATAGTAATGCCTTTTAACATATCTTCAACTTTCATTTCTTCATTTTCTTCTAAATATATTTGACTACCTCCCATACTTGCTGCGTGTTTACTTGCTTTTACAATTTCATCCATTTTTAAATTACCGTTGTCTATGTTTTCCATGATAATTAATAAACTCATCATTTTTGTCATAGAAGCAGGCGCAAACTTTTCATTAGAACTTTTTTCAAATAGTATTGTTCCTGTAGATGCTTCTATTAGTATTGCACTTTTTGCATTACTAGCCATTTGTTCTTCTGCTTTTACTGGAATTATAAATAAAGATACAAGTATTAAAAAAACAAATAATATTTTTTTCATAAAACACCTCTAATAAAACTTATGAGTTGTGTCTTTTTATATTACAAAATACGCAAATTTTCAGTCAAAATATTATTTTATAAAAATTTACTATATTTATGTAAAAAGTGTATACATATTAAATAAAAGTATTGACGAACGTTTGTTAATACAATAAAATTAAAGCGATGAAGTTGATATTAATATTTGAGTAATTTATTTTTAATGATAAAATAAGATATAGTGGTGAAATGTATGAAAAAAGAAAAAGTAATAATTATTTTTATTGTTGCATTAATTGTATTAAACGTAATAATTTTAGTGAGGCGTGTTATGAATAATAATACTAATAATGTTAAAGATGAAAATAAATTTGTTAATATTAAGACATATAATAAGGATAATTTTGAAAGGTATAAAAAGTATAGCGAGATTCATAGTGATATGTCTATTGATGAGGTTGTAAAAAATGTTAATATCAATATAGATTATAATTTCTATGAAACAGATTTTAAATCAATAAATAACTATACTCCTTTGGTACTTGTAAATAAGCATTATAATTTAGGAAATGATTATGTTCCAAGTGATTTGGAAAATTTAGAATATCCTTATGCTATAAATAGTGATATTAAGGGAAATAAAGAAGCGTATCAGCATTTTAAGGATTTATATAATGATGCGTCTAGTGTTGGATTGACTATTAAGATAATAAGTGCTTATAGAAGTTATGAATATCAAAAAAAACTTTATGAAGGATATTTAAAAAGTGATCCAGTTGAAATAGTTGATACATATTCTGCAAGGCCAGGACATTCTGAGCATCAAACTGGTTATGCATTTGATTTATATAATGTTTTAAAATCTTATACTGATTTTGGTAGTACTAAGGAATATGAGTGGTTAAAAATAAATGCTCATTTGTATGGTTTTATTATTAGATATACTAAGGATAATACGAATATTACTGGATATAAGGATGAACCATGGCATATTAGATATGTTGGTATTGAGAATGCAAAGTATATATATGAAAATGGTATAACATTAGAAGAATATTTATTAAATAAATAAAATAAGAACAATCGTTCTTATTTTAATTTGCCTTTACAACCTTTTGATCCATTGTAATTGCTTAATATATTACTTTCAAATGAGAATACTTTTGTTTTTCTTCTTTTGTATGCTTTTATAGCAATACCAATAATTTCATCTAACATTTCTTCATATGTTTTTCCTGATGCTTCCCATAAATAGAATGAAAGTGATCCAGGAATTGTATTCATTTCGTTTGCATACACTTTTTTAGTTTTTTTATCAACTAAATAATCTATTCTAACTACGCCTCTTGCATTTAGTATTTTAAATATTTTTTTAGATATTTCTTGTATTTCTTTTGTAATATCATCATCTAATCTTGCTGGTAATATTCTATTAGTTGAAGCCATTCCTTTGGTTGATTTACCTTTTGTTTTACTACCTCCTAAGTATTTATCTCTATAACTTAGAAATTCATCAACACCCATTACTTCTTCTAGTTTACTTGCTTCTTGGTATTCGTGATTTCCTATTACACTACAATTTACTTCAATTAAATTATCGACTACTTTTTCTATTAGAATTTTCTCATCATATTTAATTGCTTCTTCAATTGATTCTTTTATACCTTCTTCGTTTTTTACTTTACTTATTCCTACACTACTACCTAATCTTGCTGGTTTTACCATTACTGGATATCCTAATTTTTTTATTTTCTTTAATATTTCTTCTTCATTTTCTTTATACTCACTATCGAAGAACCATAAATAATCAGGTACTAGTATATCAGAAGATGACAATATTTGCTTTTGAAATATTTTGTCTTGGCCAACTGCAGCAGAGTATAAATTTGAACCAACATATGGTATACCTATTAAATCTAAATATCCTTGAAGTGTCCCATCTTCTACATTTGTTCCATGTACAATTGGAAGTATTAAATCTACATAATCAACTATTCTTTTTATTCCATCCTTTTTAAGAAGTACATATTTGTCTTTTTTTGTAGTTAACACTACATTTTTTGAATATCTTTTAACAAGATCAATATCACTATATATATCGATTTCTTTTAATGCATTACCAGTATACCATTCTTTATCTTTTCCAATGTAAATTGGTATTATTTCGTATTTTTCTCGATTTAAATGTTTCATTGCTTGAACTGCTGAAATTATACTTACTTCGTGTTCAACACTTACTCCACCAAATATTACTCCTAATCTTAATTTCATAACTCCTCCTATTTACATGCATCTGGAAGATCGTTTTCCAAAAGCACATATGTTTCTTTACCTTTTAATTTATTTATAAGAGAAAATGCATCTATTACATCCTCTAAGATGTGAATTTTATCTTCACTATATTTTTTATTTTTTAAACCCTTGTATATTGCTTTAGTTTGTTCTTTTCCTACAAGTATTACTTCATCACAAACATCTGCTATATGTTCACCAAATTTAGTATTTTCTAAATCTTCTATACTTCCAAGTTCAATCATACCAGGTGTTACTATAATCTTTTTACCAGGCATCATTTTAAGCACGTCTAATGCCATTTTTGAGCCATCTGGATTAGAATTATATGCATCATCAATATATGTTAAATCACCATTTCTTTTTAATTCTAATCTGTGTTCTATTTGATTAACACTTTTTACTGCACTTTGTAATTGTTTAACATTAACGCCAAATTCATATCCAAGTGCTATAGATGCTAATATGTTATATATATTAGCATAACCCAATAGTTTAGTTTCAAATTTATATTTTTCTTTGTTTCCTTTTATAATTAAATCAAATGTAGTTCCAGTATTAGATACTTTTATATTAGTTGCTCTAAAATCTGCATCATTATCTATTGCTATCCATATAGTTTTTACTTTATTTTTTAGTTTATAACTTACTTGCATTGGATCATCTGCATTTAATACGGCTACTCCATCGCTTGGAAGTGATTCAATAAGTTCAAACTTTGCTTTTTGAATGTTTTCAACTGATCCGAATAGTTCTAAATGTGCTTTACCTATTCTAGTTAATATACCGTACTTTGGATGAACTAAATCACATAATTCTTTGATTTCACCAACTTTATAAGCACCCATTTCTGCAATAAATATATCATCAAATTTATCTAAATTATTATTAATTGTCATTATTAAACCATATGGTGTATTTAAGTTTCTAGGTGTTGTTATTGAATTATATTTTACATTCAATATCTCATTTAATATATTTTTGCTACTTGTTTTACCATAACTACCAGTAATACCTATTACTTTTAAATTAGTCATGTTTTTTAGCTTTTTTATTGCTTTATTTTTAAAACTTAAGTAAACACATTTTTCTACTGGTATATTTATTTTTACTGCTATTAATACTATAAAATATTGTAAATAAGCCATAGTTGTAAGTATCAAGTAATAATTTATATTTAATTTATAACATAGAAAATAAATAGAAATAATATATATTAAAAGTATCGTTGTTAGTAATCTTTTTATTCTTTTAGTTATTACTAACGGTTTTTTTATAACCTCTTTATAACTAATACCAAAACTTCTTATTAATAGAATTAAATATATTATTCCAAATAGTATTTCTATTATTATACCTTTTTTTACATAAAGTATAAAAAATATTAGAAATACTTGTGATAATTCAAATGATAACATTATTTTATCAAAATTATTTTTTATCCATTTAATATATCTATAGTCATCATCATATAAGTTTTGTTGCAACATATGAAGAGATTTTTTTGTTCTATAGAACATGTACATAAGCCATAAAATTGTAAGCATTATTTTAATAATCATTTCTTACCTTCTTTCAAGAAAACATTTAACACATTTATAACTTCATTTATTCTCTCTAAATATGCATAATGAGTAGCACCTTGATAAATGATAAGTCCAGCATCTTTCATTATAGTTTCAGCGTATTTAGCATCTTCTAATGGTGCTTCAGTATCTAAATCACCCCATATAAGTAATGTCGGCGATTCGATTTGTTTTAAGTATTCAGTTAAATCCTCATTTACAGTATTCACTAAAATTAATCTCATTATAGGTGTTGCATTTCTATAATCTCTTGAACCAATTTTAGTTTTCATGTAACTTTCTAACTCTTTTACTACTGGTACTTTTTTTAAGAATTTAAGTAGTTTTATTTTAAATGTATTTTTCTTAACACTTCTTTTAAATGGAGAAGCCAAAAGTACAAGTTTTTCTACTCCCTTTTTAGCAGCATATATAATAGATATTCTACCACCAAATGAATGCCCTATCATTATTGGATTTTTTATTTTTAATTTTCTTAATAATTCATCAACTATTTCGAAGTAATCATATACTGTATATCCATATGTTGGTTCACTACTTTTTCCAAAACCAGGTAAATCTATAATTGTAATATAAAAATCCTTTTGTAATCTTTTACCAATTGGATCCATCATTTCTATATTTTGACCCCAACCATGAAGTAAAACTATATTTTTACCTGATTTATTTCCATACTGAATAAAATTGACGTATACATCTTTGATATTCATAATCTCACCTACTTATTATTTTATACTATTATTATATGCAACGCAAGCAAATAGGCACATGAATTATTTATACATTATTATTTTTAACTATTTATTTACTCTTTATTTACTATTTATTTGTACTTATATTTTGATATATTTCTTGATTTTTAAGTTTAATAATTTATATTTTTTTATTAAACCAACATTCATTATAGCCGTTTTTATATTTTTGTCAAAATATTATTATTTAAAAATAAGAGCTTAACTCTTATTTTTGCATGTGTCAATAAATTTTTTCATTAAATCATATTGCTTTATATCATATAAAATCATAGATTCAGGATGCCATTGTACCCCAACATTAAATTTATTTAATGGATATTCTATTCCTTCAATAACTCCGTCTTTACTGTATGCACTTATTATATAACTGTTTGTATTTTTTATTGCTTCGTTATGTCTACTATTTACAAATGTTTTTTGTCCTAATATTTTTCTTAGCATACTTTCATCTTTTATGTTTATTTCATGCACATATTTTGATTTTTTATCGTTATGTTTTTTTATTTTTTTTAGATCACTATTCGTATCTACTACATACATTATCTGCATACCCAAGCATATTCCTAATGTATTTATATCATTTTTTATAGTATATTCGCATATGAATTTATCGTATTCAAATATTTTTGTTCCACCGGGAATAATAATTCCATCACATAATTTTATTTGTCTTATTAAATCTTCTTTTTCTTCTTCAGTTAGTTTGTTAGGTGTATCTTCTTTGATATTATCATATTCTATTAATTGAGTTGGCAATATTAGTATGGGTATTCCCCCACATTTTATAACTGCATTTCTAAGTTGATCTACAACTCCAATTAGAGAATAACCATCATTATTTTGGCATCTTCCTACTATACCAATTATTGGTTTCATAGAGAAAAAGATTGATTTCTCAATCTTTTAGCATATAACTGAGCCAAGTATTATTGCTAATAAAATGTATAAAACAATAACTATTAGAAAGCCATTATTTCCACATGTGTTAGTGCAAGGATTTCCACAAGCCATGATAGACACCTCCTTATGATTTTTTTATTTAAATATAAGCACCTATTACGATTACTAATATAATGAATAATACAAGTACTATTGCTGAACCACTAATATATCCGTGTCCCATAATCGATTCCTCCTTTTCATCTATTCACATTATTGTATGGTAAAATATGAATAAGTGTGATTACTTATAACTAAATTATTGTTTTTTTGTTTTTTTTTTGCTATGATTATAAATGTAACAAGGAGGATATATGAACAAGACAATTAAAAAGGTAATCTGTTTATCGTTGTTAACACTTACGATGACAGGTTGTGGAAATGTTCCAAAATTAAAGGATGGGACTGAATTAATAGTAGAAATGGATGGTCTTAAAATGACTACTGAGGAGTTCTATCAAAAGTTAAAGGATACTTATGGTACTTATAGTTTAATAAATTCAATTGATGATTTGTTATTAAATAATGTATATAAAACTACTGATGAGATGAAGGAAAAGATAGAAAAGCAAATTTTGACTTTGAAAAATCAATTTGGTTCTGATTTTGAAAGTGCTATTCAGTATTATTATGGAGTAAGTACTGAGAAACAATTGTATAATTTATTAGAGATTGTTTATAAAAGAGAGCTTGCAACTAGTGATTATGCTGATACATTAGTAAAAGATGAAGATATAAAGAAATATTATGATGAGGAAGCAATTGGTGATATTAAAGCAAGTCATATTTTAATAAAATCAGATGCAACTGATAGTATGACTGATGATGAGAAAAAGGAAGCCAAGGAAAAAGCATTAAATACTGCTAAAGAAGTTATTGAGAAACTTGATAATGGTGAAAAATTCGAAGATTTGGCTAAGGAATATTCAAAGGATTCAAGTGCTAGTGATGGTGGTGATCTTGGTTACTTTAATAAAGGTGATATGGTAAGTGGATTTGAAGAAGCTGCTATAAAGTTAAAAGTAAATGAATATACAAAAGAACCAGTTGAAACTCAATTTGGATATCATATAATTCTTAAAACAGACCAAAAAGAAAAAGGAACATTAGAAGAAACTAAAGATAAAATTAAGACAACTTTAAAAAATAATTTAATTAAGAATACATCAAATATTTCAGTATTTGCTCTTGAATGGTTAAGAGAAAAATATGATTTAAAGATATATGATGCTGAATTAAAAATTAAATATGATCATTATATGAATGAACAAAAGTCAAGTAAAACTACTGAAAGTTAAAAGATATTAGAACTCTAATATCTTTTTTTAACATATATTATTTATTTCATCTATTGTATACCCTTTTTGATATAATTTGGATTTTATAACTGCATTTAATTTATATTCATCATATTTATTTTTATATTTCTCATATATTTTTTTATAATCATATTCTATGTTACTATTACCTTCAATGTTTTTATCATTTAATATATTTAGTATATCTTCATAGTTGTAACCAAGGTTTATGCATCTATTTATAATTTTGTTATTTAATTTATTAGTTGGCAATTTAGAATTTGTTTTTAACTCTTTATCAATTATTTTACTTAATTTATCGTTTATTACTTGTAAATCTATGTTATTAACTATCACATCAATAATGTATTCTTCTACCCCTAATTTTAATAAATCATTTTTTATTTTAGTTAATCCATAATTAGTTAGGTATAATTTATCATTTATATAACTTTTTGCAAATTTTTCATCATTTAATAAATCCTGACTTTGTAATCTTTTTATTGTTTCTTCTATATCTTTTTGGTCATATTTTTTCTTTTTTAGATATTCTTCTAATTCTTTTTTAGAACGCATTCTAACTGATATGTATTTTATAGAAACATCATATATTGAACTTTTATAATTTTCTTTATTTATTTCTATTAATAAGTCATTATCTATATCTTTTTTATATAATAAATTATATTTAAGTATTACATCTTCATAAACAATTAATGATTCATTATCAAAATATATTTTATATTTGTTTGAACCAATTTTTTTAAACTTATTTATTTTCATAGAACCTCCTTAATTTCTTATAAATTAAAAACTTAATACTATTTAATATGTATTAAGCCCTCTGCTATCTCTTCTAATGCTCTACCAATATTTCTTTTGCATTTATAATCTTTTTCTCTCATTTGATAGAATCCATCTTCATGCATTTGTCTTGCTCTTTGTGATGCGACATGCACTAATGTGTATTTAGAATCAACTATATTAAGTAGTTTATCTATTGAAGGATATATCATATTATTCACCTCTATTTTAAGGATATTATATATCTGATTTATATTCAAGTGTTTAGACAAAAGTTTACATTTTATTGTTTTATAAGTTCTCTTATTTTATCTAATATTACAACCATTGCCCATGTATCTTGTTTACAATATTCTAGTAATGAGTGATATTTAAAATCTAATTCATCTTTTGTCATACTACTAAACATCGCATATGTTACTAATGCCTGTGTTCCATTTTTTACATCTAAATCATCATATTTTAAATCGCTAAATACTGGTAATGTCTTTTTTATAGAATATGAACCAGATAAATTTTTATGATAATAATTTACTTTTTTTGCTTCTACATCATCATAACCCATTTCTTTGTAAAAATCTGGTTTTCCTCTTACTATATAAAGTAAATCAGATCCAGTAGCATGTATCTTTAATAGTTTATCCTTATATTCAGGAAATATTTGCGATAATTCTTTTATTCTTCCTTTTTCAAATCCAACATTTTGTGCAAATAATGTTCCATCTGGATTAATATATTCACATAGTTTTTTTACCAACTCTTCTCTTTCATCTTTAGTTGGATCACTTGATAAAAATTCAAAGTGATCTTTTTCTTTATCACATACACCTGGTGTTCTTTCTATGTGCAAACTAAATTGAAATGGAGATTGAATATAACATTTTTCTCCTCTAAATCTTGGAAGTGGGCATGGAAATGTTTCGAAATCTAAATGATATATTGGATACTTAATGTTTTTGAGTGCTAATTCTATCTTTTCTTTATTTATATATGGTTCATTTGTAATAAGTGCATTTCTTTGAATAAAATGGTTTTCATTTTTTATCCAACTTTCTGGTACATCAAGCATTTTTATATAACCTTCATTTATTAAATCTAATCCCTTATGTACACATCCATTTTCATCTTTAAATCCAAAGCCATTATTCATGTAATTTAAAGATGAATTGTATTTTGGGATATGTTTCATGCATATTTTGCAAAATTTACATTTAGCAGGTCTTTTTTGTTCACAATGACTACCTAAATTAACGGGACTAGCATCCATATCAAATAAAAAGTGTTTTATCCCTTCTTTATCGAAGGATATTTTGTTTTGATATTCTTCTGTTATTTTAGTAAAATCAAATATTCTTATTATATCATCTGTATATACTGGTTTATTATTTTCATATTTACCATCAAATACATATTCGTGATTTAGTACTGCTAAGTAATAATTTATTTTTTTATTTGTGAAATGTGTTTTTTTTAAGTCTCCTTCTATAATCATTCTTTGAACTGCTAAATCATATATATATTTACCACATGAATCATACTTATCTAATAATTTATTTCTTTTTGTTGTGTAGCTATCTTCTGGCATTTCATCTTTCATATTCCAATTATTTAATTCTTCTTTTAAGTGATAAATTCCCCTATCATCTCTATAAAATATTGAATATTTTTCGTGATGATCATTTTTTGTACTTCTATAACCACATTCTAAGCTTAAATATTTATTACTTGTTGTTGCTTTAACTTCTATTATATTTATGTTTTCATCATTTTCATTATAAATATCTACATAACATAAATATTTAATTCCATCTTCATCAAAATCAAATGATTCTTGAGTTTTTGTATTTAATGAATATATAGTTTTCCCTTTAAATAAATGTTCTACTTTTCTTCCTGCTAACATTTCTATTTCTTTATAATAAGGCATCATTACTTTTAATTGTGGATCTTCTACATTTATTAAATCAACTTCATTT
>URRF01000025.1 GCA_900550145.1 uncultured Mollicutes bacterium
ATACGAGTACGAGATTCAATTTTTCAGTTTATCCTTCAATCTATCTAAAAAACAATGTCATAATAGAAAGTGGAACTGGAACAAGTGATAATCCATATATACTAAAAGCAGGATCATAAATAAAAGTAATACGTATACATTTTGAAAAAAGATTAACACCCCGTATATTTCTGTTTGACATATATAATTATTGTGTTTATAATATCTTATTGCATTAGGAAGTGATAGCATGATGTATTATAAATTAGTAGAAAGTGAACTTGATAGAAGTGGAGATTATAAATATATGCTAAATTTGGTAATGGATAATTATCAAAATTATTTTAAGGCCTCTTTGTATTTACAATCTAAATATTCTTTTTGTTTGCAATCAATTTATTCGTGTCTTAGTAAGGTTAATAATATAGATAATAGAACTGTTGCATATAAAGAGTTATCTAGGTTTTTAGAAGAAGTGAAAAAGAGAACTGGTTTATGTATGAAAATAATTAGGGAAGAAGATAAATTGTATGTTAAGGAGAAAGCAAAAATAAAGAAGTTAAAACATTATTATAGTATTTAACTTCTTTTTAAATATTTTTTTACTCTTCTTAAATCATATATAGTTACTACTATAATATTTGCACATGTTGAAATTACAAGTCCCCATAAACCAATTTTTAAATTGCATCCAATTGCAAGTATTATTAATTTTACACTTACTCCTATTATTGTTCCTTTTAAGCTATCTTTTGCTTTTCCCATTGCTTGTAGTGAACTACTGAGTGGTGCTTGAAAATAGTAAAGTAAGCATATTGGTGCCATATATTTCATGTAAGTACTACCACTTGTTGTATTATAAATTAATTTTAATGGTATTTCTGGTATTAAAATAAATATAATTGTTGCTGGTATTCCTATTAGTGATGAGAATAATATGCTTTGTTTTATTTTCTTTTTTACATAGATAATATTGTTATCAGAATATGATTTACTTACTATTGGTATAAGTGCTTGACTTATTGCAAGAGTAAAAAATGAAGGAAGTAATAGCATGGGCATTACATATCCATTTAATATACCATATTCTTTTACTATGTATGTATTTGCATATCCTGTTTTAAGAAGGAAGAATGTTAGTATAATTGGTTCTAGGAAGTAACCAATATTTCCAATTAATCTACTTCCTGTTGTGGGTATACTAATGTTTAATATGTCTTTTATATTTTTTTTATTTGGAGAAATATCTTCTTTTGTTATTTTGAAGTTTTTAGGTAAGAAAAAGAATAAAATAAGAATTGATGATAATTCGCTTACAATATTAGAAAGTACTATAAAACTTACTGCACTTTCTATACCTTTTTTGAGTGCTATAGGAACACCTATAATTATAGTAATTAATCTTACCGCATCTTCTGTTACATTTGAAATAATATGAGGAAACATTCTTTGTTTACCAAAAAAATAACCTCTTAAAATAGATGATATAGAAATAAATGGTAGTACAAAACCAATTGATCTTATTGCATAAAGTGTTCTTTTATCATGCAATAAATTATTTGAAATATAAGAACTAGAAAAAAGTAGAATAATCATTATTATTATGTTTATAGTCAAGGATATTGGTAAACTTGAGAATACTAAGTTTTTATTATTGTTTTTCTCTTCCGCTACTAGTTTACTTATTGCAATTGGGAAACCTAGTTGTGCAATTGCAATTAATAACATGAATGTAGGAGTTATGAGCATATATACTCCAAGTCCTTCTACACCTATTAATCTGTTAGTTACAATTTTAATTATCATTCCTAGTATTTTTGTTATTGCTCCACCTAGCATTAAAATAAGTGTAGATTTTACGAATTTATTTTTCACTTTTTCACCCTAGTAATAATATGTTTTTAAATTGTCATAAATGAAGGGTTGTACTTTATATTTTATAATAAATGTTATATAATTATAATGGTGGTTATATGAATATAGAATTTGGTAGTTTAAAAGAATTATACGATAGAATTACTCCTGCACTTATTTCTAAAAAAACTGAAATAGAGAGTAAAGGTTATTATCATATTAAAGAATCTGATATTTGGAATTATTTAACTAGTAAGAAGTGGAAAATTAGTAAGGAATTAACATTAGCAGAGATGGTTAGTGATATTTTTAATGCAAATATTGAGGATATTAATGCATATGTTATAAAAAAAATATCAACTGAGATGAGAGAACCGATTTTTGATGAATAAGGAGATGAACATGCAAGAAGATGAGATTGTAACATTTGATATGTTACTTAATAATGCCAAGAAGTATATTGCTGAAGAAAATATAGGGATTATAGAAAAAAGTTATGAATTTGCAAGTAAGATTCATAGTGGTACGAAGCGATTAAGTGGTGAAGATTATATAAGTCACCCTTTAAATGTTGCTTATATATTAACTAAGATACATTCTGATTATGAGGCGTTATCAGCTGCACTTTTACATGAAGTTTTGAAAACTGGTAATACTAGTTATTCTGTTTTAGAGAGTGAGTTTGGTACTGATATAGCCACATTAGTAAGAGAAGTTGATAAAATAAATAGATTATCTTTATCTGCCGATTCATTATATCAAATAAATTATTATAAAAAGATTTTAGTTGGTTTATGTGAGGATGTTAGGGTTATAATTATAAAGTTAGCAGATAGATTACATAATATGAGAACTTTGTGGGCAATACCAAAAGAAAAACAAAAGGAAAAAGCAAAGGAAACTTTAGAGATATTAGCACCTATTGCTCATAGGTTGGGAATACATTATATTAAAAGTGAATTAGAAGATTTATCTCTAAGATATTATAAACCAGATGTTTATTTTGATATTGTGACTAAATTAAATAATACTAAAAAAGAACGTGATAGTGTTATTATTGAGATGAAATCAAAGATATCAGAAATGTTAAATGAACACAATATTGCTCATGAAATAAAGGGTAGAAGTAAAAGTATATACTCAATATATAATAAAATGCAGAATGGAAAAAAGTTTGAAGAAATATATGATATTCTTGCTCTAAGAGTATATGTTAATACTGAAAGTGAGTGTTATCTTACTTTAGGACTTATTCATTCGAAGTATAAACCACTTTCTAATAGGTTTAAAGATTATATTGCTATGCCTAAAGAAAATATGTATCAATCACTTCATACTACTATATTTGGAGTAGGTGGTGAGTTGTACGAAATACAGATAAGGACTTATGAAATGGATAAGATTGCCGAATATGGTATCGCGTCACATTGGTCATATAAGGAACATATTGACGGATCTTCTGCTATAAAAAATGTTATGGAACAAAAGCTTCAAATGTTTAGGAATATTATAGAGAGCAGTAAGGATGAAGCTCTTACTGATGAGGATTTTGTTAATACTGTAAAAAAAGAAGCGCTTGATAACAATATTTATGTTTATACTCCAAAAGGGGATGTTATAGAGTTACCTATTGGAAGTACACCTATTGATTTTGCATATAAGGTTCATACAAATATTGGGGATAAAATGGTAGGTGCTATTGTAAATGATAATATAGTATCTTTGGATTATAAGCTAAAAGAAGGAGATATTGTTAAGATAAATGTTAATAAGAACTCTAAGGGACCTAGCAAGGAATGGATTAACATAGTAAATACATCTCAAGCGAGAAATAGAATTAAAAGTTTTTATACAAAGATCGATAAAACTGAGAATATCAAACATGGTGAGGAGTTACTTTTAAAAGAACTTAGAAAAGCAAATATTCCTTTTAAAGAATTTAATGAGAAAGTTAATGATATATTAGATGAGTTAGGAGAAGAGAATATAAATGATTTATATTTGTGTATTGGTAATGGTAAGTATACTCCTATATATATAGTAAATTTATTGAGTAAAGAAGAAAAATCAAAAGAAGAAATAATTTTAAATAAATTAAATAATGCAAATATAGTAGAAGATTTAAAGAATGATGTTATAGTAGGTGGATTAGATGAAATTAAAGTGACATTAGCTAATTGTTGTAAACCGGTTAAAGGTGATGATGTAATCGGTTATATTACAAAGGGAAATGGTGTAGTCGTTCATAGAACTAATTGTCATAATATTTCTGATATTGATGAGAGAATAGTACCTACTTCATGGAATATGAATTCAAATAATAAATATAAAACATCTATAATGATTAAGACAGCAAAAAAAGATAATATGCTTGTTAATATAATAAGTAAAGCATCATCATCTAATGTAACTATTCAATCTATAAATGTTATAAATAATTTAGATTATTTGACATATGATTTATTAGTATTAGTTGAAAATGTAGATAAGTTAAACAGTTTTTTAAATGATTTATATCAAATGCCAGAGGTAATAGAAGTAGAGAGGGTTATAAAATGAAAGTAGTTATTCAAAGAAGCGGTGAATCGTACGTTGATGTAGATAATAAAACTGTTGGTAAAATAAATTTTGGCTTTGTAGTACTTGTTGGTTTTACACATGCTGATAATATTGATGATATTAAGTATATTGTTAAAAAAATAGTAAATTTACGAGTGTTTGATGATTCTAATGGAGTAATGAATTTAAGCATTAAAGATATTAAAGGCAAAATTCTTTCTATATCACAATTTACTTTGTATGCTGATACTAAAAAGGGTAATAGACCAAGTTATATAAATGCAATGAATAGTAATGACGCAAAAAAAATGTATGAATATTTTAATGAAGAACTTAGATGTAATGATATAGAAGTAGAAACTGGAGTATTTGGAAGTGATATGGATACTCATATAAATAATTGTGGACCTGTTACTATATTAATAGATAGTAAGGAGAGATAAAATGGAAAACAAAGATGTTATTAATTATAAGATTATAAATGTAACATTCTTTGTTTTTATTATATATTTGTTATATAAATTAAATTTACTATATAAGATTAAAAGCTTTCTATTATTAATATTTATATCTTTAATATTATCTTATATAGTTTATCCAATTTATAAAAAAATGAGTGAAAAGATTAACAAATATTTATCAGTAATATTAATATATACATTTATAGGATTATTTGTTTGTGCATTAGTATTTTTGTTTATACCAAGTAATAATTTTATATTAAAAATATCAGATTTATTTTCTAATATTATTTCTTTTGTTAATAAATTAAGTAATAAGTATAATTTGAATATTGATATAAATTTATATGTTGATATAATAACAAAATATGTTATAAATAATAGTATATATTTTATACAAAATGTAATAAATTTTATTACAAAAATGATGTTTGTTATATTGCTGTCAATTTGTATTTTATTTAATATTAATTATATAAAGCGTTTTATTTCAAAAAGTAAATATTATATACTTATATGTAATATAAATGAAAAATTAAAAGCATATGTTGTTGCCAATTTAAAAATAATAATAATTCAATTTTTTGAATATTTAATATTTTTCTTTATAATTGGTCATCCAAATTATTTACTATTGGCAATACTTAATTCTTTAAATTCGTTTGTACCTATAATAGGTGGGATATTTACTAATTTTATAGCACTTATAACGGCATCTGTCATAAGTAAAAAATTGTTTATATTAACTGCTATCATATCTATAATATTACCCAATATAGATTCTTATATAATTAGTCCACGTATATATAAAAATACCAATAGATTATCTCAAACATTATCAATTTCATCAGTAATAATATCATCGATTTTATTTGGATTTTATGGAATAATTATAGCAATACCTCTTTTAATTGTAATTATTGAAATTATTAAGTATAAAAATGATTCCAAAATAAAAGAAAATGTGTTATAATTTATTTACTTGCAAGAGTGGCGGAATAGGTAGACGCGAAGGTCTCAAACACCTTTGGCATTGCCGTGTGGGTTCGATTCCCATCTCTTGCACCAGATTTGATTGATACTCGAACTTTTATTTAGTTCGTTTTTTCTTTGTTAAAATTAAGTATTGTTAATATTTTTTATTTAGTATTTACTATAATAGAGGATATAAAAGTTGGAATAAAAAATATAGCATATTTGACAAATACGTACAAATGTGCTAGTATAACGGGCATATTTTATTTAGGAGGTATGTAATGGAATTTTTGATTATATGGTTAAGTACAGTTGCTGTAAGTTTTGGTATGGAAATAGCAAATGAATTAAGAATGTTTAAAGATGTAGCAGATGCTGGATATAGAGTTGATGTAAATAGGTTATCTGAATTAGGAAAACAATTAAATCCAAATTCAGTAAATGTTACTCTTTTTTCATTGTTAATGCCAGTAGTTAATATTATGTATGTATTTCAAAGAGCAATACAATATAATAATGTAAGGCCAATGATATTAGATCAATTAAATGTAATTGATGTTTTAAAAGAAATGACAGAGTTAGAAAAAATAGAATATTTAGAAAAACCAACTGGGTTAAATGCTGCTATTGTAACATTAAAATCTGAAAAACCGTATTTAAACCCGTTGTTATATGGAAGTTCAATTGAAATCAACAGAGATGATGAACATAGTAAGATTTATTACAAAACAGATAGAAAAACAGGAGAATTTATTATTTTAAAAGCAATTGGGGATGCTTCTAAATTAACTGTTGAAGAACAAAAAAATAAGATTGAGGAAGCTTATAAAAATCTTATTCGATCAGGAATTGAATCATATGGGGATGCAGAAAAATTTACAGAAGCATTAAAAAATACTTCAAGCATGTATTTAAGTAATACTGAAGAAGTTAAGAAACATAATGAAACTTCTTCGCAAGAATTAAGTGTTAGTGAGCAAAAAGAATTATTAGAAAATTTAAAAGGTGAACTGTTAGAAAGAAAAGAGAATGCACAATCTAGTAAGATAGAAGAAGAAAAAACATTATTAAAGAGAAAAAAGTAGCTGGGATATTGCTACTTTTATTTTGCTTTGATAAAATTAATTTAACGTATGATACTCAATTATTTAATTCGAGTTTTTATGTGTGTTTTAAAAGTTATAATTGTAATGTTTATTTAATAATAAAAGAGGAGGATTTGTAATGACAATTGCAGAGGCAGAAAGATTTTATGAACAAGATACTAAAAAATATGAAGTAGAGAAAAATAAAGAGTTTTTAAAATGGTTAAAAGATTCGATAAATGGTGGTTATAATTCTTTTATTGAAATTAATGAGTTACAGGAGTTAATTAATAATATTGTTAATTGGTATGAAATTAAATATCCAGAACGTGAGATGGAGTTTTATGAGGGAATAAGGCATTTTGATTTTGAAAATATGTATACTTTATCAAAAGTAATGGATACTAAACAATTAATGTATAGATTACCACGTAATCAATTAAATTTAATAGAATGTGGTTATAGGGCTAAAGGATGGGGTCAATATCCAATTTATGAAAATGATGAATTAGTTGGATTGGAACCTAGAGTTTCTATTTGTATTAATAGAAAAAGACGAGAAAAAGTTCCGTATTTTTTACTTCAAGCAAATTGTATGACAGGAGAAGTAATAAAAAATTATAGCTCAAAGGATTATGTTAATTTTGATAATATTATATTAGATGAATTATTATTGATGTTTAATGAAAGGTATAAAGATGAGTTGGATTTTATTGAACTTAAAGAAAGTGTATATAATCACAATGTTGATATTGTTTTGAGGAATAAAATTTTGCAACTTGTTGCTCTTAAACTACTTTATTCAGTAAATACTATTCCTGAAAGAGGATATGAAAGATCTAAGAAATTTATAAACGAATTTAATAAAGAATTAAATCTTACTTTATCTACAGAAGAAATAGATGAAATAATGAGGAGAGATTATGCGAATAAAGAAAAATTAAAGAAAACGTTTGTAGATGAAAATGATGAGAAAGCTTCTTATGATGTGATGGAAACTAGTGGGTTAAAAAGATTAGTAAAAAGAATGACAAATAAAAATAGTATGTATTAATAAAGATCTAAAATATAAAAAACCTAAAGAGGATGAATTCAATTTAGAAATGGGGATATATTAGTTTATTTTGTTGACAGTTATACCTAAATTTTATTGGAGAGTGATAATAATGAAATCGAAGGTATATTTTACCAAAAATATTACCTCTGAGAATTTAATTAAGTTGTTTGATGCGTTAAATGTAAAATTAGATAAAGAAGTTGCTATTAAATTACATAGTGGTGAGGATGGAAATCAAAATTATATTAAGCCGGAATTTTTTAAACCATTTATTGATTATATTGATGGAACTGTTGTTGAGTGTAATACTGCTTATGAAGGTGCAAGAAATGAAACGAGTAAGCATAAAGAGTTGTTAAAAAAACATGGTTGGAATATTTTTAAAACTGATATTTTAGATGGTGATGGTGAAATAGAGTTTAGTATTCCAAATGGTCTTTTAATAAAAAAGAACTATGTTGGTAAAAATATTGAAAAATATAATTCGATGATTGTTTTGTCTCATTTTAAGGGTCATCCTATGGGAGGATATGGTGGGGCTTTAAAACAACTTTCTATTGGTTGTGCTTCTTCTAATGGAAAATGTTATATCCATTCTGCTGGTAAAGTAAATAGTCAAGATGTTTTATGGGATAATATTGCCAGTCAAGATGATTTTTTAGAAAGTATGGCTGATGCTGCTAGTTCTGTTATAAATTATTTTAAGGGTAATATTGCATATATTAATGTAATGGCAAATATTTCTGTTGATTGTGATTGTTGTAAAGTAGCAGAGGATCCATGTTTACCTGATATTGGTATGTTGTCATCACTTGATCCAGTAGCGCTTGATAAAGCTTGTCTTGATTTAATTTATAATTCTAATTATAATGGAAAAGAACATTTTATTGAAAGGGTTGAAACTAGAAATGGAATTCATACTATAGAATCTGCTGTTAAATTGAATTTGGGTAGTACAGATTATGAATTAATTAATATTGATTAAAAGGATTTTTTAATTCTTTTTTTTGTCATTTTTTAGTCAATTAAAATAATTACTTAGTATGATTTTACATAAAATGTTTTAGAAGTGAGTGATTATTATGAATGATAGAGTTAAACGTATTATAGAAGATAGCGAAATAAGAAAACGATTATATAAAGCAGGTATTTTTCCTATGATGGGACCTAAAGGCGAAAGGGGAAAGGGCTTAGAAATACTTGGATATTATGAATCGGAAGAAGAATTAATTAATCATCATTCAACTGGTTCTGCTGGAGAATGTTATTTAGTTAATGGCGTTTTGTATGTTTGGAATAAAGATAAAAATAAATGGGAGAAAACAGGCAGTATACAAGGGCCGCCTGGAGTTTCTGAGAAAATTAAAGTAGGAAAAACTATACCTGGTGAAACTGGGACTGATGCGAATGTAATAGATAATTTTGATGGGAAGGAACACGTGCTTGATTTTGTATTACCTAAAGGTGAAAAAGGTGAAGTGGGATTAATTGGTCCTACGGGTCCTAAGGGCGATATTGGTCCACAAGGTCCTAAGGGAGATATTGGTCCTAGAGGATTTCCGGGTGAAATTGGAATAAGTCAAGCTATAACAATTGATGGCACTGAAACTGTAGAAGCCGGTGAAGATGCAGAGGTACAAGATGATTTTGAAAATAACGTTCATCATTTGACATTTTATATACCTAAGGGTGAAAAAGGTGATATTGGTCCAATGGGATTAGCTGGTCCGACGGGTCCCACGGGCCCAGCTGGCGCACCTAGTCCTACTGGATATAGTTCTATTGCTTTTGCAAGTTATCTAGATACTAAAAAAAGAGGTATTGCACAAATTGGAAGAACCAGAGTTATACCAGGTAATAATAGATATGTATCAATACCAAACGGAACTGATATAGTTGTAAAAGAAACAGGAATTTTTGAAATAGTATTATGTGGAAGGATATCTGGCGTTACAGAAAATACAGGTGCATCATTTTCGCTTATAAATAAGGATACAAACGATGTAATTAGTGATTTATTGTTTATTTTGGAAGCTGGTAAAACTGCTGATATGGATTTTTCTGAAATGACTGTTGTTGATATTTTTGCTGATACAACATTGCAACTTAAGATAGATATAACTGGTGATGCAGCGGATATTAATTTTAGTGAAATGAACATATTGTTAAAGTGTTATAATATATAGATTTTAGAAAGGGGTTGATAGTATTAAAAAATGTAATAATGAAACTAGTAACTTAAAAAAAGAGTGTGGAACATTTTGCCCTATGAGATATGTTGTTTTTAATAATGCAGATACTATAAAGATTGGAGAAGTTCAAACTGTTGATTCTAGTGAAGATGCTAGGATAGTTGATGAAAAAAATAAAAATAAACATGTGCTTAAGTTTTTTATTCCAAGAGGTCAAAGTGATACTATAGAAATTGGTAAAGTAACAACTGGTTTACCAGGGAGTGATGCAAAAGTTATTGATGTAACAGGTGGACCGAATCATATACTTGATTTTATAATTCCTCAAGGTTCAATTGGACCTGCGAGACCTTCTTCAACTCAAGCTATATTTTTTACAGATACTGTTGATGTGAAAACGTCTGGAGAAGTAACTTTTGATAACAGATGGCTTATACCTGGTGAACAAGAAAGCTTTGAGATAATAGATAATAGTAAAGTTAAGCTAGAATCGGGTATATATGAAATAATAATGTCTGGACATATAGGTGATGTTGATGATACACATGGAGGTGAAGTTTATCTTCAAGATGATAATGGTTCTAGTATAAAGGATTTGACATTTAAATTACCTGCTGGAAATGACAAACAGATTTATTTTTCTAAAGATATTATTTTTAGATTTGAAGTACCTACAATTTTGCAAATTATTGTTAATATAACAGGAGATGTACAATCATCAAAGGTTGTTATATCTGATGTAAGTTTGCTTCTTAAAAAAATTAATGAATAAAATGTAAGAATTTATTTCTTGCATTTTTGTTTGTTACTTGTAATAATAGGATTTTTAGTGATTAAAATTTGATATTTTGTTCTTAAAAAATATACATTTGTGTAATATGTGTGATATACTTTATTTGAATGCCTATAGGAGGAGTTATGAAAAATAGAAAAGATATTTTATGGGGATTGTTATTAATAGTGGTTGGAATTATTTGGGGAATTAATAGTTTAGGAATAGTTAAAATTGATATTTTCTTTGATGGATGGTGGACTTTATTTATTATTGTTCCTTCTTTAATTGATTTATTTACTGATGAGGATAAAACTGGCAGTATTATAGGAATTATAATAGGTGTTTTTTTGTTACTTGCGTGTCAGGATATAATTGATTTTTCTATGATTTTAAAATTGTTATTTCCTATAGTTTTAGTAATAATAGGATTATCTCTTTTAATTAAAAATCCATTTAAAGGTAATAAAATGAAGAAAGGTAAAGAGAATTTAGATGAATATGCAGCTACATTTGGAGTACAAAATTTGGATTTTGATAATGAAAAATTTAATGGATGTAATTTAAATGCTGTATTTGGTAAAGTAAGTTGTGATTTATCTAAGGCAAAGATAAATGATGATGTTGTTGTTAATGTTTGTAGTGTTTTTGGCGCTACTCAGGTTATTGTACCTGATGATGTATGTGTTAAGGTTTATTCTACTCCAATATTTGGAGGTGTGACTAATAAAAGAGGTAATAAAAGTGATAGTAAGTATACTATTTATATAAATTGTACTTGTTTGTTTGGAGGTGTTGAAATAAAATGAGTAAGGGACAAAAGGTAATTAAAAATTTGGCAATTGTTTTTGCTATATTTCTTATTGTGAGTATAATTTATAATTTAATGTATGGTGTTTCTTTTTTAATAAATAATGAAAATAAAGATAATAATTTGTTTAATTTAGATGTTAATATGAATAAAGTAATAAATATTGATATAAGTTCTTCTAATTTGATAATTAAGAAAGGGGATTTATTTAAGGCGGAAACAAATAATAAATATATTTCTGTTAAACAAGATAGCAATAGGTTATATATAAAAGAAAGAAAACATGGTATTTTTGAAAATTCTGTTAAAGATTTGATTGTGTATATTCCTGATGATATTAATTTTGATTATGTGTATATAAATACTGGTGCTGGAAAAATAGATATAGATAGTTTAAAAACTGATAATTTAAAATTTGATTTGGGTGCTGGTAAGGTTGTAGTTAATAATCTTATTGTTAAAAATGATGCTCATATTGAAGGTGGAGCAGGAACTATTGATATATTAGATGGTAGTATAAGTAATTTGGATTTAGAGATTGGAGTTGGGGCTTTATCATTAACATCTAAATTACTAGGTGATAGTAAAATTGAATGTGGAGTTGGTAAGGTAGATATTAAACTTTTAGGTAAAAAAGATGATTATAAGTTTAATTTTAGTAAGGGTTTAGGAAGTATGAGTTTAAACTCTATTAATATTGATAATGACTTTATTTATGGAACTGGTATTAATGTTATAGATATAGAAGGTGGAGTTGGAGCTATTAAAGTTTTTGTTGATGAATAACATTAATTATCTGGAGGTATTATGAAATATTTAGTTAAAAGTAATAGTTTGTTGCTACGATATTTGCTTGATAATGTTAAAGGTAAGTCAAAAAATAATATTAAGTCAATTTTAAAGAATGGGTGTGTGTCTGTTAATGGCAAAATAATTACTGGGTATGATTATGAGTTAAAGAGTGGGGATGTTATTATTGTTACTAATTATTATAATGGTAATGATAATAAATTTGATATATTATATGAGGATAATTATTTAATTGCAGTGAATAAAAGAGAAAATTTATTAACTGTTTCTACTGATAAAGAGAAAAATAATACTTTATATAGATATGTTAGTAATTATGTGAAGTCAAAGAATAAGAATAATAAAATATTTATTGTAAATAGACTTGATAGAGATACGAGTGGAATAGTTATTTTTGCTAAGAATAAAGATATAAAGGAATATATGCAGAATAACTGGGAAAGGGATATAAAATTAAGAAAATATATTACTGTTGTTGATGGGGTTACTGATAGTTGTGGAATAATAAAATCTTATTTAAAAGAAAATAATATTCATATAATGTATTCATCTAATGATGGACTTCTTGCTATTACTGAGTATAAATTAATAAAACAAAATAATAAGTATAGTATGCTAGAGGTAATATTGCATACAGGAAGAAAAAATCAAATAAGGGTTCATATGAATGATATTAAACATCCTGTAATTGGTGATACTAAATATTCAAATACTGTAAGTCCAATTAAAAGAATGTGTCTTCATGCAATAGAGATAAAGTTTGTTCATCCTGTAAATAAAAATATTATTAATATAAAAACAAATTTTCCTGATGTATTTAATAAAATGTTTGATTAGAAGAGTTATAGTTCTTCTTTTTTTTGTGAATTTTTGTTATAATTTTATTGGTGGTTAGTATGAAAAAAATAATTGTTATTTTGGTTGGAATTTTAGTTTTATGTGGATGTTCTAATCAAAAAATGGATAAATATGATATGTTTTATATGGATACTTATATAGAAATTAAGTTATATGATGTGTCAAATAGTAGTGAGGTATTTAAGAAAATAGATAGTATTTATAAGGAATATAATCAACTTTGTGATAGATATAATTCTTATGATGGTATTGTAAATGTTTATTATTTAAATAACGATTTAAAGATAGATGAAAAGATAGAAATTGATAAAAAGCTTTCTGAATTAATTAAATATGGACTTAATATGTATGATGAAACTGATGGATATATTAATATTGCTTTGGGTAATGTTATTGATGTGTGGAAAAAATATAGAGATGAGGGTACTGATATTCCACAATTATTTGAACTTATGACAAGTGGTTCTATAGATATAAATGATGTGTATTTGGAAGGTAATGAATACATGAGAAAAAGTGATGTAAAACTTGATCTTGGTTCTTATGCAAAGGGTTATGTTACTGAAATAGTGGGTGAATATTTAGAGAATGAGGGAATAAATAAGTATTTAATAAATGCTGGTGGTAATGTGAAAGTAGGATCTAGTTATAAGAGTGATGGATATGCTGTTGGCATTGAGGAACCATTTAATACTTCAAATATATATAAGGTCTTACATGTTGAAAATGAATCAGTTGTAACAAGTGGTAGTTATCAAAGATATTATGAATATAATGGTAAGAATTATAATCATATAATAAATCCAAAAACGTTATTTCCGGATAATTATACTAAAAGTGTTACTGTTATAACTAAAGATAGTAAAAAAGCTGATATTTTATCAACATATTTGTTTTTATTGCCTATTGATGATGGGTTAGAGTATGTAAATAACTTAGATGATGTTGAGGCAATATGGTATAGTGATGAAATTTATTATTCTAATGGTTTTGATAAGTATGAATAAGAGTGATATGAAATTGGTTATTATTTTAATAAGTGTGAGTTTGTGTTTTTTATTTTTTTGTAAGATAATTAAAAAAGATAACAACTATGCTTATGTTTATTATGAAAATAAGATAATTAAGGAAATAGATTTAACAAAAGATGATGAATATAGTGTAACTGGATATAATGGGGATGTTTTAATAGAGGTAAAAAACGGTATGATAAGAGTAAAAAAAGAGAATTCTCCTCTTAATATTTGTAGTAAGCAGGGATTTGTTAAAGACATGCCAATAATTTGTTTGCCAAATAAGATAGTTATTAAGTTAGGAAATAATGAACTTGATTCAGTTACAAGTTAGGAGTATATATGGATACAAAAAAAATAACAAGATTATCAATGCTACTTGCAATTTCGGTGGTACTTAGTTTAATAGAAAGTTTAATACCATTATTAAATGGGATTATTCCAGGAATTAAACTTGGTTTTGCAAATATAGTTATATTGTTTACACTTTATACTTTTTCTTTGAAGGATGCGTTTATTATATCGATTTTGCGTGTTTTTTTGGTTGGGATTCTTAGAACTGGCGTGTTTAGTATTACTTTCTTTTTTTCTTTATTTGGTGCACTTTTAAGTTTGCTATTTATGTATATGTTTAAAAAATTTACTAAGTTATCTATTGTAGGTGTAAGTATTATTGGTTCTGTTATGCATACAATTGGTCAAATTATAATTGCAGTCATATTTTTATCTAATGTAAATATTTTATATTATTTGCCTATTTTACTTATTACATCTATTGTTACTGGTATTATTGTTGGTTATATTTCTAATGCTTTAATAGCTAAAATTAAATAAAAAAAGAACTTAAATTGTTCTTATTCCTTCAATATCATTAGTTACTTTATCTATAAATAGTATACCATTTAGATGGTCTATTTCATGTTGGAAGGCAATTGCTAATTCTTCTCTTGCCCTTACAACTATTTTATTTCCGTTAATATCATATCCTTGTACTTTTACTCTTGCATATCTTATTACATATCCGTCTACTTCTCTATTAACGCTTAAACATCCTTCACCAGCATCTGCACAAATTTCTTCTTCTGAATGACTGATTATTTCAGGATTAATTATTACGTAAGTATCGAATTTTTGTTCTTCATCATCTTCTTCTGTAACTTCATGCACTACAACAAAGTATCTTTTGTTTATACCAAGTTGAATAGCAGCCATACCCATACCTGGTCTTAAATTTTCTTTTTCTGCTATTTCTTCGATTTGACTTTTTGTTAAGTATTCTATCATATCGTTAATGGCCTTTTTATCTTTGTTATCTAGTGGGAAGGATACATCTTTACTTATTAATCTTAATCTAGCATCTTTCTCATCTAATATATCTTTCATTTTTAGCATAACATCACCCCAAATACATAGATATTTTAACATAAAAATAAAAAAAAGGAAATTTTTTTCCTTTTTAATATATTAATTATTTAGGAATCTAGAACCAATTACAATTACTAAAAGAATAAATAATACTAATATAATGGCAGCACCACTACCGATTCCACCATATCCATAGTTAGGGTATGCTGGATAAGCGTTATATCCACCGCTACATCCGCAAGATGGTGAGCCATAGCTATAACCGCTGTTATATCCGTAATAATACATAAACACTCCTCCTTTTTTTATATCTACTATAGTGTATTACAAGTCGTTGTAAATTGTTATATTAAATAACCTAAAAACAATAAACAAATTATCAAAAATATGTTATTATATTCTCAGGGTAGATATGTATGATAAAAATATTAAGAAAGTTAGATAAACCGCTTTTGATATCAACGGTTTTGATGTTTATATTTGGACTTTTGATGATTTTTAGTGCTTCTTATGTAAAGGCGATAACTGCTTTAGGAAATGCGTATTATTTTTTAATAAGACAAGGTGCTATATTAATTGTTTGTTTTTTTGCATTTCTTATATTAATTAGGTTTCCACTTAGTTTTTATAAAAAGATGCATAAAATTATAATAATATCTGCTATTTCACTTTTAGTGTTGGTGTATTTTTTTGGAACTGTTTCCAATGGTGCTAGAAGTTGGTTTAGTTTATGGTTTTTTAGTTTACAACCAAGTGAACTTGCAAAAATAGCAATAATTATATATATGGCAGCTTATTATGATATTCATAGGAATAATAAGGATGATTACAAAGTAGCACTTTTTCCTTTTATATTTATATTTATTATATTTGCATTTGTTACAATACAACCTGATTTGGGTAGTGCACTTATTATATTACTTTTATCTTTTGCAATATTTTTTGGGGTACCGTTGTTGCCACAAGTAAAAAAGAAAACAAATAAAATAATAATATTTACTATAGTGTTGGCTTTATTTTTACTCGGAATGCTTTTATTGACTGGTAAATCTGGTCTTTATGAGTATCAATTGCAGAGATTAAATTTTTTAAAGCCATGTACTAGATATACAAAAGTAGGAACTGGGTATCAGGTGTGTAATTCTTATATTGCGTTTAACAATGGTGGTTTGTTTGGTGTAGGGATAGGCAATAGTACTCAGAAATATTTGTATTTACCAGAATCATATACTGACTTTATATTTCCTGTAATTGTAGAAGAATTAGGACTTGTAATAGGTATAGTTATATTGGGTATATATGCATATATAATATTTAGAATATTGAAGATAGCAAAGAAAAGTTATAATCTTATGAGTGGACTTATGTGTTATGGAGTAGCGGCATATATATTCATTCATATATTTGTTAATCTTACTGGAATATTAGGTTTGTTACCACTTACTGGTGTTCCACTTCCATTTTTAAGTTATGGTGGTTCATTTACAGTTAATGCCATAATAATGTTTTTTGTAGTAGAAAGGGTAAATATCGAAAATAAAACAAACAAGACTAAAAGAGAAATAAAAGCTCTTTAGTCTTTTTCTTTTGTAAAATTTGTGTAAACATTATATATATTTCTACTTTTTTGTGATAGAATAAAAACTAATTTATAAGGAGGATATATGCAATCAATTTATATAAATTTAGATGACTCAGGTAAACTTTCTAAAAAAGAAATAATAAGTGTATATGGAGGTTTAGTATTTTTATCTAAGAAAGAAAAAGACAAATTTATTACTCAGTATCGAAGTATTATAAATGATATTAAATGCAAATATTGTAAAAACAAAGACTTATGTAATAAAAAATGCCCAGAGATAAAAAATACCAATATTAAAAATAGTGATAAAAGAAGAATAATGAATTACATAAAAAAGTATTTTATCGTGGGACTTGTCATAAGTAATCAAAATGTTTATAATCATATAATAGAAAATAAAGCAGCAAAAGGAAGATTTTTAGATTATTCTTTAAGAAGAATGATAAAAGAAGTAATTAATAATCAAATAACAAATAATAAAATAGATTCTAAAGAACCTTTAAAAGTTATTATCAATATCGATGAACAAACAACAAAAAGTAATGGTTATTATAATTTACATGATGGTTTAGTGGAAGAATTAAAGTATGGTATTAGTAATTTTAATTATTCATGTACATATAATCCAATAGTATTTAATGATTTAGATGTTAAAGTAACATATCAAGACTCAGGTAAAAGTTATTTAGTTCAAGCAGCAGATTTAGTATCAGGTACCATAAGA
>URRF01000026.1 GCA_900550145.1 uncultured Mollicutes bacterium
ATATATCCTCCTTATTCTTATTTTTAATATACCACAATTATATAAAAAAATAAACAAATCTTATATATAATTTGTTATTTTTTATCTTCTATATTTCCAAATCTTCTATCTCTCTTACTATACTCCTCTATTGCCTTTTTTAACTCAAATTCATCAAAATCTGGAAAATAAGTATTTGTAAAATACATCTCAGAATAAGCCATTTGCCATAACATATAATTACTAATCCTATATTCACCACTAGTTCTTATAAGCAAATCAATAGGTGGAAGTTTTTGATATAAATTTTCCTCTATAATATTCTTATTTATATCATCAATATTTATATTACCATCTAATACCTTTTTACTTATTTTTTTAACTACATCAACAATTTCATCTTGACCGCCATAATTTATACAAACATTAAATATTCCATTTTTGTTATCTTTAGTTTTCTCAGTTACATCTTTTATTATATTCTCTAATTTATCAGGTAAACCACTTTCTTTTTTAGAAAATACTATTTTAATACCTTTTTCATTAAGTTCATCAAAATAATCTTTAAACATCTTAACAAATAAATTCATTAAATAATTTACTTCTTCTTTACTTCTTTTAAAATTTTCAGTTGAAAATGCAAATACACTAAGTATCTCTATTCCATTTGAAAAAGCATATTCAACTATTTTTTTTAATGTCTTACTTCCTTCTAAATGACCAATTGATCTACTTAAATTTCTTTTGGTAGCCCACCTACCATTACCATCCATTATTATTGCAACATGCTTCGGTATATTCATAAACTACTCCTCATATAACAAACCCACAAATATAATAAAAAAATTGGGCTCATCTTCTTATTAAATGCATCAACTAGAAAACTGTGACACTTAACAAGTATATCATAAACACAAAATAATGTAAAATAATAAAACTAACGAAATCTCGTTAGTTATCATTATATGGATTTATATGTATTAAAACATATTTTATATTATATTTAGAATTTAGTAATTCACTTTTTAACTTCTTACTAATACTATGTCCCTTTTCTATACTTAAATCTTTACTTACCACTATTTTAAATACACCACTATAATACATCCCATACTTTTCTAAAACAATATCATCTACATCAATAATATCTTTATTCATTTTTATCATACCTGCTATATCACTTATTACTTTATCATCATTCTCAACTTCTCCAACTACTAAACTCAAACTTTCCTTAATAATTTTATATCCAGTTCTTAAAACAAATAGACTTATTATGAGGGCACCTACTTTATCAATATATTTGAATATGCCACAATATTTATATAATGATGAGGTAATAACTACAAACAAACTACACAACGATGACAAAACATCTGATTTGCTTTCCTTAGCAGAGGCCTTTAGTATATTATCATTATATTTTAGACCATTCATATATATGTATTTATAAAGTATATATTTAATTATAATAACAACAGATATAACAAATGTAAGTTCTATAGGAATTTCTTTATTATTAGATAATACAACTGTCTTTATTATATTTATTGATAATAAAAGTATTACAACTCCCATAATTAAATTAGTAACATATTGTATTCTACCATATCCCTTAGGATGTTTTAAATCCGATTTTTTATATGACATTTTACTACCTATTATAGCAACAACATCAGTAATCAAATCAGAAAGTGAGTGCATCGAATCTGCAAGTAACACTTGTGTATTAGTAATTATTCCAACTACATATTTAAGTATAACTAATACACAATTTCCCAAAAAACTTATAATTAAAGTTTTAAAAACTGGTTTCACTATTAATAATTAGACATATTATTGCAAGAACAATCATCTACATTTGTTACTACATCTTCTTCACAACATGTATATTGTGGTATATACACATGTTTATATATATGATTATTTATTACCCTCGTATTTATTGGGCAAATATGTTCTACTTCATGTATTATATCCTTTTGCACACATTTTTCTATTGGTTTTTCCATTATTGGTCCCATTTGACAACATTCCACATTTGGCTCTACACATGGATTTGTAGGACAACAACATTTTCTGTTCATAAACATTTTAAATCCTCCTTATCACTACTATAATATGAAAAAACAATTATTATGTTATGGCTAAATACCTAATAATAATTGTTTAAATTACTTATAATAATTTGTTTCTAAACTGCCTATATTTCTTTCAATTCTAGATATAGATAAATTAACTTCTTCTTTAATCGGCTCTAAAGAACCCATCTTAGAAAAATCATGAAGAGGATATAAACTTATTAATTCTGCTTTATTTGTAACTAACATCTCACTAAAATCTGTATAAATCTTATCCAAATTATCTTCATTTATAATTCCACTCTTAACTCCAAAACTCATTCTTTTCTCAAACATTAAATTAAGTGCTTTTTCAAGTCCTAAAAAATCAGTATTCACATTATTAAATCTATCCATTGCAACATTAAAATCTATAGATGGAATGCCCAATGATTCAAGTTCAATTAAAAGTAACGATAAATCATCATTCATGTATGAATCTATAAGAGTTTTAGGAGAAACTATCTTAGAAAATATCGATACACCTAATGATTCAAGTGGATTTAATTTCTTACCACTCTCATCTACATTTATTAAAGAAGTTATACTTTCTGTCATACCTTTAAAAAAACCATTCATTTGATTACTTTTCTCTTCTTTATGAGTTGAAATTGATAACATTTTCTGCATAAACAAATGTTGAAGATCTATTCTATCTTCAAATACTTTTTTTGTATTTATAGATAATTCATTACTATCTTTATTATATGCTGAATAATCATCTAATTTATCATTTTTCAAAATTACTAATGTAGATAAAATATCACCCAAATTAGAATAATCATAATCAGGAAAAACAGTAGTAAGCGCATCAGTAAGTGTCGCTATATTACATTTTAACTCATCACTAATATTTTGATTTTCTTTTATTCTATTTCTTAATTCTTCCATATAATTCCTTTCTAAAATGGTAATTTCATATTTCCATTTTTAAATTGCTTCATCATCTTCTTCATATTTTCAAATTGATTTAATAACCTATTTACCTCTTCTACACTTCTACCAGAACCACTTGCAATTCTTTTCTTTCTAGATGCCTTAATTATATCAGGATTCTTTCTTTCCTTCTTAGTCATAGAACTAATAATTGCTTCTATATGAGATATTTGCTTTGGATCAATAGTTATATTATTAAGACCCATTTTAGAAGCCCCTGGTATTAATTTTAACATATTCTCAAGAGGCCCTAATTTTTTTATTGCCTTAAGTTGTACTAGAAAATCATCCAAATCAAATTTACCACTATTAAGCTTCTTAGCCGCCTCCATTGCCTCTTTTTCATCAATTACAGATTCAGCATGCTCAATAAGTGCTTGTAAATCTCCTTCACCTAAAATTCTACCAACCATTCTATTAGTATCAAACTCTGTTATACCATCCAATTTTTCACTAGTACCAATAAACTTAATAGGAATATTTGTTAAATGCCTTACAGAAAGTGCTACACCACCTTTTGTATCCCCATCCATCTTAGTAAGTATTGTTCCAGTAAGAGGTAACTCATTATTAAATCCCTCTATTACATTTATTGCATCCTGACCAATCATACTATCTATTACCAAAAGTATCTCATCTGGTTTTACTTCATTATTTATTTCCTTTAACTCATCCATCAATGCTTCATCTATATGTAACCTACCTGCAGTATCTATAAATACATAATCATACCCATTTTCTTTTGCATAATTAATACCATTTCTAGCAATACTAACCGCATCTTTAATATCTTCACTATATACATATATATCTAATTGCTTTCCTATTTGCTTTAACTGATCTATAGCGGCAGGTCTATAAATATCACATGCAATAAACATTGGTTTTTTCTTATATTTCTTCCTAACCCATGCTCCTAGTTTACCCACATGAGTAGTTTTACCACTTCCTTGAAGACCAACTAACATAACCACATTAAAACTATTATTAACTAATTTAACTGGTTCTGTTCCAAGAAGTTCTATTAATTCATCTTTTAATATTTTCAAAAACATCTCAGATGGTTTTAAACTAGTACTTACAGTAACACCTAATGCCTTCTCCTTAACATTATTTATAAATTCCTTTACTACTTTATAATTTACATCCGCTTCTAATAACGCAATTCTAACATCTCTTAATATATCACTTATATTATCCTCAGTTATTTTTCCATAACCCTTTATCTTATGTATTGCTCCCTGCAATCTCTCAGAAATATTTTCAAACATAATATCACCATCTTAGTTCTTCCAATTTATTTTTTAATTCTTTATCCTTTTCATTCTCAATAATATATTCTAACTTATTACTCTTTTCATATAACTTTAATTTTTCTTCATAAAATAACAACTTATTTTCTACTGTTTTCAATTGTTTATATATTGCATTTCTCGATACATTCACATTCTCACTTATTTCACCTAATGACAAATTATCAAAATAATAATATTCAAAATATTCCTTCTGTTTATCATTAAGTAATAGAGAATATATATCATAAAGATTAGTTAAATACACTCTATCCATCACATCATATCCTTAAATAAACCATATATATAATTTTCTATATCAAACGGCATTAAATCTTCCATTTTTTCACCTAAACCAACAAACTTAACAGGAATATTAACACTCTCCTTTATAGCAAGCACTATTCCGCCTTTTGCAGTACCATCTAACTTAGTAAGTACTATCCCAGTTATATTAGTTATTTCTTTAAAATTAATGGCTTGACTTATACCATTTTGTCCAGTAGTCGCATCTATTACTAATAACGTTTCATGAGGTGCAGAAGGAATTAAATTTCCAACTACCTTATTTATCTTTTCAAGTTCCTTCATTAAATTAACTTTATTTTGTAATCTACCCGCTGTATCTATTAATACCACATCATAATTATCTCTTTTTGCTATATTTAATGCATCATACATAACAGCAGATGGATCTTTAGATTCACTTTTTATAACAGGTACACCTATTCTATTACCCCATTCTAAAAGTTGCTCAATAGCACCAGCCCTAAACGTATCTCCAGCAACAAGCATAACCTTTTTATTTTCATTCTTAAGCTTATATGCAATCTTTGCTATACTCGTAGTTTTACCAACACCATTAACACCAACAAATAATATTACAGTTGGTCCATTTTCATTATATTTAATCTTAGATGATAAAACCTCATCTTCTACATAAATAACAAACAACTCATCTACTATTATTTCCTTTAACATATCAGTATCAGTAATCTTCTCTTTATCGACTCTTTTTCTTAATCTATCCATAAATTCCATTACTGTATTAACACCAATATCAGCCATTATAAGTATCTCTTCTAACTCATCAAAATAATCCTCAGTAACTTGTCTATACTTTTTTGATAACTTACCCAATTTAGACGTAAATTCAACCCTTGACTTAGAAAGTCCCTCTTCATATTTAGAAACTTCCTCTTTCACATCTTCCTTAACTTCACTCTTAAACAATTTCTTTATTTTATTAAAAAATCCCATATATCCCCCTAACCAAAGAAATCTTCATCATCATCAAACAAATATTCTTCCTTCACATTTTTTTCTATTACAACTTTATTATTATACCAATCATTCTCGACTTTTACATTCTTATTTTCTTCTACTACTTCATTATTTTTATCTCTTTCCAACTTTCTTAACATTTCACATGCCTCATAATTCGCATCTATATACTCATCCCAAGTCATCTTATCCTTATATCTCTTATACATCTTATCCACCCTACAAATATCAGGTCTAAAATCATATATCATACATTTCCTATTTACTTCATCATAATACTTACACACACCATTACCACTATCCAAAAACCTTGCCTCTTCCAAATAAGACAAATTCTTACAACAGCATCCACATCTATTACACTTAAATTCCTTGGTTTGATCCATATTATCACCTTAATCCAATACAATTATTGTATCATATATTAATTAAAATATGAATAGTAATTATACCCTTAAAGGACTAAAATCTATTTCTAGCTTTGCATCTTTACTCTTATGATGACTCTTTATATCATTCAAAGCTTTATATAACAAAGTTCTATTCTTATACTTAATTAACAACTTAAAAGAATATATATTATTTATTTTAAAAGATTGAGTAGGTCCTAAAATAGTATAAGTATCATCCAAATTACCTTTCAAATACTTGTTTATTTTATTTATAAGCTTACTTCCCAATTCAAAATCCTTCGAAAGTATTCTTACACTTACCAATAAACAAAATGGTGGATAATTCAATTTCTTTCTTATCTTCATTTCCTCATTATAAAATCTAAAATAATCATGATTTTTAGAAAGTATTATTGAATAATGATTCGGATTAAACGTCTGAATAAGTGATACACCATTCTTCTTACCTCTACCACTCCTACCTGATACTTGCGTAAGCATATCAAAAGTTTTCTCAGCACTTCTATAATCAGGAATATTTAAACTAGCATCCCCACTCAAAACAATAACTAGCGTAACATTTACAAAATCCAATCCCTTAGATATCATCTGAGTTCCAAGTAATATATCATACTTAAAATCATTGAAATCCTTTACTATCTTTTCATGCATTCCTTTATTCGTAGTAGTATCTCTATCCATCCTTACAACTCTTGCACTACTAAACTTATCTTTCAAATACTCCTCTATCTTCTCAGTACCAATTCCCCTTAAAACCAAATCAGTACTTAGACAACTAGGACACCTCTTTAAATTATTAGTTGCATATCCACAATAATGACATCTCAAAGTATTATTAGTTTTATGATAAGTTAAACTTATATCACAATTAGGGCACTTTAAAACATTACCACACCCCATACACATAATATAATTAGAATATCCTCTCCTATTTATCAATATCATTATTTGTTCTTTATTCCTTAATCTATCTTCTATCAAATCTATTGCGACCCTAGAAAGAATAGAATTACCAGTTTTAATTTCATCCTTCATATCTACTACATATACCTTAGGCATTTTCTTATTATTAACTCTATCCAACAATTCAACTAACTCATATCTACCTATTTTTGCTTTCGCATAACTCTCTAAAGTAGGTGTTGCACTCCCCAAAATAAGTTTCGCATTATTATATTCACACCTCTTTAAAGCAATATCAAAAGTTTTATATCTTGGCTCATTTTCTTGTTTATAAGAATCTTCCTGTTCCTCATCTATTACTATTAAACCAATATTAGTAAGAGGAGAAAATACAGCACTTCTTGTACCTATTACAACTTTAGCTTTTAAATCCTTTATTCTCCTATATTCATCATACTTTTCCCCTGATGAAAGAGCACTATGTAAAACAGCAATATCAGATCCAAAAACACTCCTAAAACGCTCTATTAACTGAGTAGTAAGCGTTATTTCAGGTACCAATACAATCACTGTTTTACCAACACTTATCACATCTTTTATCAAATGCATATATATTTCTGTTTTACCACTACCAGTAACACCCCTTAACAAACACACACTCTTTTTACTATTCAAAAGCAAATTATATGCATCCAACTGCTTATCAGTTAATTTTCTTAACTCCCTTCTTTCATAATTAACACACAACCTATTCTTCTCCCTTTTTACCTCTTTTAAAACCCCCATATCTAATAATCTATTTAATGTACTCTTACTCTTAATATCACGTTTTAATACATCACCATTATCAAAAAGCTTCAAAACGTTTTTCTCATACACACTTGGATTATCAATACCCCCAACTTTTGTTATATAAGTTTCATACTTTATACTTGTTTTAGTTTTATTAAACTTAAGAGCATCAGGAAGCATACTCTCATAAGCACTCATCAAAGAACACAAATACTCATCCTTCATATACTTACCCAAAGAAAGTAACTCATCATCAAATACCGGCTCACTATCCAAAAGTGACACTATTGGCTTAGTTTCAAAATCCACACTATCTCTAATCCCAATTATAAGTCCCTCAATCTCCCTATTCAAAAGAGGCACAATTACCCTAAATCCGACTCTTACTATATCCTTCAAATCATCACTAACACTATACGTAAATATTTTTTCACCTAAAGATTTAATATTAACTAGTACATCTACAAACATAACATACCTCCTAATAAATAATTATAACAAAAAAGAGTGTTTATCGCACTCTAATCTTATCTCTTACTTGTAATTGATACATTTGTTGTTCTAGTTTTTCCTGTTCTAGTCCAGCCTTCTAACTTCTCACTAGTACTCCATTTATAAACTTTCTCAGTTTTAGTTTTATAAACTATTTCTGATTCTATTACATCACTAGTACTTGTTGTTTTATAACATTTTTTACCAGCTATAGTATAATCACTATCACAATAATATGTAGGATCTTTCTTATCTGTTGTTGTTATAACGCACTTGTTTCCATTTAAAGTACCAACTTCACAATAATATACACTATCAGTAACATCAACACTAGTTATATCACACTTAGTTCCATTTAACTTACCAACTTGACAGCTATATCCCTTAGTTGCATCCACTTCTTTAGTTGTATTAATTACACACTTAGTTCCTTTTAATGTTCCTGTTGTACATTTATATGTTACATCAGCATTAACTTCACTATTTTTGTCTAATACACATTTTGTTCCCCTTAATGTTCCTGTTGTACATTTATATGTTACATCAGCATTAACTTCATCACTTGAACTAACCAAACATTTTGTTCCCCTTAATGTTCCTGTTGTACATCTATATTCTACTTCTGCACTTACTTCTTTAGTTTCAGTAGTAGTTCCACCACCTGTACATTTATATTGCCTATTACATTCTTCATAAGTATAAACAGTTCCCTTAATATCTAGTAATCTTCTTGTAAATGTTTTTGTTGAAGAATTAGATTTTGGTCTATCATATTCTTTATTAGAACATACCCATCTTGTATAACTACATTCTTCTGGTACCTCTACCTTTTCTTCATATACACATTTTGTTCCCCTTAATGTTCCTACATTACAATAATAATGTCTACTTGCATCTGTTTCATAACTTCCAGAAACTATACATTTAGTACCACTTAATGTACCATTCTTACAACTATATACTTTAGTTGCATCTACTTCACTAGTTGCATTAATTACACACTTAGTTCCTACTAAAGTACCTGTTGTACATTTATAAGTTAAAGTTGCATCTACTGTATTAGAAGTACCCTTTATACACTTATTCATACTTGAAGCATAAACATAACCACTAGGACATTGTAACTTAGCATCTTCACTTTCAGATACTATCTTTTCACATTTCTTAGAAGTCGAGTTATAAGTATAACCATCTAAACATTTAATGTTAGCATCTACTTCACTCTTAATTTGTGATGTTTTTATACATTTATTACCACTTAATGTATATCCTTCTTTACATAAATACTTATCAATATATTTTGTTGCAACAACTTTATAAAATTGATACTCAGTAATTTTCTTTGTTTCATTTGATGTCTTATTATCATCTGGTTTGTTATCTACTTCACACGAATTATCTTTACATACATCATAGCATCCAAAATACTCTATAACATAATCCTCTTGTTTAGAACATGACAAGTTTGTTTTATATATATATTCACCATTTTTCTTAGTTACTTCTACATAAGATTTAGTTGTATCACACTTCTTGCCATCACTATCAGTAAACTCAATAATCATCTTATTATCAATCATTTCTTTTAATGTTAACTTTTTAGTTTCATCCTCATTCTTAGGTAATCTTTCTACTGTGAAATAACTCTTAGCAGCATCAGTCATATCATTTATATTTTGTGTAAATATCTTATCATAAAATGGACTTAAATTAGGTATTGGAAATAACCACATCAACAAAAATATAAATAATAAAACTAATAATATTTTAACAATTAGGTTTCTAAAAAAATAATTTTTCTCGTTTCTTTCTTCATTATACATAATATTTTCCCCCTTCTTTAATTGGAATATGCTATATTATACACATTTTAAAAAAAATGTCAAGTATTGTACATAAAATAACCAATTTATTAAACTTACTAGCAATATATTGTATAATAAAAATGGTGATTTTATGAAAAATAAAGAAAAAGAAACTGACACAATTAAGAAAAAAGAAGACAATTACTCAATATATAAAGTTTTTTCAACTATTTCATTAGTTATAAGCATTGGTTATTTAACATATAAACTTCTAAAAATAGATAACATAATTACTAACATCTATGAAATATCTATACCAATATTCATACTCATAGTAGCAATAATAATGTTTATTAATTCACTAAAATTAAAAGAAAAAAACCTAATTTTTATAACAATATCAATAGTAATATTTCTATTTATTGGATTTAATATAGCAAATGATACAGGAATAATTAAACTTCCTGAAGACGAAAAAATTATTTCCTATACAAATGCACCCTACAAAAACCTAAACGAATGGGCAGAGAAAAATCATATTAAACTTGATATTATATACGAATATAGTGATGAAATTGAAAAAGGAAACATTATAAGAATAGATGTAAATGAAGGAACATATGTAAAAGACATAAAAAAGATTACAGCCACTATATCAAACGGACCAGATTATGACAAAATAGTAATAATCCCAAGCATGACTGGTTGGAATATAGATGACGCAGTTGAATTTATAAATAAAAATCATATGATTAATGTTAATATAAACTATGAAGATGATAGCAGTGAAAAAGATATAATAATTAAACAAAATAAAAATGGAGAAATAAGAAGAAATCAAGAATTTATACTAACTGTTTCATATGGAAACGATGAAATAGAAAATATAGAAATGATTGATTTAAAAAACAAAACATTATTTGATGGAACACTATGGTTAAAAAGAAATAAAATCAAATACTCATTAGAATATGAATTTAGTGATACTATAGAAAGAAATACAATAATTAAACAAAATATAGAAATAGGTGAAAATATAAATGTTAATGAAACATCAGTAACAATCACTATTTCAAAAGGAAAAGCAATAAAAGTTCCAAATTTATTAAACATGAAAGTAGAAGATATAACAAATTGGGTAATGGAAAACAAACTAAAAATTAGCTTTGAAGAAATATATGACGAAAAAATAGAAACTGGTAAAGTCATTAAAGCAAATGTCAACGAAAACGATAGTATAGAACAGGGATTTGAAATAATTTTAACCATTTCAAAAGGACAAATAAAAATGCAAAAATTTAATTCTCTATATGAATTTAAAGAATGGGCAAATAAATACAATATAAACTATTACGAAACGTACGAATACAATAATACTGTTTCAAAAGGTAATGTAATAAGTTATTCATACAATGAAAATGACATAATAAATCCAGATGAAGTAATATACGTAAAAGTATCACTTGGAAAATCTATAACTATTCCTTCATTCATAGGTAAAACTAAAAATGAAGCAAATAATATATGTAATTCAATTGGAATAAGATGCTCATTTACTACAGGAACATATACAAACTATAATCAAAATGTAGTTTATGCACAATCAAAAAACACAGGTACAACAGTAGGATCAGGTGCTTCTATTACACTAACACTTAGTAAAGGTATACCTCAAACTAAAAATTTATCCATACTTCAAAATTGGATTTCAATAGGTAATGCAGATGCTACCATAGCATCACTAAAAAATAACTTTAACGAATACTATCCTGGCGTAAACTTTAACTTCATAAAAGTAAAAGACAATACTTTAAATAGCGGTATGATAGCAAAAAACTCACCAACTAATAGTGGTACTCCAGTTAAGCAAGGAAATACTTACACTATATACGTTGTATCAAACTAAAGCTTCAAATGAAGCTTTTTTTCATAGAAAAAAGAGTATTCACTCTATTTCTATATCCTTATCAACCATATAACTTATTGTATCATAAACACCTAAATATCCTATTTCAATCTTATACAAAAGTTTATTATTACTAAAATCATAAAAATAATATTCATTCAATTCACCAATATTATCACTCAAACCATCTTTACTAAGAGTATAATCACCATTTATAATTACATCCTTCTTATATAAATTAGGCAATTTATCTTTAATTATATCTTTCTTTTTTAACTCAAATTGTTTTATCTTATCATTTAATTTATCAATATCAACATACTTAACATCCACTCCTGATGTTTCAATAGAATCAATCTTATTATTTTCATAAACAACTGTAATAGAACTATTAGTTCTTATATACCCATCAATTGCATATACAAATGAAATAATTCTAAAATTACTATCCTCAATTCTTTCCTCATTTAAATAAAATACTAAATAATCCTCTTCCTTAAAATTTGAATACTTTTCTTTAACCGCATCAATTATTATTTTAAATTCATCTTTATAAT
This sequence comes from uncultured Mollicutes bacterium, assembly GCA_900550145.1. Lineage (GTDB taxonomy): Bacteria > Bacillota_I > Bacilli_A > RF39 > UBA660 > CAG-1193. Next base: position 12,480 of record URRF01000026.1, read on the forward strand.
CAACTAATTTATCCCCCATCAATACTTTATTTATTGTATATATACTTTTTTCTTCTTCCTTATCCTCACGTTTTATTTCATCTTCTCTACTACATCCAACTAAAATAAAACAAAACAACAAAGCAATAACACTTAACCTCTTCATATAATCTCCTACTAACTTATTTACAATAAATATAACATAATAAAAATACACTTGTCAATAAAAAATACATGCTACTTCATTAAGTATTCATGTATTAATTCTTCAACATTATCAAGCTCTAAATCTTCTATTCTACTAACACTACATTTTTCTGCAATTAATATCGCCTCAATCTTATTTATAGCATTATCAACCTTATCATTTATTACTACATAATTATATTTAGCAATTTCATTTATTTCTTTATAAGCAGTTCTAAATCTAGATTCTATCTTTTCTTTTGTTTCAGTACCTCTTTTTACAAGCCGATCAATCAAATCTTTCATATTAGGTGGCATAATAAATATAAATATTGCTTCTTTATATAACTCCTTAATCTTTAAAGCACCCTCTATATCTATTAAAAGTATCACATCAATCCCATTACAAAGTTTATCTAACACCCACTTCTTAGGCGTTCCATAATACTCATTATGAACTACTGCATACTCTAGTAAATTATTATTTTCTATATTTTTAATAAAATCATCTTTAGTTACAAAGAAATAATTCTCACCATCTACCTCATTACCTCTTCTTTCCCTTGTAGTCATTGAAATAGACAAACATATTTCATTATGTTTCCTTACAAGTTCATTACAAATTGTATCTTTTCCAACACCACTAGGTCCCGAAATAACTATTAACGAACCACTCTTCTTCTTTTTCATATCTCTCCTATACAAACTTAACTAATATCTCATTTGATTTATATATCCAATCATCAGGAATATATATATATTCATCGTTTTCCTTTAACATTCCATTTATTAACAATTCTCTAATATTAGGAACATCATATATACTAATATCAAATTTTTCTTTAAACCTATTCTTATTAATTCCCTTTAACTTCCTAAAACCAAGAATAAGTTCATACTTAATCCTATCATCCTTATCTACTTTAGTAATAACATCAATATAATTTTCACTCAAATACTTTCTTAAATTCTTAGTATTATCATACCTATAATTCTCCAAATATCCAGATGCAGATAAACCAAAACCATAATAATATTCATTATTCCAGTATACTAAATTATGCTTTGATTCCATTCCCAACTTTGAATAATTACTTATTTCATAATGAAAATATTCTCTACTAAGCAACCTTTTTTCAATATACTTATACATTTCATAATCAATATCTTCATCTATCTCACTATATTTATCTATAAATAACTTAGTATTTGGCATAATCATAAGAGAATAACAAGATATATGATTAACATTAAGCTTCAAAAACTCATCCACATCAGATTCCAAATCCTCCATAGTTTCACCAGGTAATGCATACATCAAATCTACATTTATATTATTAAATCCAATTAATCTTGCCATTTCAATCTTCTCAAAAACTTCAAGTTTAGTATGATGACGATTCAATAACTTTAAATACCTATCATTAAAAGTTTGAATTCCTATACTTAACCTATTAACATTATTCTTCTTAAGCAAAATTAATTTTTCATTACTTAAAGATTCAATATTACATTCAAAAGTAAATTCCTCAAGCAATTCCAAATCAAGCATATTAACAATCGAAAAAAGCTTATTTAATTCAACAGTAGTAAGGATAGATGGAGTTCCACCACCAATATACAATGTTCTTACCTTTTCACCCTTATAATACTTACTAATCTCATCCTTTAACTTATCTAAATATTCATCCACCCATTCTTTATTGTATTTTAACTTACAAAAATCACAGTAAGAACATATATTATCACAAAAAGGAATATGAATATATACAGATTTCATATAACCACCCTTTACTAACAAATCATTTATATTATATCAAATATAGTATAAATTGTTGATACATTTTACTTTCACTTTACATTTTATTTTTCATCAACAGATAACACAGACAAAAATGCTTCCTGAGGAATTTCTACTGATCCCACCATTTTCATTCTCTTCTTACCCTCTTTTTGTTTCTCTAATAACTTTCTTTTCCTTGTTATATCTCCGCCATAACATTTAGCAAGTACATTCTTTCTCATTGCTTTTATATCACTTCTTGCTATTACCTTATTTGAAATACACGCTTGAATAGGAACCTCAAACATCTGCCTTGGAATTATTTTTTTCAAATTTTCTACTATAACTTTACCTCTTTTATATGCAAAATCCTTATGGACAATAATACTTAAAGCATCAACTATTTCACCATTTATTAATATATCCATTTTAACTAAATTACTAGTTTTATAACCAATTAAATCATAATCAAATGAAGCATAACCCTTCGTATAACTCTTAAGCTTATCAAAAAAATCATACACTATCTCAGATAAAGGTATTTCATAATGAATATTAACTCTACTCGAATCAATATATTCCATATTTATAAATGTACCTCTTTTATCTTGACACAATTCCATAACAGAACCAACAAATTCATTTGGTACAAAAATACTTGTTTTTATATATGGTTCCTTTATATCTTTAATTATAGTTCTATCAGGAAGCTTAGTTGGATTTTCAACCATAACTATATTCCCATCAGTTAAAGTAACCTCATAAACAACACTTGGACTTGTTGCAATCAAATTTATATTAAATTCTCTTTCAATCCTTTCTTCTATTACATCCATATGAAGCATACCTAAAAATCCGCATCTGAATCCAAAGCCAAGTGCTTTAGAAGTTTCCGGTTCAAAACTTAATGAAGCATCATTTAACTTAAGCTTTTCAAGTGCTTCCTTTAACTCAAGATACTTTTTTGAATCAATTGGATATAACCCACAAAACACCATAGGTTTTATCTCTTTATAACCAATAAGTGCACAACTAGGATTACTAACACTACTAATTGTATCACCAACTTTAACATCACTAATACTCTTTATTGAACCAGTTATATAGCCAACCTCACCAGAACAAAGTTCACTAAGTTTCTTAGGATTAGGAGTATTAACACCAACCTCAACAACATCATAAACTGCACCAGTTGATAACATCTTTATCTTATCTCCCACTTTAATTTTACCATTAAATACACGAGTATAAATAATTACACCCTTATAAGGATCAAAAACACTATCAAATATTAATGCTTGCAACTTATCACTATCACTCTTTGGATATGGTATCTTATCAATCACCTCATCCAACAATTCAACTATACCCGTACCATTTTTAGCACTAACCAAAAGTATTTCATCCTCATTAAATCCAAGATTATCTACTATTTCCTTCTTCACTCTCGAAACATCCGCATTTGGTAAATCTATCTTATTTATAACAGGTATTACAGTTAAATTATGAGAAAGTGCCAAATATAAATTAGCAATAGTCTGTGCCTCTATCCCTTGAGTAGCATCAACAACAAGTATAGCACCCTCACAAGCAGCCAAACTCCTACTGACCTCATAAGTAAAATCAACATGACCCGGAGTATCAATCAAATGAAGAAGATAACCTTTATAACATAACTGCACCGCATTCAACTTAATTGTTATTCCTCTTTCCCTCTCCAAATCCATAGAATCAAGCAATTGTTCCTTCTTTTCCCTCTCACTTATCGCATCAGTACACTCAAGTATCCTATCACAAAGAGTACTCTTACCATGATCTATATGAGCAATTATACTAAAATTCCTAATTTTTTTTATATCCATAAAAAATCACCTAAATGTATTATAACAAAAAAATACATAAGTTTCAAAAACTCATGTACTTATTTTTTATTATACTCCTGCTTTTAATATATACGGATTACTTTCACTACCATTTCCACTATCTATTAAGACATTGCTTTTTAGATAGATTGCAGGAAAGAATGCGCTGTTGTTTTTTGCAGGACCATTTAAAATGTTAACCTGGCTTATCAATCCCCAAACGTTATTAGAATCTTTATTATTTAATCCAGGTGATAAAGTCCAAAACCATAGTCCCTTTGGCATCCAATTATTTCTATTACATATATATTCCCTGTTGTCTTCTTTAATCATATTAACTTCACATATACTTTCACCACTTGCATATGCCCAGTCTGTTACGTATGGTAAACCAATATATCCAGTCCATTCTGTTGTTCTTATTATGTTATCATTGCAATTATCGCTGCTTGTACAATTTTTACCTGTTTTCGTTCCTCTTTCATCTTGATAAAATGCAAGTGTGTCTGTTCTTGTTTTATATTCTATTGCACCTGTATTCCATGTATGATTATCTATTAATGATTTAGATGCTTCATCTAGTGTACTTGTTGGACATGCTAGAGTATTGTTATCCGCATTGTAAGCGACGTTGGTGAATATGGTGCCCTTCTTGGTGGAAGCAAGAGCGTTGGGGTTGGATTTCTCGTTGGTGCCGGGTGCAACGCCGAAGAAGCCGTTCTCGGGGTTGATGGCATAGAGCCTGCCGTCCTCGCCCTTTCTGATCCACGAAATATCGTCGCCGACGCACCATACGCGGTAGCCCTTCTTATAATATCCCTCGGGAGGAATAAGCATGGCAAGGTTGGTCTTGCCGCAGGCTGAGGGGAATGCGGCGCAGATGTATTTGATCTCGCCGTTGGGCTTCTGGAGGCCGAGGATGAGCATGCGCGGAGTGCCAAGCTCGCGCGCATCAAAAATGGGACCGTCAATGGTTTTCTTGTCTTTCATTCAATTTACCTCTCTCTGTAGATTTTTTAATTGAACTGTAGCTTTGCCGCAAATGCGGCGCGGCCTATTTATAACCAGCGGCATAGCCGCGTGTTACCTTATTAAATTAGTTGTCGCTTATTGCCATGAGGTACACGCCCGTCTCGCCGTCGAACTCCGGCAGGCGAACCTCGATCA
>URRF01000027.1 GCA_900550145.1 uncultured Mollicutes bacterium
GAATATTTGAATTATAAAAAGGAATCTCTTAATTGGAGTCTTATCTTTTAATAAAGATTTATGAAAATGTCCAATATGCCAAAATATAATGATATACTATAAATATGATTACCCTTAATGGAAGATTGTTTTATAAGTATTAATAATTGGCAAAGATATTTTGGAAAAAACACAAAAATTTTTATCTTTAAATGTACAAAATGTAAATTCGAAGATCCCGTTCCCTATTGGCTTTTGGATGAATGTGGTGGTTTTTCATTATGAAATAGAAAAACACCTAAAAAAAATTTTAAAATAATGTGGAAAAGACACCATGCAATTTAAAAATGATAATGATTAACCATTACCACTTTTTGTCATGAGATTATTTTATCTTCATAATTTATTTTTGCTTTTTTATTGTAAACGTTTTTTCCTAATATATAAAAAAAGAATAACATTTCTGTTACTCTATTTCACTGGAATAAGCTTTTCCTTACCACCCATGTATGGTCTTAACACTTCAGGTATAGTAAGAGTTCCATCTTCATTATAATTATTTTCTAAAAGAGCAATTAAACCACGTGGAGATGCAACAACTGTATTGTTTAGTGTTGCAACATAATAATTGCCATTTTCTCCTTTTGCTCTTATTCCTAATCTTCTTGCTTGTGCATCACCTAGTAGTGAACATGATCCAACTTCAAAATATTTTTTTTGTCTTGGACTCCATGCTTCTATATCACATGATTTTACTTTTAAATCAGCTAAATCTCCACTGCAACATTCAATTGTTCTTACTGGTATATCTAAACTTCTAAAAAATTCTACTGTATATTTCCACATATTATTATACCAATTCATTGCGTCTTCTAGTTTACATAAAACTACCATTTCTTGTTTTTCAAATTGATGTACTCTATAAAGTCCTCTTTCTTCAAGTCCATGAGCACCTACTTCTTTTCTAAAACAAGGACTATAAGATGTTAATGATATTGGTAATTCTTCTTCTTTAATTATTTTATCTTTAAATCTGCCTATCATAGAGTGTTCACTAGTGCCAATTAAATATAAATCTTCATCTTCAATTTTATACATCATCGCATCCATTTCTGCAAAAGACATTACTCCATTAACTACATCACTTCTTATCATAAAAGGTGGTACACAATAGGTAAAGCCCTTATTTATCATAAAATCTCTTGCGTAACTTAGCATTGCTGAATGTAATCTAGCAATATCTCCTATTAAGTAATAAAAGCCATTTCCACTTGTTTTTCCTGCTGATTCTTTGTCTAATCCGCTTAATTTTTCACAAATATCAGCATGGTATGGTATTTCATAATCTGGTACAAATGGTTCTCCAAATTTTTCTAATTCTACATTTTCGCTATCATCTTTTCCTATAGGAACTGAATCATCTATTATATTTGGAATAGTCATCATATTTTCTTTTATTTTATTTGAAATAACTTCTTCTTCTTTCTCAATATCTATTAGTTTATTATTAATTTCTACAACTTTTTCCTTTAGAGAATTTGCTTTTTCAACCATTTTTTCTCTCATTAATGATCCAATTTCACTACTTATTTTATTTCTTTCTTGCCTTAAGTTATCTCCTAAAGTTTTTAAGTTTCTTATTCTTTCATCTAATTCATACACTTTATCTACTATATGTATTTTTGAATCTTGGAATTTCTTTTTAATATTGTTTTTTACTAATTCTCTATTTTCTCTTATTAATTTAATGTCTATCATATATCCTCCTATAAATAAAAAAGAATGGCATATAGGAACGAATTTATTCGTGGTGCCATCCTAATTAAACTTAATTTTGATAACGGTTTTACCCGGATTATTAATCACTCATGAATAGATTTCATAAAATATTATTATTAGTTTACACCTAACACTAACTCTCTTTAAATAATTTTTTTACTACTTATTTCAATCAACGCTTTATGTATAAATAATACATTTATTTTTTTTGAAAGTCAATTATATACCAAAAAAATTAAGCATTTTTTCTATTGTACTTGCGTCCATTTTTGTGAATAATGCAATTAAAGCGGATATTCCTAAATATGGTACGAATGGTAATTCGTGATTATCTTTTAATTTTTTGGTTATTAGTGATGCGAATAAGCCAAGGAAAGACGCTAAAACTATTGTAAATAAGCTTACTTGCCATCCTAGTACCATACCAAATATAAGCATTAAATTTATATCTCCATTTCCAAGAGATTCTTTTTTGAATATGAAATCTCCTAGTAATTTAAATATCAAAAGTACTGTAAAAGGTATTATCATATTTAATAATGTTATAGGTAGTATACTTATTCCATTAAATATTATCTTTATTATTAGAATTGTTAAACCAGTAAATAACAATAATATATTTGGTACTACCATATATAGTACATCCGATAATATAAGTATTAAAATAAGTGATACAAAAACAAGTGAAATAATTGTATCAATAGAAAAACCATATACTATGTAAGTAAGTGCAAATAAAATACCTGTAATTGTTTCAAATATTGGATAAAATATTGGTATTTTATTTTTACAATTTTTGCATTTTCCTCCTTGTATTAAATATGAAAAAACTGGTATTAATTCACTACTTGATAATTTGTGATTACATTTTGGACAATGTGAAGAAGGACTAATTAATGACATCTTTAATGGTAATCTATATCCAACTACATTAAAGAATGATCCAAAAACTAGTCCAAATATAAAGAAACAAATTGTATAATATACTTCCATGATGCCTCCTATTATGTTATTCCTTGATACATATCAAACATTGGTAGTACTACTGATAATAGTACTGTTCCAACTATTCCAGCTAAAATTACTATCATTATTGGTTCTATAAATGCTTTAATTTGATTTACTGCATTTTTATGTTGTTCTTGATAATAATTGGCAACTCTATCCATCATAGTTCCTAATTGACCAGTTTTTTCTCCTGTTAATATCATTTCATATGCAACATTAGGGAATGCCCAATGATTTTTAAATGAATTTGATATTGCTTCACCTTTTGCTAAGTTAGTTATTGTATCAAAAATTAACATTTTATATACTTCGTTATTAGTTATTTTACTTAAAACTTCCATACAATCTGTAATATATACATTATGATTTAAAAGTGATGCGAATGTCTTTGTAAACATTGTTATTTCATTATATATAATTATTTTTCCTATTACTGGTAAATTCATAAGCATACTTTGAATTACGGTTTTAAACACTTTGATTGTTTTAAATAATATAACGAATATTAATACAAATACAACTACTCCAATAAGTAAATACATCCAATTGTTTTTTAGGAAATTACTTAAGTTTATTACTGCTACTGTAATACCTGGCAATTCAGTACCTAAGTTACTGTAAATACCAACGAATTGTGGGATAACTCCTACCATTATGAATATAAGTACTGCTATAGCGAAAAGTAATACTACAACTGGATAAGTTACTGCACTTACCATTTGTTTTCTTGTTTTTTCTGTTTCTCTATAGTAATCAGCCATATCATCAAGTGTTTCAGGTAAATCACCAGTTAATTCTGCTGTTTTTATCATATTTATTAGTAATCTTGGGAATATAGTTCCCTGTTTGGCTAGTGCCTCACTAAAATTTTCTCCCATTGTTAATTCATATATTATCATTTTATATACATTTTTATGTGATTTTTTATTGCTTTGTTTAGATAATATTTTTACTGAATCAACTAATGTAATACCTGCTTTTAAGAATGTTGATAACTGTGTTAGGAAAAAATCTAAGTCGTTTGGATTAAATTTAGAAGGTCCGAATGAGAATGGCTTTTTAAAATTGCTTTGTGGTGTGATTTCATAAACTTCATAGCCCTCTGCTAGTAGGAATGAATGAACATCAAGTTTAGAAAAGGCAGCAAAATATCCAGTTTCAACTTTACCAGTTTCATTATTTTTAGCAACATACTTATACATTACCTTTTCTTCACTACGAACTGCATCAGCACCTTCAAAATCTATTAATAGAGTTTGTCTTTGCATCTCTCTTCTATTTTGTTTATCTTTTACAAACGATAAATTATTGTACCAATTTTTTAATCTTTCTTCTAAACTCTTTCTTTCTTTTTTCTCTTTCTGTTTACTTTCTTCTTGTGCTTTTTTTATTAAAAGAGCTTTTTCTTTTCTATCCTTTCTTGCTTGTTCTTTTTCTTTATTTAATTGTTTTCTTTTTTCATTTTTATCAGATATTGTCTTTAATTGTTTTTCTTCTTTTTCCTTTTGTTTTTTTGCAAAAAGTTCATATTTTTTCCTTTGCTTTGCTTTTCTCTTTTCCTCTTTTCGTCTTTTTGCTTCTTCTCTTTTCTTTTTTCTTTCTTCTTTTATAGTAACATTGCTATTAGTTTTAACATTTTCTAGATTCTCTTGTTTTTTCTTTTCTTTTTCTAATATTCTTCTTTGTTTCTCTTCTTCTTTTTTTATCTTTAACTCTTCTTTAGAAAGAATATCATTATCTTTTAATAATTTAACAGCAGCATTCTTTTTATTCTTCGTTTCTTTTATTCTATTAAGTTTTTCTTGTTTTCTTTGCTCTTTTTTAATTAATTTTCTTCTCTTTTCTTCTTCCCTTTTTTCTTTTCTTATTGTTGCATTTTTCTTTAGGGTTTCTAGTAATTTAGATATAAAAGATTTCTTTTCAGTTTCAACAGCTTCTTTTCTATCTATAAATTGTTTAATAGGTATAGTAGGAATGATACTTGTGTCTTCTTTTGAATTTTTAATAAGGATATGTTTTGCTTTATTTTTCCTTTTTTCTCTTTTTTCTTTTTTATCAGCTTTTTCTATTCTCCTTGAAATCATTTTTTCAAGTTTTAATCTTTCTTTTTCATATCTTATTCTTTCTTCTTTTAATTTTTCTTGTTCCTTATCTTTTTTATTACGCTCAAAAGAAACATTGTTATGTTCCTTTTTATTATCAGTATGTAATGGAATATTATTTTTATTAAATTCCATAGTATCACACCTCCGCGCAACCTCTATTACTATACAAAGTATAACATAAAACTTCAATTATTTAAACTTTTTTTTATTATTTTCATATAATATTTTGAGGAGGAATACTATGTATAATCAATATCCATTTAGTTCAATGTCTTATATGCCTTATAATTCAATAAGTAGTCCTACTACTAGTGGATTATTAGGTCTTGGTAAAAAAGCTTTCAATTGGAACGGATTTTTAGATAATGCACAAAGAACATTAAATGTAATAAATCAAGCAATGCCTATATATAATCAAGTAAAACCAATGTTTAGAAACATGGGAACAGTTTTTAAAGTAATTGGAGAATTAAATAGAGGAACAAGCACTAACACTAATAATGTAACAAGTAGTAATAGTAGTGCAACAAATAGTACTATTAATCAGAATAATGATCCACAATTTTTTGCATAAAAAAAGTTCTATTTTATAGAATTTTTTTCATTTAGTATTTATTTTTTTATTCAACAATTTAATTCTTTGCTTTATTTTAATTCTTCTTAAAATATTTTTCTTAGGAATAATAGATAACAATATCTTATTCCTTTTTATTTCCAATTTTAAATATTCAATATTTGTTTCAAATATTCCTATTTCTTTATCTACCTTTGAATATGTTTTTTTACCTCTTTTATATGAAGAAATTATATAATAAATATTTTTGTCTTTTACTAATAACTCTTTATCCAAATAAAATCCATTTTCAAGTAAAAACTTTCTTATTATTTCAGGATTAGAGTTTGATTGAATTACAAGTTTTTCTATGTTTTTTTTATTTTTTATTCCTTTAAGTATTTTTAATATGGTCATATATCCCATACCAGATATAATTATTGTATTTATATCATCTTCTTTATTTAATACCTCAAGTCCACTTCCACATCTTATTTCGACTTTATTACATCTGTATTTTTCAATATTTGCTCTAGCCATATTAAGAGCACTTTCACGAATGTCTGATGCATAATATTTTTTGTTATATTTATTAGATAGATAGATATCTAATAATGCATGATCACATCCAACATCTAAACTAATATCTTTTTTATCAATAAAACTAGATATTGCTTCTAATCTATTTGATAGTTTAATCATTTAAATAATCCTTTAGTTTTTTAGAACGTGATGGATGACGTAATTTCCTTAATGCTTTGGCTTCTATTTGTCTAATTCTTTCTCTTGTTACACCAAACATATTACCTACTTCCTCAAGTGTTCTACAAGTTCCATCTTCAAGCCCAAATCTTAATCTTAATACCTGTTCTTCTCTTTCTGTTAATGTAAGTAATACTTCAGCTATTTCATCTTTTAATTTAGAATTTATAGCATATTCTTCTGGACTCATATTACTTTCATCCTTAATAAAATCAGCAACACATGAATCCTCATCTTCTCTAGTTGGTTTTTCAAGAGATATTGGATCTACATCTATCTTTATTATTTCTCTTATTTTATCTACTGGAATATTCATTTTTGCTGCTATTTCTTCTTCTGTTGGTTCTCTATTAAGTTCAAGTGTAAGTTGTCTTTGTGCCCTTTTTAATTTATTTATTGTTTCTACCATATGTACTGGTACTCTTATTGTTTTTGCTTGATCTGCTATTGCTCTTGTTATAGCTTGTCTAATCCACCATGTAGCATATGTACTAAATTTATATCCCTTTGAAGCATCAAATTTATCTACTGCTTTCATAAGTCCCATATTTCCTTCTTGTATTAAATCAAGAAATGCAAGATTTCTACCCACGTACCTTTTGGCTATTGATACGACTAATCTTAGATTTGATTCCGCTAATTTATTTTTAGCTTCAACATCACCTTCTGCTACTCTCTTAGAAAGTTCAAGTTCTTCATCTAAAGATAACAAACTTATTTTACCTATTTCTTTTAAATACATTCTAACTGGATCATTAATGCTTATTGTTTTTGGTATTGATAAATCATCTAATCCAACACCACTTCCTGATTCATCAGAAGTATCATCTACATCATCAGATACAACTTCTATACCCATATCATGAAATAAATTATATAATTCATCTAATGAATCACTATCCATTTCAAGGCCCTTTAAATTATCTGCTAGTTCTTCAAATGTTATATACCCTTTTTCTTTTCCTATTTTAATTAAAGTTTTTTTTCTTTCATCAAATGTTTTAATCTCATTCATATTATACACTCACTTTCAATTCTGATATTTCTTTTGCTATTTTTGCTTTTTTATCTGTATCTATTTCCTTTTTAAACTCTTGTGTTAAACTTTTAATTCTCTCTTTTACACTATAATCATTTAATAAGTTTATATAATCCATAATTTCTTCAAATGTGTAATTCTCACTTATATCCATAGTATCTATCATGTTAAATGGTTTTATCAATTCTTCTTTATCACTTAAGTATGACAAGAAATCTGCAATACATAATTCTTTGTGTTTATTGAAGTAATATATTATTTCACTTGCTAAATATCTAAACTCCTTAGTAGGCAAGTAGCACTTATTCTTTTCATATATGTTTATTACTTCTTTATATCTTAACATATAAAACAAAAGTCGTCTTTCTGCTTTTTCATACTTATTTAATGGTATTTCTTTTTTCTCTTTTTTTACTTCCTTTGGTTTTTTCTTAACCATTCCATTTATTGTTGCTACACTTATATTTGTTTCATCGCTTAACCGTTTTATTGTTAATTCTCTTATTATTTTGTCATCTACAAACGACAATTCAAATATAACATCTTTAACATACTTTGATACTTCATCGCTACTATTAAAATTCGTATTTTTTTTATAATTATCTATTTTATAATCCAATAATGATTTAGGATTTAAAATATAATCTTCATATTTTTCTTTACCATATTTATTTATATATTCATCTGGATCTAAATTATCTGGCAATCTAACTATTTTTGGTACTATTCCAACTTTAGTGAGTTCCAAAGAGCATGACAGAGTTGCCTTATTACCTGCTTCATCACCATCAAAACATAATATTATATTTGTAGATAATTTTTTTAATATTTTTGCTTGTTCTTCAGTTACAGCTGTACCCATCATTGCAATTACATTTTTAATTCCTACTTTATAAAGTGCAATTACATCCATAAAACCCTCTACAACAATAGCACACTTCTTTTTCCTAATTTCCTCTTTTGCTCTATGATAATTATATATCAAACTACCTTTTTTAAATATTTCACTTTCTCTTGAATTAACATATTTAGAAGTATCCTTTTTATTATATATTCTTCCACTAAATCCAACTACTCTTCCTTCTAAATCCCATAAAGGAAACATAATTCTATCTAAGAATGTATCATGCAAGCCATTATCATTCTTTGAAGATATCCCAGAATCAATAAGCTTTTTCTCATTAAAATTTTTCGTTAATAATATCTTAGTTAACTGGTTTTTTGTAGATAATCCAACTCCAAATTCATTTATTATTTCATCAGTAAATCCTCTATCTACTAAATACTTTTTTGCATTCAGTCCTTCTTTTGTCAGAAGATTATTGTGATAAAACTTACTAGAAATATCATATATTTCATACATTGAATCCGATATTGTATTTAATTTTTTTATTGGTTTTATAGTATCTATAAAAATTCCTACTTTATCAGCAACAATTTTTAAGGCTTCATAAAATGTTTTATTTTCGTAATCCATTATAAAATTAAATACATTTCCATGTGCACCACATACAAAGCACGTATAAATTTGTTTTTCTGGAGATATGCTCATGCTAGGGTTATGATCATCATGAAATGGACATACTGCAAAATAATTTCTTCCTTTTTTTTCAACAGGAATGTATTCTGATATTATATCTACTATATTTACACTTCTTCTTATTTCACTTATTTTTTCTTCATTTATCTTCATAAAAACACCCTACACATATATTATTCTCTATAAAATGGACAAACTCCCCTAAAATTTATCAATTTTTTTAATTATTATATATTTTTTTTACTTTTTGTCAAAAAAAATCCGGTAAATACCGAATTTTAATTCCATTTTACTTTTTCATTTTTAATAACTAAATAATTTCTATCATCTTCTACTACATTTTGTTTTTTAAATTCTTCTACTGCTTTTTTCATATACTCATTTGCTTTTTCTTCTGTTTCTAGTGAATCATAAACATATTTTAATGCAAAACTATAATCTTTATTTTCATCTTTAAGATAACCAGCACTAACTGATTCATCAGTCATAGACCAAATTAATGTTTGACCTTTTTCATCCACTATACAACTAGCAGATACACCTGGATATGTTAAATCAATATAGTTTTCTTTAGTATACTTGATTTGAGAGCATGCATCTGAATTAGTTTTCTTATCATAATTATAAATCATCTGTAGTTCTTTAAAGTTACCACTTTTATCATATTTTACAATAAAATCCTCAGTATGATTAAAGTCATTATCATAATAATGATACTCATAAACTGATAAACTATTATCATCCTCTTTCTTAGTTTCATTTGCTTTGTTTTCGCATCCAGTAAACACAAATATAGTTAATAATAAACATAAACCTATTTTTAAATATTTATTCATATTTCCTCCTCCTATATGAGGATAACATACTTAAAAAAATAAATATAAATTAACTTAAATAATATATTTAATTTACATAACTTTACTTGTATAACATATTCCTGTTATACTTACTTTTGCATTTCCTTCATTATCTATTTTTACAATACAATACTCATAATCTTTACTAATTATTTTTGCTACTTTATCACATGTTATTTCCATTTTGGATAATAAGTAAACTCCATTATTTCATCTTTTACTGGATGTTTAAATTTTAATTTATATGCCCATAGATGTATTTGAATACCTTCTTTATCTATTCCATATCTTTGATCTCCGTATATTGGATATCCATGGTGCGATAATTGAACTCTTATTTGATGATGTCTACCTGTAAGTAAGTTTATATCTATTAATGACATATTATTTCTATATTCTATTAAATTATATTCTAGTATTGCATATTTTCCTTTTTCGTCTATTTTTGATGTGTTTGTTTTTTCATTTTTTAATAGTTTGTCTTTTAGTATTTCATGTTCTTTTGTATGATTATGAGTAAGTGCAATATATCTTTTTTCTATACTTTTGTTTCTTATTTGTTCAGATAATCTTGATGCAGCTTTACTAGTTTTTGCAAATACCATTACTCCACCTACTGGTCTATCTAATCTATGTACTAGTCCTAGATATACATTACCTGGTTTATTATATTTTTCTTTAATATATTGTTTTATCATTGTAAGCATATCTAAATCTTTACTATTATCTTCTTGTACAGGAATATTACATTCTTTTATTACTACTATTATATGGTTATCTTCGTATAGTATTTGCATAATGATACCTCATATAATTTTGATTTTGAATTTAGTTTTAGTATTAGGTAAACTAAAAGTAATATTAATATAAAACTAAGTATTGATAGTACTATTTTATTCATTTTCCCACCTACCATATATTCCACACGGTAAAATTATACCTGTATTTTTTTCTTTTAAACCAATTTCTCCTGATGTAATAATACCTTTTTGTTTAATAAGTAATTTTAGTATGTTTTCTAATACTTTAGGTGATAAACCAGCTGTATAAGAGTTTATTAGAATAAATAATGGATTATCGCTTAGTATTTTTGTACATAAGTTAACTAGTTTAAATAAATCTGTTTCTATATCCCAAACTTCTTTATTTGCTCCTCTTCCATAACTAGGAGGATCCATTATAATGGCATCATATTTATTTCCTCTTCTTATTTCTCTTTCTACAAATTTAATTACATCATCTACTATATATCTAACGTTTTTATCACTTAAATTTGATGAATTAACATTTTCTTTAGCCCAATTAACCATTCCTTTTGAAGAATCTACATGACATACACTAGCACCTGCATAAAGACATGCCACTGTGGCACCTCCTGTATATGCAAAAAGATTTAATACTTTTATATTCCTTTTTGAATTTTTTATTTTATCTATCATATAATCCCAGTTAACTGCTTGTTCTGGAAAAATGCCTGTATGTTTAAAACTCATTGGTTTAATATTAAAAGTTAATTCTTTGTATTTTATTTGCCAATTATCTTTTAATTTAGTTTTATATTCCCAATGTCCTCCACCTTTATTACTTCTATGATATATAGCATCATATTTACCAAACGATAAATCGTTACTCCATATTATTTGTGGATCTGGTCTTACTAGGGTATATTCTCCCCATTTTTCTTTTTTCATTCCGTCTTTTGTTAGTAATAATTCATAATCTAACCATTCATTTGCTATTTTCATTTTACACCTACTTTAATTCTTCTAATCTTACACTAACTAATTTAGACACACCTGATTCTTGCATAGTTATTCCGTATAATACTTTTGCATATTCCATAGTTTTCTTTTTGTGTGTAACTATTATAAATTGTGTTTTATCTTCCATTTTCTTAACAAATTTACCAAATATATCAACATTTGCTTCATCTAAAGGTGCTTCTACTTCATCTAATATGGAAAAAGGTACTGGTTTTACTCTTAATATTGCAAATAATAATGCAATTGCTGTTAATGCTTTTTCCCCTCCACTTAAAAGTGAAATAGATGTTAATTTTTTACCTGGTGGCAGTGCTTCTATTTCTATACCAGTTTCTAACATATCTTCTTCGTTAGTTAACTTTAATTTAGCATCTCCTCCATTAAATAATTCTTTAAATACATTTTTAAATTCTATTTGTATTTTATTAAATGTATTTAGAAATTCTCTTGACATAACTTCATCCATTTCTTTTATTATATCAACAAGTGTGTTTTCTGCTTTAAATAGATCATTCTTTTGATTATTTAAAAATTCATATCTTGTTTTTACTCTTTCATATTCTTCTATGGATCCTATATTAACTACACCTAAGTCATTAATCATTCTTTTTAATTCAAATACTTTCTTCCTTGCTATATCAGATGGAATAACAAGTACATAATCTCTTTTTGCTTTTTCATAAGTAATATTATATTCTTCATTTAATGTATTAAGTAAAGTATCTAACTTAACATCTAATTTTCCTAAATTTATTTCTAATTCTTTTAATTCACTTTGTTTTTTATAATATGCGTTACCACTTTCTTTATAATTATGTTCTAATTCATTTATTTCATCCTGCAATTCTTTTAAATCATTATTTAAATTATTAATTTCCAGTGTCAAATATTCTTTTTCTTTAATTGAATTATAATAATCATTTAAAATATTTTCTTCTTCACTACTAATATTATTATTTAAAATATTATCTGTGCTACTTATATTTTGGTTTATTTCATTTAATTTGCTATTTATATTAGTAAGTTCATTATTCTTAATATTCAAAATTTCATTTATGTAAATATTTTTTCTTTTAATTCCATCTAATTTATTATTAATATTATCGTATTTTTCGTTATTTAATAAAATATCTTTATTAATACTTTTTAATTCATTATCTATACTTATATTCTGATTTGTTAATTTTTCAAGTTCCATTTTATCTAAAATAATACTATTACTTTTTTTATTAACTCCACCTGTTAAACTTCCACCTACGTGTACTATTTCTCCTTCTAATGTAACTATTCTATATCTATATTGAAGTAATTTACCAATTTGATTAGCCGTTTTCATATTATCAGTTACGATAATATTACCTAATTGATTTAATATGATATTTTTGTATTTTAAATCATATGTTACTAAATTAGATGCGATATCTATAAATCCCTTATTGTCTTTTAAAATATTATATATATTGTTATCTATTGTTTTAGATGAAATAACATCAAGAGGAAAGAATGTTACTCTCCCTAGTGCATTTTGTTTTAAATATGTTATTGCATCTTCTGCACATTCAGTGTTTTCAGTTACAACGTATGAAGATGAATATCCGAGTGATACTTCTATTGCATTTGTATATTTATCAGTAGTATTTACTATATTACCAATCGCATCACAAATTCCTTTTAACTTAGGATTATTTAAAACTGATTTTACTGCAAAAGGAAAACCACTATTATTATCTATTGAATTTTCTAATATAGATATTTTATATTCATTACTAACTTTTATATTGCTTTTTTTGCTATATTCATTAGATAGATTATTTTTATTTATACTTATTAAAGATATCTCATTAGTTAACTTAGAAAGAATATCATCATTATTTTTCTTTTCAATATTTAAACTATTTATTTCATTTTCAAGTAATTCTTTTTGATTCTTTAGTTTTAGTTCTTCTTCTTTTAAAGACAAAATATTATTATGAAGTTTAACATCTTCTACTTCATATTTTTTTCTTTCAGATATTATATTCTTTTTTCCATTAAGTTGTTCTACTTTAGTTGTTATATTTATAAGTTCTGATTGTTTATCATATATCTTTTCATTCAATTTAGATAATTTTAACTTTTTCATAGATAAATCTGCATCAAAACTACTACTAGATGTGGATAATTCTACTAATTCTTTATTCAAAATATCTATTTTTGATTTACTATTTGTGTATTCAGTATTTATATTATCTAAATCACTAGCAATTAAAGAGATTTCTATATCTTCTAATTCTTTTTTATAAGATAAATATTTTTCTGCTTTTTCGCTTTGTTCTTTTAAAGGTAATACTTGTATTTCTAACTCATTTATTATGTCATTTATTCTATCAATATTATCATGAGTTTTATCTAACTTTTTAGTTGCTTCTTCTTTTCTTTTTTTGTATTTTAATACTCCTGCTGCACTTTCAAATATAATTCTTCTATCTTCTGGTTTTGTACTTAAAACATTTGAAATATCTCCTTGAGATATTATTGAAAAAGATTCTTTAGCACTACCGCTATCAATAAGTAATTCAGTTATATCTTTTAATCTTACTTTTTCATTGTTAATAAAATATTCGTTTTCTCCAGTTTTATAAATTGTTCTTTTTATTGAAACTTCTAAAAAATCTATTTTTAAAGAATGATCAGAATTATCAAATACTAAAGTAACAGATGCACTATTAGATGGATTTCTTGATTTACTTCCCTGGAATATAACATCAGTCATATTACCATCTCCTCTTAAAGATTTGATAGATTGTTCACCTAATACCCATCTTATAGCATCTACTATATTACTTTTTCCACTACCATTAGGTCCAACTATACCAGTTATTCCTTTTTCTAAATCTAAAGTAATTTTATCTGCAAATGATTTAAATCCGTTTATTTTAATTTGTTTTAAATACATAAGTACACCTTCTAACATTAGAATTATACTATAAAACTGTTTTATAAACAAGAAAGAGAAATGATTTACTACTTTATATTATTCTCCTAATTTTAATATATATGGATTATCACTTGTTCCATTTCCATTTATTACTTGTACATTATTTTTTAAATAGATTGTAGAAAAAAAGAACGTATATTCTTTTTTTCTACAAAATTAAGCAGGTATTAATTAAATATCTGCTTAAATATGTATACTATAGTTTTTAGAAATATTTTTAAATCGAAAAAGAAATTAATATTTTCTACGTATTCATAGTCATATTCTAACTTTTTTTTATGAGTAAATTCTACTCTACCACTTATTTGTGCATATCCTGTCATTCCAGGTCTTACAGTATGTCTTATTTTTTTATAACTACTTGGAAGTGGATCATCTACAATAAATGGTCTTGGTCCAATTAATGACATATCTCCTTTTAATACATTAAATAATTGTGGTATTTCATCTATTCCTATTTTTCTTATCAATCTACTTACTTTTGTTACCATTTTTGTTTTGTCATCCATTGTTTTAAATTTGTAAATGGTAAAGTTTTTTTCAAATAATCCAATTCTTTTTTGTTTGTAGATTGCATTACCAGTAAACTCTATTTTTGTTATTATATACATTATTATAAATAGTGGTAACAGTAAAATTATTAAAATTATTGAGATAATTATATCTAATAATCTTTTTATATATTTTTTATACATTAGCCCTCTTATTAAGAGCATCTTTTGCTGCCATTTGCTCTGCTTCTTTTTTTGTTTTTCCAATTCCTTTTCCGTAAATGATGTTTTCTACTACTACATTTACCTCGAATTCTTTATTATGTGATGGACCGCTTTCTTTTACCAATATGTATTCTAATGATTTTTTATTTGTTTGTACTAGTTCTTGTAATAAGGACTTATAATCGTTAAATATTTCCTCATTTTTCTTTATGGAATCAATTACTGTACTATATACAAACTCTTTTGCTTTTTCTATTCCTTGATCTATATAAAGTGCACCAACAAACGCCTCAAATACATCTGCTAGTATTGCCTTTTTACATCTTCCACCTGTTATTTCTTCTCCTTTTCCTAATTTTAAATATTCTCCGAAATTACAATTTAATGAATATTCATATAATGCATCTTCACATACGTGTGCTGCTCTTATTTTAGTCATTTCCCCTTCTTCTATGTGTTCGTTTTTATATAAATATTCACTAACTATGAAATCTAATACTTTATCCCCTAAGAATTCTAATCTCTCATAACTTTCAGTTCCTTTATTTTCATTACAGTATGATGTATGAGTAAATGCAGTTTCAAACAAATCTATATTATTTGCTTTTATTCTATATTTATCAAGTATTTTCATTCTATCACCCACTTACATTATATAATAATTTTTTAATATTAACAATCTTATAATTTCAAATGACTTTTTTCTAATTACATGGTAAAATAGTATTGGTGGTGAGTATGAAATATTTGCTTATTGGATTTATAAAGATATATCAATTAATACCTGGACCTTGGCATAAGATGTGTAGATATACTCCCACTTGTTCAGATTATTCTATTATTGCACTTAAGAGATTTGGTGCATTAAAGGGAAGTTTTTTAAGTATAAAAAGAATATTAAGGTGTGCCCCTTGGGGTGGTATGGGATATGATCCAGTACCAGAAAGGAAGATATGAAAAAAATTGTTTTAATGTTATGTACTTTTATTTTTGTAATTAGTTTGAGTGGTTGTAAGAAGGATAGTATGGAAGATATTACTATATATACTACTACTTATCCTGTTGAATATATTACTAGTAAATTATATGGAGAATATAGTAATGTTTCTAGTATTTATCCTAATGAAGTTATTAAACTTACTGATAAATTAATTAGAGATTATAGTACAGGTAATTTATTTGTTTATAATGGATTAAGTGATGAGAAGAGTTATGCTGTTAAAATGCTTAATAATAATAAGGATTTGATGATTGTAGATGCTACTATGGGTATGGAAATTGAAAATAGTATTGAAGAGTTATGGTTAAATCCTTCTAATTTCTTAATGCTTTGCTTGAATATTAGGAATGGTATGAAGGAATATATAACTAATTCGTTTTTGAGAAAGCAAATTGATGATGAATATGATGAACTTAAAATATCTATATCTGAACTTGATGCTGAAATTAAACTTATGGTTGAGAATGCACCTAATAATAATGTATTAGTATCAAATGATGTATTTAAGTATTTGGAAAAATATAATTTAAAAGTTTGGTCTTTTGAGGATAATGAAGCTTTAACTGATAAAGTTTTTGCTGACGTTAAGGAACTTGTTGATGATAAGGAAATTAAATATATAATTATGATGCCTAATGATAATTTGAGTGACAGAGTCGAAGAATTTGTTGATGACAATAGTATTGAAAAAATATATTTTGATCCTCTTACTACATTATCCAATGAGAATTCTAAGAATGGTAAAGATTATATTTCTGTTATGAAAGATAATATTGAATTATTAAAAAGAGAATTGTATGAAGAATAACTGAAGTGATAAAGTAAAAGTAGACACATAAAAAGAATGTGATCTACTTTTCTTTT
>URRF01000028.1 GCA_900550145.1 uncultured Mollicutes bacterium
AAGACATTCTCTGCATTACAGGGTCCCAACTAGCCATTATCATTCCATTAGAATAGGTATTACCATTTACTATAATACTACTAGTATTAGTAGGGTCTATATATAAAAAGGCTGAGCAGAACCTTGATTTCTCTTTTACATCTATATAATATGTACCTGCACTATAAAAATTTATAGTAGGATTAAGGTCTATATACATAGTTTTTCTACCAAGACTAATATCTAGTACCCCTTGGGTAGAATCGAAAGTCATACCTTCTGAGAAAACTCCACTTTCTGAATTTTTAGTACCATATAAATTAACTACCCATTCACTTCCATTACTACTTATAACTACATCTTGAGTATTGTAATATATAATAAACTCATCTAGGGAGGTTAATTGTCCTGCCTTTGCAGTGTCCTTAAAATATACTCCAGAGATTATTCTACATTCCCCTAAAGAAGTTCCTGTAAATTTAGTTCTTATATCTCTAAAATGAAGCTCAACTCCATTGTATAAACTAGCATCAGGGAGCATTAACTTTTCATGAATATTTGCAGCATAATAAACACAATCAAAATAGTTATATTTTTCTATATTTAGAGTAGTTCCACTAGAAAATATATCAGGTACATCATCAGGACTTAATAGTGTCCACTTAGGAATGATAGTAAAATTACCATCCTGAGTAAACTTTATATGTTTATCAGCCAGATATCCACTTCCATCATTACCCAAATATATTTTACCTGCACCAGCCCACACTTCACCAGTCTTTAGATTTACACAATAACTAGGTCTAAATGTATTAGTTGGATTATAAGGATTAGTAGGATTAAAGTTTTCATAATGGCTACTAGAATTACCATTTGAGTCTATACCTTGTTGAGAGAACATATAGTCTCCATTGAATACAGCAGAGCCTACTAAAGCATTACCAAATATACCAATATTAGCATATATTGCATCAAATGCCTCAAGTTTTTGCCAATAAGCTCCTGATGATTTAATAGCATTTTGAGCTGGAGTTTCATTATTCTGTTCAGTGCCAACCCAAGTCATTACTGCATTTAGGAAGTAATAGTTACCATCACTGGTATCAAAGACATAAGGACATTTTTCTTCAGTACAAGTATAAGAGGCAGTATTACTATATATACCTTGTGGATATAATATCTGTCCATTCTTACCATTAGTACCATCCTTACCATCTGCTCCATCTTTACCATTCAAGCCATCAGTACCATTTACTCCACTAAGTCTGAATGGAGTCTGCCAAGGGTCTTCTAAAGTATTATTTACTATTCTAGTCTGAATAGCCCATATATAAAGCTTACTGGATGTAGGTGTAGGAGTAGTTAAAGACCAGCCAGAAGGCTCTCTTTTATTCATTTCAGTACTATTATAAGTACCATCATAAGTAGTTTCAGTACCTAAACAATATCTTATTTCCATACCTACCCCAGGTACTCCAGAAGCTCCTTGAGGACCTACAGCTCCAGTAGGACCAGCAGGACCAGTATTACCTTGTGGTCCTTGTTCTCCACTAATACAAACAGGAGTTGTCCAATTACTATATAAGGTATTATCTGGATTAATAACAGCTGTAGTCATCCATAAATACATACTATCTGTTACAGTTGGAGGATTAACTGTCCAACCAGAAGGCTCTCTTACTGTAACATTTAAACTAGGAGCTGTTGACCTAGAAGATGATAAATTAAATCTGAACTCTGTTCTCTTACCATCCTGAGCTTGACCATCTTTACCATCAGTACCATCCTGACCATTCTTACCATTGACTGGAAGTACCTCACTCCATACAGTTACTAAGCCAGTAGTACCATTTACTGAACCAATTGATTGCCACCATTGACCTTCAGTAGTAGGATAATCTACCCAACCACCACCTGGATTTGGATTATTACCAGTAGGTTTAGAAGGCTGAGTATCTGATTGATAATATACATAAGTCTTCCAATTAGGAGTAGAAGCATCCTTACCATTTACACCAGTTAATAAGTAAGGACCTTGCCATTCACCAACTAACTTATTATCATAAGTTACAGTAGCTTGAATACCCCAAATAGCTTCATTACCACTATAAGTAGGTATAACTGAACCCCATATAGAGCCAGGATTTATATTGGTTTTATCTAATGCTGGAACTACATCAGCTCCTTCTGTCTTTGCATATAAAGACCTTACACTATTGCCTGGTTTTCCATCCTCTCCATCAGTACCATCTTGGCCATTAGCACCATTCTGGCCATACTTAGCCCATAAAGCTGCAATAGTCTTATCATTGACTCCTCCCTCAAAAGGACCCCATTGACCATTCTTGTATTTTCTAGTACAAACCCATTCCCATTGATAGTTTATATCTACTCCAGTAGGATTATCAGTCCATCCAGTAGGCACAAAGTCATCATCTTGTGATACATCAGTAGGAGTTTTAGGAGGTATAGGTGTATTAGTTCTTTGATATATATATTCCACTCCATCACCATCTCTACCATTAACTCCCCATTTACTCCATAATGCAGGAGTAGACCACTGAGACCATACTAATGAATCATCTTGTCTTCTAATACAAGTCCATTCTGCCTGCATATCTATAGATATTCCTGATGGATGGTCTGTCCATCCTTCTGGTACATCTTTATCTTTATTTACACTTTCAGGGGTATCTGGAACTTGTAAATCATTCTTAGTTAATTTATAGATAAATTCAATGCCAGGAGCATCCTTTCCATCCAAACCATCTAATCCATTACTACCATTAGTACCATCTTTACCTGGATTTCCCTGAGGTCCAGTATCACCTTTCAGTCCTCTCTGTAAACCAAATTTAAACAGCATCTTATTCTCACCTATTATCTCTACATCAGCTGTAGCTATAGGAGCTTCATAAGCCTCTGCCTCTGCTTCAATATCTTCTAGGGATAAAGATTGCTTTTTCCAGTTATCTAAGTTAGACCAAGCATTGTCAGAATAGTCTGTGCTATTATAGTAATATGTGTAGCTTTCACCTTCTACATTATAGGTTATATATAAGCCTTCCCTTCTTAATTTAGCAGGAACTTTAACTAATGAATCTTGAAAATTACCTAACCACTCTATATATATATGGTTATATTTCTCAAGGATTTCATCTAGAGTCTCTCCAGTATCAGGGTCAGTTATACCATCAATATAGACTATAGGATATATCTTTTTATATCCTTTACACATTGATTTCTTTACTAATTGTGCCTGTTTCATATATAATACAATTAAGGGGGAATTTTTGGTTCCCCCTAATTAAACATTAAGCTATAGTTATTGTCCAACTATCATTAGAAGTAATACTTACAGTCTTAGCACCAGACTCAGTAGCACTCCAAGTCAAGCTAGTAGGACTAACTTCAAGAGTAGAATTACCACCATTCTGAGTTACTGTAACTGTATTAGTCTTTCCATTAGCTGTAGCAGTAACAACTACTGACCTAGAAGTTATATTAGGATTAGCTGCTGCTGTCAATGTAGTACCTGACAGAGTAAATCCAGTAGAACCAGTAGGTATACTCAAAGTAGGAGTAGCAGTTTCAGGAGAAACTGATGCTGTACCACCAGAAGTATAAACAGCAGTCTTACTTCTTGAAGCTCCAGAAGTGATAGTAGATGTACCACCTGTACCAGCAATAGTAGTAGGATTAGCACTTATAGTTACTACCCAGTCTCCATAAGTATAGTTTTCAATCTTATTTTCTTCTTGAACAATAGTAGCTGTTGCAGTTCCAGTCTTACCATTAGCAATAACAGATGCAGTCACAGTACCCAAAGTAGTCTCAGGTTTAGCAGTAGTATTCAAGTTATCAATAACTACTACACCAGTAGTAGTGTTAACAATAACACCTGTACCTTGGTAATTTGTAGCTTCATTGCCAGATTCAGTTCCACCTCCACTAGTAGCACCATTCCATCCCCAAGTTTGAGTCCATGACACAGTAGGAGAAATATCATCACCATTAGCCTTAGCTTTAGGATAGCTCAAAGTCACAGCTGGATTAGCATAAGTCTTAACACCAGCAGCTTGTCTTGCAACACCTTCAAATATTACAGCCTTATCAGTAGAAGTAGTAGGATAATTAGTACCTCCTGCATAAATCTTTAAAGCATTATCTATTGCTGCTCCTGTATTATTAGCATTGTATTTAACAATAACTTTAGCTGCAAATACATCAGTTACTCCTGGGTCAGGGACAATAATCTTGTATTGTCCATCACCTCCTGCTGTAAAGTTATTCCTTATATTTGCTCTTGTACTTCCTAGTGAACCATCAGTCTGCATCCACTGGCTTCCTACTGCCAAATATACCTCAGCAGGTAAAGCATTAAGTACTATACTCTTCATATTGGAGTTTAGAGCAAACTGCACATAGTAAGCAGTATTAGGTAGTGAAAGTATACCACTGGAAGGAGTTAAGGTAGTAGTAATACTGTCTAAAGAACTACCTCCAGTAATTACAACACTGTTAGCTGATACTGCATTTACTTTTGAACATTGTACTGTAGCTGTCTCATTAGAAGATGTCTTCACTGTAACTGTATTACTTACAGGACCTCTTCCCACAAAAGAAGCTTTAGGGGTTATTGTAAAAGTAGAGTCTCCAGTACCAGAACTCTTACTTATATCAAAATATATTGCCATAATAATTAATTAATTAATCTAATTAGTAGTGTTTAAGTCCCACTCAAAGTAGTGTGTTTGGTCAAAGTTACCTTCAGGCCAAGAAAATACATCAAATGATGGATAAGCTACTCCTACTTCAGCTGTTCCTACTTTAGCTATAATAGTTATTTTATATTTATTGTTCTTACCTTATCATAAGTTGTATTATTATAAGTTATTTTATAACTAATTTTAAACGTTTCCTCTTTATCAGTAGTAATCTCATTAACTATTTCATTATTTGAATTAGTAATTACCTTCGTTATAACTGCATCACTAGTAACATCCTTAAAATTATTTAGTACAGTAACAGGTGGATCATTTTCAAAATAAACATCTCCAATATTCAAAGTTACTAACTCTTTACCCTTAAGCATAACAGATACTAATGATATAGGAGCAGTAGATAATGTATATTCACTACCAGAACTACTAGTAGTTTTATCATTTTTCCATGCTGTTTTTACAACAAATTTAATGTCTCCACTATACTTACTTATATCAATTGTTGTCTTAGTATCAGTTGTAGTAGTTACATAATTTTCTGAACCAGATGAATCAACTATATATATATCATATCCAAATTCTCCAAGTTTTTCTATTTGCTTTTTATGATACTTAGTATAACTTGTTTTAAAATCTCCCATACCATCTATAAAATATTTTTCTGCCCATTCATCAGTAAAATATTCAGGTATTTTTACACTATCCCAAGTTAATGTAGCAATTTTCTTATCAAGAGATACTGTAAAATTATTTGGATTATTTAACTTCTTATAAACAGGAGATACAGTTGTTGGTTCAGTACCAGATTTAAAATATTCAGTTGTAATTTTATCTGATGGAGTAGCATCACTAGGAAGCATAGCAGGAATAGTATCCTTTTCAACTTGTACTGAAACTACACTTTTTGGCGTTGTAAAGTTTTTAGGACTATCACTAAGCATACCACTCATAATTAAGTTAAATACTCTATCTTTTCTATTATTATCAGCAAGAGTATTATATCCATCAGTAATTTTATCATATCCATACCATAAACCAATAGATATCTTAGGAGTATAACCAACTACCCAATAATCTTTAACTGCATCATAAGGAAGCCCAAATTCTCTAATTGTTGCATCATAGAAATCAGTAGTACCAGTCTTAGCTGCAATTTGTCTTCCATAAATTCTTGCACCACTACTAAGTCCAGAATCTACAGCCCATATAAGAGAATTAGTAATTATATATGCAGTAGAATCAGATATAACCTTAGTTTTAGATGGCTTATATTCTTTAACTTGATTTGAATCCAAATAAACTATTTTAGTTACTGTATATGGTTCTATATAATACCCACCATTTGCAAATACAGCATAAGCAGCAGCCATCTCAAGTGGGTTAGTACCATTAAATGATCCAAGAGCATGACCTTCATGCATTACACCATTTTCTTTTTCTGGCTCTATTCCAACAGAAGTTACAAACTTTTCAATATTCTTTCTTCCAGCATTTTGAAACGCTTTTAAAGCAGGAATATTCCTTGATAAACCAAGTGATTGTCTTAATGTAAGAAATCCATAATATGATCCATCCCAGTTTTTAATTTGAGAGCCACCAGTATATCCATGTGGTTCATCGATAAATGGAGTATAAGTAGACCAATTATTATATTCAACACCAGGAGCATAATCAAATAAAGGTTTAGCAGTTGATCCAGGTTGATTATTTAAATCAGTAGCTCTATTAAGTCCAAGAGCAACAGTATTTCTACCACCACTTATAGCAACTATACCACCATTTTCAACATCAGTAACAGCAACACCAACTTGAACTTTATCATTTACCCATGTATACTTATCACCATTTATTATACTATTTAAATGATTTTGCTTATCTTTATCTAATGTTGTATATATTTTCATAGGAGTATTATAAGGATTTTCCCCAGTTTTTTCATATATTTCATCAACTACAACATCAATAAAATTTTGATATTCATTTGTATAACTCTTAGTTGATAACAATGACTCAACACTAATAGAATTTGCCATTTCTTCTTCTTCCTCAGTAATATACCCATGTCTTTTCATTAATCTTAATACAGTAGCTCTTCTTTCACTAGCTGCTTGTGGATGAACATAAGGATCATAAGCAGTAGGTGCTTGGAAAAGTCCCGCAATAAGAGCAGCTTCAGATAAATTTAAATCAGATACACTTTTTCCAAAATAAGTATTTGCTGCCTCAGAAACTCCATAAGAATGAGATCCAAGGAATGGAATATTAACATAATATTCTAATATCTGTTCCTTTGTATAATTCTTTTCTAACTTAAATACTGCCATATAAATATCTGTAAACTTACGAATTATACCACGTATACCAACAGCAATATCACCAGTATATGCCTTTTTACTTATTTGCATGGTTATAGTAGATGCACCACCTGCACCAGAATGCCCCAAAAGCTGTCCTGCAGATGCCTTTAAAAACCTTGGTAAATCAACTCCATTATGTTGATAAAATCTAGAATCCTCAGTAGCAATAATCGCATCAATTAAAACTTGTGGCATATCATCAAAAGTAATAGTATCTCTAAGTTCAGTACCGAGTTTAGCAATTACAGATCCATCACTTGCATACATTATACTTGATTCTTTCCTATATAAATTGCTTGGATTAAAGTCAGGTGCTGACATAGCAATATATCCAATAAATAAAAATCCACCAACTATACAACAAAGCACAAATACTAAAAATACATTTACTAAAGTTGATAATACTTTATTCTTTTCCATCTTTTTCTTCTTAGATTTCTTCTTTGACATAACTTCATCCCCACCACTATCTATTTCTGAAATATTATCATTATTATTTTCTAATCCCTTTTTCTTATCTATAATAAACTTTGCAAAAAATGCAATTCCCACTAAAGAAGCAATAATTATAAACGTTCTTAATACTCCAATAGCAATACATCCAATAACTATAACAACTATCATTAGCGTAAATATAGTTAATAGTTGCTTATCATTCACTATTTTAGATAATATTTTCTTAAATCTCTTAAAAAACTTCTTAAACTTTTTCATTTATCCTCCTACAATTTACTTAAAATATAAATTATCAATAACCTTTATATAATTAACCCTTGGAATATACGCATCAGGTATTCTATGTGCCTTTGATTCAAAATAATCAATAGGAATAGATTTTCTATTCTCACTATTTATATAATCAATTATTTCATCTATCTCTATCAAATACGTAATATTGTTTTTATAAAACCTAACTATTAAAAATGATATTCCACCATGTTCCTTAACTCTTTTTAAATGCTTTAATTGATGTGTATGAAGATTAGAAAGGGCAAAACTACTCGAATTTTTTACTTCCTTCGCATCAAAATCAATATACTTTCCCTTATATATTCCATTATAATCAGTGGTTGATGGCATTTCATAAAATGCTTCTGTTATTATAGTATGATTCTTATTATAATTAACCTTGCTAACTTTAATGGGAGTTGGTTTTTTATATACTATAGCAATATCATTATCTAAATAATAACTATTTGTATTATTTATATCATTTTCTAAATCCATCCCTCTATTAGCATGACTGCTTAGAATTTTGTTGTTATATATCACATTACCACCTTACTTAAGTATACTACATATTTTAATCAATTACTACAAGAATTATGGTATAAAATGATATGTTTTGTCGACAAATGTTAAATAATTGTAAATTTATGATTTATTTACTTAAATATGTTACTATAGAAATGGTGATAGAATGGATATAGTTTATTTATATGAAATCGTAAACGATGCGATTGATGAAATAGAAGACATAAAACTAAAATTAAACTTGCTAAGAGAATAAAAAAATGAAGTAATTCATATAATTCTATGGGTGATTAAAATACAAACAATATATTTATCTATAATATTACTTGTTATGGGAGAAGGTTTAAAAAACTTAGAATTTATTCGTAAGAATATGGTTATTTGGTTATTACTTATAATAAGTGTGATAGTTAATTTTATTTTCTATGGTATAAACATTAATACATTTTTAGAAAGTATAATAGCAACATCATTAGCAACATTTTTATATGATTGCATAAAAAATATACGAAATAGTATAAAAAATAGAAAAGAGCATCTAGGTTGACAAAATGCTCTTTTTTTGAGAGAATATATAAGAGGTGAGAGGAGTATGTTATTTGAAGAAATATCTTTAACACCACAAGAGATTTTGGATAAAGATTTTAAAGTAGATACTAGGGGGTATCGTCCACAAGAAGTAGATAAATTTTTGGATGTAATAATTGGGGATTATACTAAATTTATATCTATGGTTAAAAGAAACGAAGCTGAAAAAAAAGAGCTTATAGAAGAAAATCTTAGATTGAAAAAAGAACTAAGGGATTGTAAAGATAAAATAGAACTCCTTAAAAATACACCTAACAAAGAACTTACAAATGTTGATATGTTAAGAAGAATATCAACACTTGAGAAAGTTGTATTTGGAGATAAAAATAATTATTAATAATATCTGGGCAAACGCTGTATACAAGTTATATAGAGGAAAGTCCATGCTCGCACTGTCCAACTTGGATAGTAGTGTTCGTGTATAAGGAAAAAATAACTTATAGTAGTTTTTAACTAACGGCATCGAATTAACCTAAAGATTAATCCATGGTTATATTAGATATAAAGTGCCATAGAGACGAGTAATCAGAAATGAAGAAATGGAACGAGGTAAACCCCACGAGCGAGAAACCCAAAATATGGTAGGGGAGCTTTTAATTAGGTAACTAATTAAAGGATGCATTTAATGCATAGATAAATGTTTGCCGCTTCATAAGAAGCACAGAACATGGCTTATAAGATATTATTATAAAATAAGAAAGGAAGAATTAAATGAAAGTTATAGGAGAGAAACTAAAGACTTCAAGAGAAGAAAAAGGTTTATCTCTAGAAGAAGTATCAGAAGATCTGAAAATAAAAGTAGAAGATTTAAAAAATATAGAACTTGGAAATAAAGATTCATTCCAAGATATATATTTTCTAAAAAAAGCAATATATGACTATGCAAAATATTTAGGTCTTGATTATGAACAACTAATAGAAGAATTTAATGAATTTATGTTTGAATGCACTTCTAAAATACCGGTTGATGTGATTGAAAAAATTAGTAAACAAAAAGAAGAAGCTGAGTCAAACAAAAAGGCATTATCGCCTTATACAAAAGATCCGGTGAATAACAATAAAAAGAAATTAATAATTTTAGGAATTATTATACTTTTACTTGTTGGTATCATAACTTCAGTAATTTTAATAAAAGAAAAAAATAGAAGAGATAATGATCGAATTATGGCATCACTATTATAAAGGAGAAGAATATGAATTTACCTAATAAATTAACAATGTCAAGAATAATACTAACAATAATTTTAATAATAATAATGTTATTTCCATTTTATCAAATAAACGTAGCTTTTCCGATGTGGACTTGGAATATAGGTGAAGTAATAGAAGTGGATAGTAGATATATAATATCAGGAATATTATTTGTGATCGCATCTTTAACTGATTTACTAGATGGTAAAATTGCAAGAAAAAGAAACTTAGTTACAGATTTTGGAAAATTTCTAGATAGTATAGCAGATAAAGTTTTAGTTAATTCAGTTTTAATTATATTTGCAGTGCAAAATGTTATAAGTCCAATTATACCAGTTGTAATAATATTTAGAGATACTATAATTGATTCAATAAGAATGCTTGCATCTAACAAAGGGGTAGTTATAGCAGCAGGCAAAGCAGGCAAAATAAAAACAGCAACAATGATGACAGGACTAACATTATTATTCTTTTATAATTTACCATTTGAAATATGGAATATAGATGTTGCTAATGTTCTTGTTATAATTGCTACAGTATTATCAATTTATTCTGGTGTAGAATATTATTATAAGAACAAAAAATTAATATTTGAAAATAACCAAAAATAAAAAAACGAAAGAAAACATATACAAAAAAAGCTTTTTATATAGAGCTTTTTTAATTTTTAGAGAAAAAATAAGAGCAATTATTCAAACAATTGTTCGAAAAACACTTGATTTATTATTTTAAATATTATACAATGATAATGTAATTAAAAATTGGGAGGAAAAAATGGCAAAAGAAAAAGAAATAGATAAAGATAAAATGTTAGATCAGGTTTTAGCCGATATAGAAAAACAATTTGGTAAAGGAGCCATCATGAGATTAGGTGGCAGTGAAACAAGAGAAATAGACGTTATTTCAACAGGTTCATTATCATTAGATATAGCACTTGGAGTAGGTGGTTATCCTAAAGGAAGAATAGTAGAAATATATGGACCAGAATCAAGTGGTAAAACTACATTTGCATTACATGCAATAGCAGAGGTTCAAAAAAAAGGAGGCAGAGCCGCTTTTATTGATGCAGAACATGCACTTGATCCAGTATATGCTAAAAATCTAGGAGTAAATATAGATAACTTATTATTATCACAACCAGATACAGGGGAACAAGCACTAGAAATATGTGAAGCATTAGTAAGAAGCCAAGCAATCAGTATTGTAGTAATTGACTCTGTAGCAGCACTTGTGCCACAAGCCGAGATAGAAGGAGAGATGGGAGATTCACACGTAGGTCTTCAAGCTAGATTAATGAGTCAAGCATTAAGAAAATTATCTGGTACAATTAATAAAACAAACACAATAGTAATATTTATAAATCAATTAAGAGAAAAAGTAGGAGTTATGTTTGGTAATCCGGAAACAACTCCAGGTGGAAGAGCACTTAAATTTTATTCATCTGTAAGGTTAGAAGTAAGAAGAGCAGAACAAATAAAACAAGGTGATTCAGTTGTTGGAAATAAAACAGTTATAAAAGTGGTTAAAAACAAAGTAGCACCTCCATTTAAAACAGCAAATGTTGATATAATGTATGGTGAAGGTGTAAGTAAAGAAGGCGAACTTGTTGATTTAGCAACAGAAGCAGCAATAATAGAAAAAAGTGGTGCTTGGTATTCATATAATGGTGAAAAAATTGGCCAAGGTAAGGAAAATGTAAAAGCATTATTTAAACAAAATATTGTTCTAAGAGACGAGATAGAAACAAAAGTAAGAGAACACTATAATATTTTAAGAGGTAACTAAAAAATTCATCATTTGATGAATTTTTAACTATAATTACCAATTATGTATAGAAATAATTTGCTCTTGACTTTAAGTTAAATCAAATTTACAATAGAAGTATATAGTTAAAAATTTAACGATATAAATATATATAGAGGAGGAATTATGGAAGGTATTATTGTTTCCATTTTGACCTCTGTAATTGGATTAGGAGTAGGCGCAGTATCCGTTATTATTTATAGTAATAAAAAAGAAAAAGGCGCTTCTAAAAAAGCAGAAGAAATTTTAGAAAAAGCAAAAAAAGATGCAGAAAAGGCAAAGAGAGATTCTATTTTAGAACTTAAAGAAGAGAGTCATAAGTTAAAATTAGAAACTGATAAAGAAATTAGGGAAAGAAAACAAGAAATAAATGAATTAGAAGATAGATTACTTCAAAGAGAAAAAAACATAGATAAAAGAGATGAGATCCTACAAAATAGGGATAAGATGTTAGAAGAAAGAGATAATGCCCTAGTTTTAAAACAAAAAGAAATCCAAAAAGCAGAAGAAGAAATGGAAGAATTAAAAAAAAGAGAGATGGAACTATTAGAAAGTATTTCCGGTTTTTCTAAAGAAAAAGCACGTGATCTTATAATGAAACGTGTAGAAAATGATTTAGAAGTAGAAATTACTTCAATGGTTAAAGAAAGAGAAATAGAAGCAAAATTAGAAGTTGATAAAAAAGCAAAAGATATGCTTGTTATGACAATGCAAAAATATGCTTCTGATGTTACAAATGAAAAAACAGTTTCAGTTGTAACATTACCTAATGATGAAATGAAAGGTAGAATTATTGGAAGAGAAGGAAGGAATATAAGGACAATAGAAGCGGTAACTGGAGTAGATTTAATAATCGATGATACACCAGAAGCAATTGTACTTTCAAGTTTTGATCCATTAAGAAGAGAAATTGCAAGACAAACTATTGAAACTTTAGTAAAAGATGGAAGAATTCATCCTGCTAGAATAGAAGAGTTATATGATAAAACTTGTAAAGATTTTAATAATAAAATATTAGAATATGGAAATCAAGCGGCATTTGAACTTGGATTATCTAAATTATCTCCTGAACTAGTTGAAATTTTAGGTAAATTATATTTTAGAACAAGTTATGGACAAAATGCATTGCAACATTCAAAAGAAGTTGCACATTTATCTGGCATAATTGCTTCTGAATTAGGTGAAAATGTTAATATAGCAAAAAGAGCTGGGTTACTTCATGATATAGGTAAAGCAATCGATTTTGAGGTTGAAGGTAGTCACGTTGATATTGGTGTAGAACTTGCAAAGAAATTTAATGAAGATAAAATTGTTATAAATGCAATCGCATCACATCATGGAGATACTGAAGCAACTAGTATAATATCTGTCATTGTTGCTATTGCAGATGCTTTATCTGCATCTCGTCCAGGAGCAAGAAATGATTCACTAGAGAATTATATAAAAAGATTAGAACAATTAGAAGAAATAGCTAATAGTTTTGATGGCGTTGAAAAATCATATGCAATACAAGCTGGAAGAGAATTAAGAGTATTAGTAAAACCAGATCAAATTGATGATTTGAAGAGTTTTAAAGTAGCAAGAGATATAAAAAATAGAATAGAAAATGAAATGCAATACCCAGGAACTGTTAAAGTAACAGTAATAAGAGAAACAAGAGCAGTTGAAGAAGCAAAATAATGCTTCTTTTTTTCATATTATTTTTTGGACAAACATAATATATTGTAGGTGGTGCCATGAATAATTATATAAATTTCTATTATGAGTTATATCCAGATAATATTGTAAAAAGCAAAGATAACTATACATTTGTAATTAATAATGAAAAATATTATTTTACTATCTATAATAGAGATATAGCAGAAATAGACACTATTTTTAAATTGAATAGAGAGATGATTGCAAGAAACTCATTAGTGCATGAAATAATATTAAATAAAAAAAATGAACCACTTACATT
Source organism: uncultured Mollicutes bacterium (assembly GCA_900550145.1). Taxonomy (GTDB): domain Bacteria; phylum Bacillota_I; class Bacilli_A; order RF39; family UBA660; genus CAG-1193. The sequence continues at coordinate 13,857 of URRF01000028.1, forward strand.
AGTAGATGGGGTTTATTATATACTTCTAAGAGTATATGTTAATGACACTAAAATAATATCTATAGATGATATACTATTTATGTTAAATTCTAACGATTCAATAATGGATAACAATATTATAGGTAGAACTGATTGGGTTAAATTATGGTCCTTAAAGATTGATTATTTTGAATATCAAATAGGGCATTTAATAAAAAAATACCCATATATTTATAATACAGTCGATTATTATATAGGGCTTGGAGAAAATGCAATAGAATATATTAAAGAATTAAGTGAAGAAAAGATGAATACAAATTTATCAGTTACTCATAGAAGAATAGGTGCAAATTCAACACTCTTTGATTTATATAATCCATTGAATTTAGTAATAGATTACAAAGTAAGAGATATTGCAGAATATATAAAAGATGTATTTTTTAATAGTGATATAGATGTATATAAAATATTAAATGAATTATTTAGTAAAGCAATATTTGATAAACCAACATTGAGTTTACTTTTTTCTAGATTACTTTTCCCATCATATTATTTTGATTTGTATGAAAATATTTTAGAAATGGATTTAAATGAGAACATTATTTTAAATATAATAAAAAAATCAACTTCGTATGAAAAATTTTTGTATTTTCTCATGCAAAATTGGTCATTATATAAAATAGAGTGGTTGGTTAAATAACATTTATTACTTCTTCAATTTCAGGTATTTCAAATTTTAAAGTATACTCAATCATATCTTTAATTGTATTATCTGCCATATCACATTCTGTGCAGGCACCTAATAGTTTTACATAACACTTACCATTCTCAAATTTGATAAATTCAACATCACCACCATCATTATTCAAAAATGGTTTTATTTTATTTAATATATTACTAATTTTCTCTTCAACACTTTCTTTCATTCGTATCACCAATCAAATTATACATGGCTTTAACAAATATTGCAATTTATTTAGACAAAATAAATAATCATGTGTTATAATGTGCATGAGGTGTGATATGGCACAGTATAAAGTTGGTAAAATAGTTAAAGGTACAATAACTGGTGTAGAAAAGTATGGTATATTTGTTAATCTTGATAATTTCTATAGTGGATTAATCCATATATCAGAAATGTCTGATGATTTTGTTAAAAATACAGGAGATTACGGAGAAGTAGGAGAACTTATTATAGCAAGAATTATCGAAATTGATGAAACGACAAATCATGTGAAGTTATCAATAAAAGGTATAAACCATAGAGTAAATAGTAAGAATAAAAAAACCAAAATTAAAGAAACTGGGACTGGTTTTGAACCACTAATTAACAATTTAGAGTACTGGATAACAGAAAAACTTCATGAAATAGATAGTTAGGTATTGACAACACAGCCAAACATTTGGTATATTAATATACGTCAATTGAAGTTTTGGAGGATTAGCTCAGTTGGTTAGAGCACCTGCCTTACAAGCAGGGGGTCATAGGTTCGAGTCCTATATCCTCCACCATGTGCCGAAATAGCTCAATTGGTAGAGCAACTGACTTGTAATCAGTAGGTTACGGGTTCAATTCCTGTTTTCGGCACCATTTTTAATGGAGAGATAGCGAAGTGGCTAAACGCGACAGACTGTAAATCTGTTCCTTCGGGTTCGATGGTTCGAATCCATCTCTCTCCACCAGTGATTGCCTCGTAGCCAAGTGGTAAGGCACGAGACTTTGACTCTCGCATGCGCTAGTTCGAATCTAGCCAGCCCAACCATAAGATGAAAATTATCTAGTTAAACTCTTTTGAGCTTTAAATATGATAATTTTTTATTTTTATATGAAAACATGCAGAAGGGAAGAAATATGAGAAACAGAAGAAATAACAGAAAAAGAAATAGCGTATTAGATACCATAACTAATAAAAATTTTATTATAATTTGCGTTATACTAATAGCAGTAATTGTAATATCAACCACATTTATCAAATATAGACAATATCAAGATAAGATGTTAATAGCTAAACAAGCGGAAGAACTAGCAAAGCAGACAGAAGAAATATTTACAGCAATGGAATACACTCTTAAAAACCCAGAAGAAAGTTCAACCGGAGAAGTAAGAAGAACAACTGCAAAAATTGCTGCGGTAGGAGATATTTTAT